>NZ_LJHU01000099.1 GCF_001295975.1 Brevundimonas sp. AAP58 | reverse complement strand
CCACCGTCTTCCTCTCAGCCGTCGCCCTCGCTGCTACCGTGCTCGTCTGGCTATGAGTCCTGACCCTAGGACCCGCTACCCCCAAGCCAGAACCTGACTCTTTAATGACGTTCAAACAGATCCGCTTTTGGCGGCAGTCCCGCCATAGCCAGTGGCTGTTCCGGTCAGGCCCGGGTCGCCTTCCGGTAAACTGCGGCGTCCATGTCGCGAACCTCGACCGTCATCTGCAGCGGCCGCCGGGATCCACGGCGCTCCACGCACGCCTCGACGCGCTCGAGGATCAAATCCGCGGCCTGCGCTTTGATCGCCGGCGATCGCCCGGTCAGCACGCCGAGCTCGACGTGGACCATGGCTTCGTCCGATGAACCCGGCCCGATCACGACATCTTCGAGGCGCGCCAGGCGCGTCTTGAAGCTGGCTAGCTCGGTGTCGAGAACCGGCGCCAGGATGGCGTGGAGGTCGAACGCCAGGCGCCGCGCGTCCTCGACGGCGATCACTTCATGCGAAAACTCGATCGTGATCTGAGGCAAGGGAGTGGGTTCCAGCGGTACTGTGGCGGCGTGTATCAGCTATCTTCGGAATTGTTCGCTGCTGAGCCAATCCGCGATTACGTCGACCAGCCGGGGGCTGAGGCTCATTTCACCGAACCGGTGTTCTCCCGGGGCAAGACCATTCCCCCGCAGAAAGAAGTGCTCCTCATCCGGCAGTACGACCACGGTTAGCCGACTCTCCGGGTTGCGACCTTCGAGAAAGACGGGAACGTTTAGCTCCGGCGAGGTGAGGGGGTCGATTCCCCCCCACACCGTCAGGACCGGGTCGGTCACCTGCACAAAGGCATCCGCCGGATCGTGGCTCAGAAATACCCGCATCTCTGCGCTGCTCATCCGCTCGACAAAGCCGGGCCTGATTTCTGCTGCTTCCTCGGCTGACAGGCCACTGACTTGAAACAGGTGATCGGCTGCCACCTCGAGCCCGCTTCTGTCGTCCGCCACTGCGAGGTCGACTACCCGTTCCAGGGCCGCACGTATCCGGGCATGGCCAGCCGCATCGTGGTCGGGAAAACGCGCTGGGTTGGCCTGTTGGTCGATCCAGACAGTCCTGCCTGGACGGCCCGGGGCCCCAAGCAGGACGAGGAAGTCCAGAGTGTCTCCGCGTTCAATCCAGACCTCGGTCGCGACCATCGTGCCCTCGCTGTGACCAATCAGGCCGAGCGGAACACCCTGGAGGTCAGGATGGGATGTCAGGGCATCAAACACGGACACGATCTGCGGCGTGCGCTCGCGGAAGTGCCGGATGCGGGCGCCGGTTGAAGCCCCGACGCCAGAGTTGTCGATCCTGACGCTTGCAATTCCGAGTTGCGCAAGCTCGTCGGCGAGCACTCGGAACATGGGGGTCCCAGAAATGATCTGGTCACGACCGTGTGGGCCATTGCCCTGGATGAGAACCACCGCAGCGCGCGGCCTGTCGGCCGGCAGGACTAGCGTTCCCGCCAGCACCGCCTCGTCGGAGCGTGCCTCAAACGTCTCCTCCCTGATCTGGGCTATTCCCGCCGTCGGCATTGCACAAAGGGCGATACTGATGATCAGGGCGCGTAGGGTCATTGTATCTCTCCGGATCGCTTAAGCTTGCTGTGATCTTAGAGGCCCGAACCGGCGCGTCTGGATGCGGCGGCGCGAAATTAATTGAGGCGTCGTCAGGGCGGCGGAAGACCCGCGCCTCTAGTTCTGGAGAATCGAACGTCCACTTTCCGCTGCAGCAGCTAGGGTCAGGAATAATAGCCAGACGAGCACGGTAGCAGCGAGGGCGACGGCTGAGAGGAAGACGGTGG
>NZ_LJHU01000098.1 GCF_001295975.1 Brevundimonas sp. AAP58 | reverse complement strand
TGGCGGGCTCCGGTCGGTCACGCCCGTGACGCTAGCGCCGCCGGTCCACCCGCGCCAGCCACCGCATCCGGCCGCCGCGTTTCAGCCACGAACATTGCGCGCCGGTAACAATATGAAATCACGACGAAAATCATGACGGCGAAGTAACTAGGGCGCGTCAAGCAAGCTTGATATGCGGCGCGAGAGACCGGCGCAGGGTGCGCCGACGGGGGCCGAGCCATGATTCGACTGAAATCCATCCTGATGGCGGGCGCCGCCGTGGCCGCCATCGGCACGCCGGTCCTGGCCCAGACAGCCCCCGCACCGACCCCGTCGACACAGCAGACGCCGCCGGCCCAGACTCCGCCTGCCCAGGAGCAGGAAGAGCCCGAGGCCCAGACCGACGCCGTCACCGATGTGGTCGTCACCGGCCGCCGCGAGGATGTCCGCACCTCCATCGACTCGGTCAGCTACAGCCTGGCCAACGACCTCCAGGCCACGACCGGCAGTCTCGCCGACGCGCTGAGGAATGTCCCCTCCGTCGATGTCGACCCTGAAGGCAACGTCTCCCTGCGTGGCGATTCCAACGTCACCATCCTCGTCGACGGTCGCCCCTCGGGCATCCTGTCCGGGGCCGGACGCGGCCAGGCCATCCAGCAGCTGCCCGCCGACCAGTACGCCCGCATCGAGGTCATGACCAATCCGTCCGCTGCCTACAGCCCGGAGGGGTCCGGCGGCGTCATCAACCTGATCACCAAGTCCACGGCGCCGCGTCCCGGCCGCCAGACCACCGGCTCGATCCGCGTCAACGTCGGCGACGACGGCCGCTGGAACGCGGGGGCCTCAGGCTCCATCCAGGAAGATCGCCTGACCCTGTCGGGCGACATCAGCTATCGCGCCGATCCCGTCAGCGTTTCCTTCGAGCGCATCCGCGAGCAACTGAACCCGACCACCGGCGCCCTGATCTCGACCACCACTACCGATCAGGAAGTCGAGAACGACCAGAGCGGGGCTTTCGGCCGCGTCACCGCCGAATACCGCCTGACCGACAAGACCCAGCTGACCGGCGAACTGCGCGGCGTCGCCTTTTCGGGCGAGGGTGACATCGTCGGCCTGTTCGAGACCCGCAACGCCGCGGGCACGCCGACCAGCCGGTATCGCCGCGACGGATCGGTCGACTTCGATTTCGTGAACTGGGGCGCCACCGCCCGCCTGCTGCACCGCTTCGACGACGCGGGTCACGAATGGTCCAACGAGTTGCGCTATGATCAGAACGGGAACGAGACCAGCGGCCTGAACCTCTCGCGCTTCGCCCTGCCGGTCGGGCCCGACCTCTATGAGCGGACCGCGCAGGACTCGGACCAGACCACGATCGGCCTGACCAGCGCCTACACCCGGCCCTTCGCCGAGGGCGGACAGCTGCGCCTGGGCTATGAGCTCAACATCCAGCGACCGGAACAGGACTTCGTCTTCTCGCGCGGCCCGTCCGAGGCCGGTCTCGCGGTCGTGCCGGGGTTCTCCAATCGCTTCGAGGCCGAGCAGACGGTCCACGCCTGGTACGCCACCTGGGAACGGCCGCTGACCGAGCAGTTCTCGGCCCAGCTGGGTCTGCGTCTCGAGCAGGCCGACATCGAGATCACCGACCTGACCGGCGGCGCGACGGCGGAGCAGGACTACTTCAAGGCCTATCCGACGGCTCACCTGCAGTACAAGCTGTCGGAGACCCAGACCCTGCGCGGCAGCTATTCGCGCCGCATCGCCCGGCCCCAGCCGCAGCAGTTGAACCCCTTCGTCGCCTTCCAGGATCCGCTGAACCTGAGCTCCGGCAATCCGGACCTGGAGCCCCAGGAGACCGACGCCTTCGAGGTCATGTGGCAGATGCGCCAGGGCCAGACCTTCTACATGGCCACCGCCTATCTGAGGGACACCGACGGTGCCTTCACCCAGGTCGCGCGCGACATCGGCGGCGGCGTGCTCCTGACCCGGCCCGAGAACCTCGGCTCGCGCCGCGACACGGGCATGGAGTTCACCGCCAACGGCCCCCTGACCTCGACCCTGCGTTACAGCGGCGCGGTGAACGTCTTCCGTCAGGAGATCGATTCGACCGGCATCCCCGGCGGCGGCAACCGTGAGGGCACCTTCGCCAGCGGCCGCCTGAACCTGACCTGGCAGCCGACGACGGAAGACTTCATCCAGGTCTCGGGTTTCTGGCAGGGCGAGCAGCTGCTGGCGCAAGGCACCCGCGAGGCCGGCGGCATGCTGAACATCGGCTATCGGCGCAAGTTGACGGATAATCTGTCGTTCAACTTCACCGGCCGCGACGTGCTCGGAACGTTCAACAACGACACGGTGTTCGAAACCCCCGCTTTCCGCGAGGAGTTCAATCAGGACATCAACCTGACCGCCTTCTACATCGGCCTCAGCTGGACCCTGGGCAACGGCCAGCGCCGCCAGCCCGAGCAGTTCGACTTCTCGACCGGCCCCGCCGGAGGCTGATCCCGTTTCAGGCCGCGCGGCGAGCGTCCACCGCCGCGAAGGCCTCGGGGAACCGGTCGCGCGCCCAGGCCGGATCATATTCCGGATGGTCGCGATACCGCTTGATCCAGCGGTTGGCGTAGACCCCGAGCGCGGGCGCGGGGTCCAGCGGGTCGAAGATGGCGTGAATACAGGTCGCGGCATCGACGCCGATCTCAACCAGCTTGCGCGCCGCCTCGCCCGGCCCAACGACGCCGTCGCCGACCCGCTTCATCAGCAGGTTCAGGTCGCCCTTGGTCCAGACGTAGCGCACCCCCGTCCGCGCCGACCAGGGATCGGCCCAGCCCTCGACCCGCCGGCCCAGAGCCAGCTCCAGCCCCCAGACGCTGTGCCGCAGGCCGGCGTGCTCGGCGATCCGCGCCAGGCTGACGCGCGGATTGATCTCCATGAAGGTCAGGTCTCCGCTACGGGGACAGACCACGAACTGGGCGCATCCGGTGGAGGAGTAATCCAGCGCCTCGACCAGCCGCTCGACGCCTTCGCGCACGCGCGGCGTCGGTCGGACCGTGACGCCATAGGTCGTATAGCCCGTGCCGTCATGCTCGTGCGTGCGCGCCGCGCGGATCTCGACAGCCCCCAGAAGACGGCCCCGGTCGGCGCTGAAGATGACGCTGTGGCGCGGTCCGGTGACGTATCGCTGGACGATCAGCTCGGGATGGATCTCCGGCCAGGCGGGCATCCGGGCGGCCAGCGTCGGCTCATCCGGCACGATCAGGGCCTTTCGCCCGAACAGTTCGGCGTCCACCACCGAGGGCTTGACGATCACCGGAAAGCCCAGCGCCCGGGCGGCCCCTCGCGCCTCGGCCAGGCTCGCCACCCGGCGGAAGGGGGCCAGGGCCACGTCCAGCCGCTCGCACAGACGAAACAGCCCGGTCTTGTCCATGCAGGCTGCGACGGTGACGGCATCCGGCATGATCAGCCGCCCGCGCGCCTGAAACGCCGACCGATGCCGCGACATCAGTCGCGAGCCCGCCTCGCTGACCGGCTGGATCGCGGTCACCCCGCCCCTATGGTCCAGCCAGTCCAGGATCACCGGCAGGGCCTCGTCGGTGCCGGGCTCCAGCGGCGGATGCCGGAACGACCCCGCCAGATGCCGCGACCATTCCAGATAGTTGCTGGAGACCGAGACGCCCGCGAAGACCCGGACCCCCGCCCGATCGAGCGCCTTGGCCACCGGAAAGGCCATCCGCGCATCGCCGACCAGCAGGACGGACGGCGCGGGGCGCGTTTCAAATCGGGACACGGACAGGCTCCTGACACGGGTTCAGCCGCGCCCGCGCAAGCCGCATGCCCCTTTCAACCCCGCGTTGCCCAGGCCATCCAGACGGCGACGGCGGCGATCCCCGCCGCCATCGCCCGACCGGCCCACAGGCCGCGCAGCCGGCGCATGACCACCGCCCCGGCCGCCGCCGCGCCCAGCACGATCGCGCCGTGGATCACCACGCTGACGATCAGATGCAGGCTCCCCAGCGTCAGGGCCTGCGCCATCGGAGAGGCGTGGTCGGGCCGGATGAAGGTCGGCAAGAGCGCCACATAGAAGACCGCCGCCTTGGGGTTCAGCAGATTACCCATCAGGCCCCGCAGGAACAGGCCGCGCAGCTTCTCCGGATCGCGCCCGACGTCCTCGGCCACCTTGCCCGCCCCGGCCCAGGCCTCCCACGCCAGCCAAAGCAGAAACAGCACCCCCGCCCAGCGCACCGCCTGATACAGCGCCGGAAACGCCAGCAGCACCGACGTCAGCCCAACCGCCGCCAGCACCATCCACACCGTCAGCCCCAGGGTCACGCCCGCGACCGCTGCAAACCCTGCCAGCCGCCCCTGCCCCATCGAAACGAGCGCCAGCCAGCCCATGTTCGGCCCCGGCGTCAGTTCGACCAGCGCCACGCCCACCAGAAACGGCAGGACGACGGACGGATCGACGGGCCAGAGGGCGTGCGGCATGGCGCCACCCTAGACCCTCCGCGCCCGGACCTCTTGTGTGGCTCGATCGCCACACCCAAGTGACCGGTCAAGCGGCGTTGCTCCTTCGAGGGCGCCGGTCCACCATCGTCGCCTCAGGGGACAGCCATGAATCTCGACCTCTACTCCGACCGCGCCAAACAGGCCGTCCAGTCGGCCCAGACCCTCGCGCTCGCCCGAAAGCACCAGCAGTTCGCGCCCGAGCACCTGCTGAAAGTACTGCTGGAAGAACGCGACGGCCTCGCCCGCAACCTGATCACCTCGGCCGGCGGCGACCCTGCGAAGGCGGCCGACGCCGCCGAGGCTATGCTGAAGAAGCGCCCCCAGGTCGAATCCGCCACCAGCCAGCTGTATCTCGACGGCTCGACCGCCCGGGTCTTCGCCAAGGCGGAAGAAGCCGCCAAGAAGTCCGGCGACGCCTTCGTCACGACCGAACGCATCCTGTCGGCCATCGCGCGCGAGGGCGGCCCCGCCGGCGACGCCCTGAAAGCCGCCGGCGTCACCGCCGACAAACTGGACGCCGCCGTGGCCGACATCCGCAAGGGCAAGACCGCCGACTCCGCCGGGGCCGAGGACGCCTATGACGCCCTGAAACGCTACGCCCGCGACCTGACCCAGGCGGCGCGCGACCAGAAGATCGACCCCGTCATCGGCCGCGACGAGGAGATCCGCCGCACCATCCAGGTCCTCGCCCGTCGCACCAAAAACAACCCCGTCCTGATCGGCGAACCCGGCGTCGGCAAGACCGCCATCGTCGAGGGCCTGGCCAAGCGCATCGTCGACGGCGACGTGCCCGAGAGCCTGAAGGACAAGACCGTCATGGCGCTCGACATGGGCGCCCTGATTGCCGGGGCGAAGTATCGCGGCGAGTTCGAGGAGCGGCTGAAGGCCGTGCTGGGCGAGGTCACGGCCGCCGAGGGCCAGATCATCCTCTTCATCGACGAGATGCACACCCTGGTCGGCGCCGGAAAGACGGACGGCGCCATGGATGCGTCGAACCTGCTGAAGCCCGCGCTGGCCCGCGGCGAGCTGCACTGCGTCGGCGCCACGACGCTCGATGAGTACAGGAAGCACGTCGAGAAGGACGCCGCTCTCGCCCGCCGCTTCCAGCCCGTCTTCGTGTCGGAGCCGACGGTGGAGGACACCGTCTCCATCCTGCGGGGCCTCAAGGAGAAGTACGAGGTCCACCACGGGGTGCGCATCTCGGACTCGGCCATCGTCGCCGCCGCGACCCTGTCCAACCGCTACATCACCGACCGCTTCCTGCCCGACAAGGCCATCGACCTGATCGACGAAGCCGGGTCGCGCGTGCGCATGGCCGTCGACTCCAAGCCCGAGGCTCTGGACGAGATCGACCGCCGCCTGGTCCAGCTCAAGATCGAGCGCGAGGCCCTGAAGAAGGAGACTGACGCCGCGTCGATCCAGCGCCTCGAAAAGCTCGAGGACGAGATCAGCGATCTGGAGGTCGAGTCCGAAGACCTGACCCGGCGCTGGAAGGCCGAGAAGGAAAAGGTCGGCCAAGGCGCCCAGCTGCGGGAGACTCTGGACCGCCTGCGCGCCGAGCTGGCCAGCGCCCAGAGGAACGGCGACCTCGCCCGCGCGTCCGAGATCGCCTACGGCCAGATCCCCCAGATCGAGAAGCAACTCGCCGAGGCCGAGAGCGCCGAGGCGGCCGCCGCCTCCCTGACGCCCGAGGTCGTCGACGCCGAACAGATCGCCCAGGTCGTCAGCCGCTGGACCGGCGTGCCCGTCGACAAGATGCTGGAGGGCGAGCGCGAGAAGCTGCTGTCGATGGAGGACGCGCTTCGCGGCCGCGTGGTCGGCCAGGACGCGGCGCTTGCCGCCGTCGCCGACGCCGTGCGCCGGGCGCGCGCCGGCCTGAACGACCCCAACCGCCCGCTCGGCTCCTTCCTGTTCCTCGGCCCGACGGGCGTGGGCAAGACCGAGCTGACCAAGGCGCTGGCCGCCTTCCTGTTCGACGACGACCAGGCCATCACCCGCATCGACATGAGCGAGTACATGGAGAAGCACTCGGTCAGCCGCCTGATCGGCGCCCCTCCGGGCTATGTCGGCTATGACGAGGGCGGGGCGCTCACCGAGGCCGTGCGCCGGCGCCCCTATCAGGTCGTCCTGTTCGACGAGGTCGAAAAGGCCCATCCCGACGTCTTCAACGTCCTGCTCCAGGTGCTGGACGACGGCCGCCTGACGGACGGTCAGGGTCGGGTGGTCGATTTCAAGAACACCCTGATCATCATGACCTCCAACCTCGGCTCGGCGGCGCTCGCCGATCAGGGCGAGGGCGAGGACGTCGAGGCCGTGCGCCCCTTCGTCATGGAGGCTGTCCGCGCCCACTTCCGGCCCGAGTTCCTTAACCGCATCGACGAGATCATCCTGTTCCGGCGCCTGGGCCGCGACCAGATGGCCGGCATCGTCCGCATCCAGCTGGCGCGGCTGGAAAAGCTGATGGCCGACCGGCGGCTGACTCTGGCTCTGGACGACAGCGCCTCGGCCTGGCTCGCCGACAAGGGCTACGACCCGGTCTATGGCGCGCGCCCGCTGAAGCGCGTCATCCAGAAGGAGCTGGTCGACCCCATGGCGAAGAAGCTGCTGGCCGGCGAGATCGCCGACGGCAGCGTGATCGCGGTGTCAGCGGGGACGGATGGGTTGGAGATCGGGAAGGCGCGGGTGCATTGAGGTGTCGCTTCACTTCGATACTGACCCGGGTTGGATTGAAGCAATCCGCGAGTGGGCGGCTGCCGAAGACCGGATTCATCGTGTCTGGATTTTTGGATCAAGGGCGACCGGCAAACGCACGCTAAAGCCCAACCCTTCACCCGTTCCTGACCTCGACGTTGGCTACGTGCTGACAGGGGCGGACGACGGAGAAAGGCTTGGATACGCTATCTGCGGACCGGCGCGATGGCGCGAGCTGCTGGCGGAGCGCATCACTGTCCCCGTCGACCTTCAGTATGCAGAACCTGACCTCGATGAGCGGGTGTGGCCTGCAATCGTTGACCACGGCATCCTCATATACTCTCGGGACTGAACCCACTTTCGTCATTCCGGGCGTAGCGGAGCGGAGACCCGGAACAGGGCGGCGCGCGGGAGCGCGAAACTGTCACACACGCCACTGGTGGACGCATTTCGCCTGCGCTGCGCTCCGGCGCCGCCCGGTTCCGGGTCTGCGGCGCAAGCGCCTCCGCCCGGAATGACGAAGTGTTTTCACCGCCCGGCCATGAGAACATATTGCGAACATCGTTCGCCCATGCCACCGTTCCGGCATGGGGACGCACCGGACCTTCATCGCCACCTACATCATGGCCAGCGGGCGTAACCGGGCGACCTATGTCGGCATGACGGCCAACCTCTATTCGCGAGTGTGGCAGCACAAGACCGGCGTCTTCGAAGGCCACTCCAAGCGCAAGGGCTGCACCCAGCTGGTCTGGTTCGAGCGGCATCAGTGGGTGGTCGACGCGCTTGTCCGGGAGAAGCGGATCAAGGGCTGGTTGCGCGACTGGAAGCTCAAGCTGATCGAGGACGTCAATCCCGCCTGGCTCGATCTCGCGACGGACTGGTATCCGGTGAACGACCCGAACTGGACCCCGCCGCCGGAGGAGGACTGACCTCCTTCTTTCGTCATTCCGGGCGAAGCCGAAGGCGTAGACCCGGAACAAGGCGGCGCCGGAGCGGAGCGGAGGCGAAATGCGTCAACGGGCGTGCGCGTGGCAGTTTCGCGCTCTCGCGCGCCGCCCCGTTCCGGGTCTCTGGTCGCTGCGCTCCCGGCACCCGGAATGACGAAAGGGGGGGAGCGCGGGTGTCGAAACGGAAGCGACGCCGCACCTCTGGCGCCCCGCACACCCCCCAACCATCTCCCTGCCCATGTCCCACTCCTCCGCCCTGCGTCGCGTGACGGACCGGCCCCGCGCCGGCGAGGGCGGCTGGCCGGGCTATCTGCTGGGCGCCCTGTTCGCCGCCGTGGCGGGGTGGCAGATCGCCAATGGCGGGCCCATCCCCTGGGCCCTGTCGATCCCGGCGCTGAACGAGGGTCGCTACGAGACGATCCTGACCCACATGGTCAGCCACGCCGGCCTGCCGCACCTGATCATGAACACCCTGGCGCTGCTGACCTTCAGCCCCATCGTGGTGCGGGCGATGAAGCGCGGCCGGGGCGGGGCGCCGATGATTGTGCGCTATCTGCTGTTCTTCATGCTGGGCGGCCTGGCCTCGGCCGGGCTGTTCATCGCGCTGAACCTGGATCAGACCCTGCCGATGGTGGGCGCGTCCGGGGCGATCTGCGCCCTGTGGGGCCTGCTCGCCCGCATCGACCCGGAAGGCGGGCCGGACAAGGCGCTGTGGTCGCCCCATGCGCTGCGGGTCACGCGCGATTTCGCGATCTCCAACGCCATCCTCGTTCTGCTGATCAACGGCCTGGCCGCCGCCGCCGGGGCCCAGGGCGGCATCGCCTGGGAGGGGCATCTGGGCGGCTATCTGTTCGGGATCCTGCTCGGCCCCCTGTTCCTGCCGCGCCGCCCGCCGCCCCCGCCGATGGGGCCGTGGGGACCGCGTCTCTGAAGGGTGCGTCCAGTTCTGACGCAGGCGTGTGCGAGACTGCGCCCGATCCCGGCCCGGGATCCGACTGGAGGAACCCCGATTTCAGACATTTCAGACTATTCGCACGCTGTTTTTCGCGACCCTACAGCAGGACGGCGAAGATCAGGCTGACCACGGCGATGTCGAAGGCGCGGGCGGCGGCCGACAGGGCGGATGAGGCGAACATGGGCGAGGCTCGAACGACGAAGGGACGGTCGCCCCCGCCCCTGCAAGCGCCGGGCCAGTCTCCGCGGTGGTCAGACCTCGGTCTTCTTCACCACCCCGGCCGGCGGGCGGCGGTCCTTCTCGCCGGAATACTCCGCCCCGAGATAGGTCGAGCGGGCCTGATCCAGCACCGGCGGCCCGCCCTTCAGGCCCCGCTTCTGGCCCGACTGGCCGATCAGCTGGGCGGCGAAGGCGGCGGCGGGGTCCAGCGGAGCATGGTCCTCGGCAGGATGTGCCGGTTCGATCGTCTCCTGCACCCGCACCGGCAGGGTCGAGGCCGACGCCGCCCCCTGTCTGCCCTGGGCCGCCGCGCGCCGGTCGGCGGCGGTACGGCGCTCGGTCTCGCGGCGATCGCGCGGGCCGACCGGGGGAATGGGGCCGACCTCGCGCGTCATGGCCTAGGCGCTCCGCGAGGACGCCAGACGCTCGATCTGGGCCCGCATCTCGTCCATCTGGCGGCGCATCTCGTCCAGCGCCGGATCGGCCTTGGCCTCCGACGGCGAGGCGGCGGCGGCCAAGGCCTCGGGCGCGCGGCCATAGCCGAAACCCGGGAATATCTTCATCGCCTGCTCGAACATCGCCATGTTCTGCTTGGCGGCGGCCTCCATCATGCCCGCGCCCATCATGGCACCGGGCACCACGCCCACGGCCTTGGTCATCTGTTCGCGGAAGGTCTCCTGCTGGCGGGCGAAGTTGGCCAAGGACATCTCCAGATAGCTGGGCAGGACGCCCTCCATCTGGCCGCCGTAGAAGCCGATCAGCTGGCGCAGGAACTGCACGGGCAAGAGGGCCTGGCCCCGGCTCTCTTCCTCGAAGATGATCTGGGTCAGGATCTGGCGGGTCAGGTCCTCATTGGTCTTGGCGTCGAAGACGACGAAATCGGTGCCATCCCGTACCATCTTGGCCAGGTCGTCCAGCGTGACGTAGGCAGAGCTGGCGGTGTTGTAGAGGCGGCGGTTGGCGTATTTCTTGATGACGACGGCCTCGCCGTCTTTCGCCTTGCCGTTCGGCTGGGTGCTATCGGCCACGGTTCCATCCCTGGGGTTATGCCGCCCTTATCCCGCAGCGCGGCATCGGGCGAAAGAGGGCATGACGGTTTCGTGTCGGGGCGAACTTCAGGTCAGGTTCGGAGCCAGCACGACGCCTACCAGAACAGCCGCCCAATGTACGCCCGCGCCGGCCACGACGAAGCCGTGCCAGATGGCGCGGCGGTACTTCAGCTTGGGGGCGATGAAGAAGAAGACGCCCGCCGTATAGATCAGCCCGCCCAGCACCAAGAGGCCAAGCGCGATCGGATGGACCGTGTCGATCATGGGCTTGAGCGCGATCACCGCGATCCAGCCGAACACCACATAGACCCCGCTCCAGAAGGCGTCGGAAATGCGGGGCAGGACCAGCTTGGCCCCGACGCCCGCAAACGCGATCAACCACACCACCAGGGTGAAACCGATCGACCACCAGCCCTCGAACCTCTGAGTCGTGAAGGGGGTGTAGCTGCCCGCGATCATCAGGAAGATCGCCGCCTCGTCCAACCGGCGGAGCACCGGCCGCGCCGCGCAGGGACGGGTCAGGTTGTAGACGGTCGACGCCGTCAGCATGGCCACCAGGCACAGGGCATAGATGGCCGTCGCCATCACCACGCCCACCCCGCCGTTCAGCGCGGACAGCACCGCCAGCACGATCCCGCCCACGGCCGCGAGCGTCAGGCCCACGGTATGGACCACCAGGTCGGCGGTGTGCTCGGCGGGCGACTGGTAATGCTCCTCCAGATCGATCTGATCGGGGGTGCAGAGGCGGCGGACGTGGCTTCGGATCGCTTCCAGCATGGTCGCTTCAACCCGGCGGTTCTGCCTGTCGTTCCCTCCATATTGGGCGAACAGGATGACTTTGGCCTGAACGAAGGCGGCGCAGGTGACGAAAGCCGACAGATGCGGCAGAAACGCCACGCAAACTTAGCGCCGGCCTAACGGCTTCCCCGCCCAGCAAGCTCCGATCAAGGACCTCCCATGACCGACGTCGTCATCGTCTCCGCCGCCCGCACGCCCGTGGGATCGTTCCTGGGGGCCCTGTCGTCGCTCCCGGCCTCGGCGCTGGGCAGCATCGCGATCAAGGCGGCCCTGGAGCGGGCCGGCGTCGATCCGGCCGACGTCGACGAAGTCATCCTCGGTCATGTGCTGCAGGCGGCTACGGGACAGGGTCCGGCCCGTCAGGCCTCGATCGGCGCAGGCATTCCGAAGGAAACGCCGGCCTGGAGCCTGAACCAGATCTGCGGCTCGGGACTGCGCGCCGTCGCCGTGGGCGCCCAGCAGATCGCGCTGGGCGACGCGAAGATCGTGGTGGCGGGCGGTCAGGAGAGCATGAGCCAGGCGCCGCACGCCCAGCACCTCCGCAGCGGCCACAAGATGGGCGACCTCCAGCTGATCGACACCATGATCAAGGACGGCCTTTGGGACGCCTTCAACGGCTATCACATGGGCCAGACGGCCGAAAACATCGCCGAGAAGTGGCAGATCACCCGCGCCGAGCAGGACGCCTTCGCGCTCGGCAGCCAACACAAGGCCGAGGCCGCGCAGAAGGCGGGCAAGTTCGACGCCGAGATCGCGCCCGTCGTCATCGCCGGCAAGAAGGGCGACACGGTCGTCGACAAGGACGAATACATCCGCCACGGCGCGACGCTGGACTCGATGGAGAAGCTGAAGCCGGCCTTCACCAGGGACGGCACGGTGACAGCCGCCAATGCGTCCGGCCTGAACGACGGCGCGGCCGCCCTGGTCCTGATGACGGCGGATGAAGCCAGGGCGCGGGGGCTGGAGCCGCTGGCTCGTATCGCGTCCTCGGCCACGGCCGGCGTCGATCCGGCGGTCATGGGGACGGGTCCGATCCCGGCGTCGAAGAAGGCGCTTCAGAAGGCCGGCTGGACCGTCGCCGACCTCGACCGCGTCGAATCCAACGAGGCCTTCGCCGCCCAGAGCCTGTGCGTGCTCAAGGAGCTCGACCTCGACCCGGCCAAGGTCAACGTCAACGGCGGGGCCATCGCCATCGGCCACCCGATCGGCGCGTCCGGCGCCCGCATCCTGACCACCCTGCTTCACGAGCTGAAGCGCGAGGGTCTGTCCAAGGGCCTGGCCACCCTGTGCATCGGGGGCGGCATGGGCGTGGCCCTGTGCGTCGAGCGCGCGTGACCTAAAGCGCCGCCTTCAGCTCCCGGAGAAACGCCTGCCGCTCGTCGGAGCGTTCGCGGCTGGTGGCGCTGGGCCAGGCCGACAGGAAGACGACCACCAGGTTCCGCGCCGGATCGACGTGGATCATCTGGCCGAAGATGCCGGACGCCTCGAACTGCGCCCCGTCGCCGCGCGTCCACCACTGGGCGCCATAGCCCCGGTCGTTCTCCGGGAAGTCGACCATCTGGGAGGTGGCGCTCTCGAACCAGCGCGCCGTGGCGATCTGGCCGCCCGGGACCGCGCCCCGCTCCAGCGCCATCAGCCCGACCCGGCCCCAGTCCCTCAGGTTCGCCGAGACGCAGCAGCCGCCGGCCTCCTTGCCCTGGGCGTCCAGCATCCAGAAGGCCGGCCCCTCCATGCCCGCCGGGTCCCAGACCTTCTCCTTCAGATACTCCGCCAGCGGCCGCCCCGTCGCGCGGGCCACCAGCACCCCGATCAGATTGGTCTCGCCGGTGTTGTAGTGCCACCGCTCGCCCGGCGGATAGGCGCGCGGCAGGGCCCGCAGATAGGCGACCGTCGCGTCCATGTCGGCCGGCGGCGGCGTCAGATAGAAGCGCGCCACGTCGGAGTTCGGATCGACGTAGTCCTCGTTCCAGCGCGCACCCGAGGTCATGGTCAGAACGTGGGCGATCTGCACCCCGTCGTAGGCCCCGCCCGCCAGCTCGGGGATGTAGTCGGTGACCAGATCATAGGGGCTGCGGATCGCCCCGTCCGCGATCGCCGCCCCGACCAGGGTCGAGGTCAGGGACTTGGTCATGGAGAAGCTGTCCCAGTGGTCCTGCGGCGTGAGGCCCAGTCCATAGCGCTCCATCCGGACGCGGCCGTCCTGAATGACCAGCAGGCCCGCCACGCGCTGGCTTTCCATGAAGGCGCTCGAGTCGAAGTCCAGCGCCTCGCCATCCGGCAAGCGGCGCGGCGTGGGCGACGGCTCGATCCGGGCGTGCGGGATCAGCTCGGGCATGCGCCGCAGGTCCTGCTCGCGCCGCTCGGCGGGCCAGAACAGCACCTGCAGATCGGCCGGCAGCGGCGAAGCGGTCTGGGCAGCGGCCGGGGCGACAAGGCCGACGGCACAGGCGATGGCGAGCAGGGAACGACGGATCATGCGGGAACCTCCTGTATCGAAGGTTCTGCCGTGGGAACGCAAAATGTCAAGCGTCCTTTACGCCTCAGTCCGGCCAGGTCGCCCGGTCCGCGCTCAGCACCTCGCCCGCGAGGTAGAGCGACCCGCAGATCGCGACCCGCCCGGCGCCGAGCCGGGTCGCCCGATCCAGCGCCTCCCCGACCGACGGCGCGCTCTGGGCGCCCAGGCCGTGGCCGCGCGCGACGGCCGCCAGCGCCTCGGGATCGGCCGCCGTTCCCTCGAAGCCGACGGTGAAGACGTGGGCGCCGCTGTCCTTCAGCGCCTCGAAGAAGCCGCCGTGATCCTTGTTGGCCAGCATGCCGACGATGAGCGCCAGCGGCCGGGGCGCCCGCGCCTGACGCTCGGCCAGCGCATCCGCCAGCGCCCGGCCCGCGTGCGGATTGTGCCCCCCGTCCAGCCACAGCTCGGCGTCCGCGGCCCTGGCCGTCGCGCCATAGGGCCCGGCCGTCAACCGTTGCATCCGCGCGGGCCAGCGCGCCGCCGCTATGCCTTCCGCGATCGCCGTCTCCGGCAGATCGAGCTCCAGCGCCACCGCCGCCGCCAGCCCGGCGTTGGCCACCTGATGCGGCCCCGCCAGCGCCGGTGCGGGCAGGTCGAGGAAACGCTCGGCGTTCTGGAACACCATGCCGCCCCGCTCGGCCCAGGCGTCGGAGTCCACACCCATGACGGTCAGGGGCGTATGCACCGACGCCGCCTTCGCCTCGATCACCGCCATCGCGGCTTCCGCCTGGCGGGCCACGATCCCCCGCGCCCCGGCCTTGAGGATGCCCGCCTTCTCGCCCGCGATCTGGGCGATATCGGTCCCCAGGAAGTCGGCGTGGTCCAGGTCGACCGGGGTGATGACGCTCAGCAGCGGCCGCTCGATGACGTTGGTCGCATCCAGCGTCCCGCCCAGCCCCACTTCGACGATAGCCAGGTCGGCCGGGGTCTCGCTCATGGCCACGAAGGCGGCGGCCGTCGTGCTCTCGAACACCGTGGTCTCGACGCCCTTCACGGCCTCGATCCGGTCCAGGATGGCCGACAGCTGATCGTCCTCGATCAGCCGCCCCGCCAGCCGGATGCGCTCGTTGAACCGCACCAGATGCGGCGAGGTATAGACGTGGACGCGCAAGCCCGCCGCCTCAGCCATGGCCCTCAGGAAGGCGACCGTCGAGCCCTTGCCGTTGGTCCCCGCAACATGGATGACCGGGGGCAGCCGATGCTGCGGCTCGCCCAGGATGGCGCACAGCGTCCGCATCCGGTCCAGCGACAGATCGATCTTCTGCGGATGGCGCGCCCTCAGCCGGGCGGAAACGGGGTCCACGGCCTCAGGCCGCCTTGCGCCGCCCGCCCATCAGCATCGACAGGATGCGGCCCAGCGTCTCGGGCAGGTCGGCGCGGGCGACGACGCGGTCGACCATGCCCTTTTCCTGCAGATACTCCGAACGCTGGAAGCCCGGCGGCAGCTTCTCGCGGATGGTCGTCTCGATCACGCGCGGGCCGGCGAAGCCGATCAGCGCCCCCGGCTCGGCCAGATGCACGTCGCCGAGCATGGCGTAGGACGCGGTCACCCCGCCCGTGGTCGGATCGGTCAGGACGACGACATAGGGCAACTGCGCGTCCTTCAGCTCCTGAACCGCCAGCGTCGTGCGCGCCATCTGCATCAGCGACAGGGCGCCCTCCTGCATCCGCGCCCCGCCGGCCGCCGTGAAGCACACCAGGGGCACGCCCCGCGCCAGCGCCGCTCGCGCCGCCGCGATGAAGGCCTCGCCCGCCGCCATGCCCAGTGACCCGCCCATGAAGGTGAAGTCCTGGACCACGACCACGCATTCCGCGCCGCCCACCTCGCCATAGCCGATGGCCATGGCGTCCTTCTGGCCCGTGGCCTTCCTCGCCGCCGCCAGGCGCTCGCGATAGGGCTTGCCGTCCGAGAACTTCAGCGGGTCCTCGGGGACATCAGGCGTGTCGATCGGCTCGTATTCGCCGCCGTCGAAGGTATAACCCAGACGCTGCT
The DNA here is from genome assembly GCF_001295975.1 of Brevundimonas sp. AAP58. Classification (GTDB taxonomy): domain Bacteria; phylum Pseudomonadota; class Alphaproteobacteria; order Caulobacterales; family Caulobacteraceae; genus Brevundimonas. Next base: position 62,175 of record NZ_LJHU01000098.1, on the reverse strand, counting down.
TCGCATTGATGCGCATGTGTCGGCCGGACGGCGTCACCCACAGGGCGGCCTCCAGGTCGGGGCGATACAGCATGTCGCCCGAATCCGGGTCCTTGACCCACAGATTGTCGGGCGTGTCGCGGCGGCTGACGATCTTGCGCACGCCGGGCGCGAAGCGGCTCAGCCAGCCGCCGCGCTTTTCCTGAGGGGGTTTGGGAGGGGTCTTGTCGGCCATCGGCGGGCTCTTAGACGGTTTCAGCGACCCGCGCACCCCGCACGGCCTCGGCCAGGCTGCGGACCTTGGCGAGGACGCGCGGCGCGGCGGGCTCCCCGGTCTCCAGGGCGGCGGCGACCTCGTCGACCAGCACCGATCCGGCCACGACCGCGTCCGACACCCGCGCGATCTCGGCGGCGCGCTCTGGCGTCTTGACCCCGAAGCCGACCGCGACCGGCAGGCCCGAGGCCTTGCGCACCCGCTCGACCGCCGGAGCGACCGAGGCGGACTGCGCCTCCTTCACCCCCGTCACGCCCGCGACGGAGACATAGTAGACGAAGCCCGAGGTCCGTCGCGCCACGACCTCCAGCCGGGCGTCGTCCGACGTCGGCGTGGCCAGGCGGATCAGCGACAGGTGGTTCGCATCCAGCGCGTCTGTGAGGGGATCGGCCTCTTCCGGCGGGCAATCGACCACGATCACCCCGTCCACGCCCGCCGCCGCCGCGTCGCGCGCGAAGGCGTCATAGCCATAGGACTCGATCGGGTTGAGATAGCCCATCAGGATCAGCGGCGTGTCCGCGTCGCCGTCACGAAACGCCCGCGCCAGCTCCAGCGTCCTCTTCAGCGTCAGCCCCGCCTTCAGCCCCCGCAGCGCCGCGCGCTGGATCGGCGGCCCCTCCGCCATGGGATCTGAAAAGGGAAAGCCCAGCTCGATGATGTCGGCACCCGCTCCAGGCAGGCCGCGCAGGATTTGCAACGCCTCGTCTCGCGAGGGGTCGCCGGCCATGACATAGGCGACGAAGCCAGCCCGGCCTTCGGCCTTCAGGGCCGCGAAACGAGCGTCGATCCGGGCTGTCGTCATTGCGGCGCGTTCGGCGCTTGCGGCTGGGCTGCGGCGGCCGCGCAGACGTCGCCGGGGATCGCGGCCATGGCGATGTAGGCCGGAGCGGCCGGCGCGGCCACGTCGCCATCAGCGAACGCCATGATCTGGAAGCCGTCGCACCCGCCTCCGTCACGCCGACGGATATAGACCACGCGGTTATCCCCACCCCCTGCGGCCAGCCATTGCTGGTTGGCGAAGTCGGCGGTCCAGGTATCGATCACGCCACTGATGGCGGCCTGGGTCGTGACAAAGCAGGTTGCGGTGGTCGCCAGCTGCGCTCGACCTCCGCAGGTGGGATCCTGAGCCACACCCGATACGGGTGGGATCAGGACGTCCGGCATCGCCACCGCGCTCTGGGCCAGGACGGCCGCCACAAGAATCGAAACGCCCATGCTCACAACTCCACGCCCAGATGCTTCGCCACGGCGAAGATATCCTTGTCGCCCCGCCCGCACATGTTCAGCACGACGTCCCCATCCTTGCCCACTTCATGGGCGATCTCGCCGATGCGGGCCAGGGCATGGCTAGGCTCCAGCGCGGGGATGATGCCCTCCAGCTTCGAACACAGCTGGAAATGCTCCAGCGCCTCGGCGTCGGTCGCCGCGCGATACTCGGCCCGGCCGATGTCCTTCAGCCAGGCGTGCTCCGGTCCGATGCCGGGATAGTCGAGCCCCGCCGAGATGGAATGGCCTTCCAGGATCTGCCCGTCCTCGTCCTGAAGCAAGTAAGTCCGGTTGCCGTGCAGAACGCCGGGCCGCCCGCCTTGCAGGCTCGCCGCGTGATCCGGCCCGTCCAGCCCGCGCCCGGCCGCCTCGACCCCGATCAGCCGCACGCCCGCGTCCTCGATGAAGGGGTGAAATAGTCCGATGGCGTTCGACCCGCCGCCGATGGCCGCGACCACGGCTTCGGGCAACTTGCCGCGCCGCGCCTGCATCTGGGCCTTGGTCTCGCGCCCGATCACGGACTGGAAGTCGCGCACCATGGCTGGATAGGGGTGGGGCCCCGCCGCCGTGCCGATCAGGTAGTAGGTGTCAGCGACATTGGTGACCCAGTCGCGCAGGGCCTCGTTCATCGCGTCCTTCAGCGTGCCGCGCCCGCTGGTGACTGGCACCACCTCGGCACCCAGCAGCTTCATCCGGAAGACGTTGGGCGACTGTCGCTCGACGTCCGCCGCGCCCATGTAGACCACGCACTGGAGACCAAAGCGGGCGCAGACCGTCGCCGTCGCAACGCCGTGCTGGCCCGCGCCGGTCTCGGCGATGATGCGCTTCTTGCCCATCCGCATGGCCAGCAGGATCTGGCCCATGCAGTTATTGATCTTGTGCGCGCCGGTGTGGTTCAGCTCGTCGCGCTTGAACCAGATGTTGGCCCCGCCATGGTGCTGGGTCAGGCGCTCGGCCAGATACAGCGGACTCGGCCGCCCGACATAGTGGGTCAGGAAGTCGTCCAGCTCGGCCTGAAAGGCCGGATCCGCCTTGGCCGCCTCATAGGCCCGGTTCAGCTCCAGCACGAGCGGCATCAACGTCTCGGCCACGAACCGCCCGCCATAGGGGCCGAAGCGCCCCTCCGCGTCAGGCATGGCGTACTGGTTGGGAATGATGGCGTTCACAGGGCTCAGCCTTACGGTCGGCGGGGGCCGAAATACGACCAGGGAAGATAATCAGGCCACGGCCTTCAGGAAGGCCGCGATCCGGGCCGGGTCCTTAACACCGGGGCTGCTTTCCACGCCAGAGGACACATCCAGCAAGGGCGCGCCGCTGATCGCCGCAGCATCCCGCGCGTTTTCAGGATCAAGGCCCCCTGCCAGGAACCAGTCCTGCCGGAACGTCCGGCCCTGCATCATCGCCCAGTCGAAGGAGGCCCCGACCCCACCGGGCAGGGCCGAACCCTCGGGTGGCCGGGCGTCGAACATCAGGTGGTCGGCATGATCCCCCCACCCTGCGGCGTCCGTCAGGTCGTCGGGTGTCGAGACCGGCAGCACCTTGATGATCGCCGCTCCCGTCAGTCGCCGCACCTCGGCCGCCCGCGCCAGGGTCTCGCGCCCATGGAGTTGCACAAAATCGGGCCTCAGATGCGCCCCGATCCGGCTCAGCAGGTCGTCGTCGGCATCAACAGTGACAGCCACGATCCCCGCCCGTCCCCGCGCCCGCTCAAACAGGGGACGGGCGTCCTCCGGCGTTATGTTTCTTGGACTTCGGGCAAAGAACACCGCCCCCACGAAGGCCGCACCATGGTCCAGGGCCATATCGAGGGTGTCGGCCGTGGTCAGGCCGCAGATCTTCACGCGAGTCATGGGTTTCAGGTGGAGTGACTGTTTCGCCGGGTCAATCCCGGTCGTCATCCGGCAAAGATCGTCGTGACTTCGGCTTGCGTCGCCGGTCGCCACTGTCCGGGTTTCAGGTCGTCCGGAAGAGCCAGTCCGCCAAGCCGCTCTCGGTGCAGCGCCTCGACATGGTTGCCCACCGCGGCGAACATCCGGCGCACCTGATGATAGCGTCCTTCGGTCACCGTCAGGCGGGCTTCCGCCGGGCCCATCGGTTCAAGCACGGCAGGGGCCAGAGGCTTGTCGTCGCCCTCCAGAACCATCTCGCCTGAAGCGAACAGCGCCCCCTCCGTCCCGACCAGAGGCCGCGCCAGTGTCGCGCGATAAACCTTGGCCACATGACGTTTGGGGCTGATCACCCTGTGCAGCAGGTCGCCGTCGTCGGTCAGCAGCAGCAGGCCAGACGTCTGCTTGTCCAGCCGCCCGATGGTCGAGATCGCCGGATCGCGTCTGCGCCAGCGGTCGGGCAGGACGTCATAGACCAAGGCCCCGTCCTCCTTGTGCGAACAGGTCATGCCCAGGGGCTTGTTCAGGATCAGAACCAGCCCTGGCGGTGGATCGACCGGCCGCCCGTCAATGAACATCCGCTCGGGAAGATCCGGCGTCACCGCGATCCGGTTCGACACATCGGTCAGATCGACGCCGTTCAGCACGATGCCGCCGACCTTTCCCAGTCGCGCGATCTCGGCTCGCGAGCCATAGCCCATCGAGGACAGGAGTTTGTCGACCCGAGCGGTGGGCGTCTTCACTTCACCGCCTCGAACAGTTTGTAGCCGCCCTGGTCCGCGACCGGCCTCACCCGCTTGAAGGCGGCGTTCAGCTCAGCCTCATAGGGCAGGTGCCGGTTGGCCACGAGCCATAGCACCCCGCCCTTCTTGAGCAGCCCCGCCGCCTTCCGGATGAAGGCCTGACCCAGCCGACGATCCTCGGCTCCGCCATCGTGGAAGGGCGGGTTGGAGACGACGAAATCCAGATCGCCGCTATCCGCCAGCGTCCGTGCGTCCGCCCATTCAAACATCGCGCGCGCGTCCTCGATGTTGCGCCGCGCCGCCTCAAGGGCGCGCCGGTCCAGGTCCACCAGCCGCAGCGCGGTCACGGCCGCCAATCTCAGGACCACGGTGGCCAGCGCTCCGTAGCCGCATCCCAGATCCGCCCCTGCCCCCTTCAACCCCGGCACATGGGCCGCCAGCAAGGCTGAGCCCGGATCGATCCGGTCCCACGCGAACACGCCCGGCTGGGACCAGGCGTCCAGCCCCTCGACCCTTTGCGGCCCACCCGCCGCAATCGCCGCTTCGACGCCGTCCACCGTCTCCGGCCGGACCGCGACGCAGCGCCGGTGATGCGCCTTGGCCGCCTCGGTGAAGGTCAGGCCGAAACCCTCCAGCTCCTTCTTCAACCGCGACCCGCCCCGGTCCTTGGGCGCCAGCACGTCCAGCCGCCCGCCGACCTTCAAGGCCCTCAGCGCCTGGGCCACGACATAGCGCCGCTCAAGCACGCCTGGCGGCGCATAAATCATCGCCGCCTCGACCGAGCCGTCGGCCAGGCTTTCGATCGCGTTCGAACCGGGGATCAGGGGCGAGGTCTGGACGGCGTCGCCGGGGGGGTCGAACACCAGCGGCGGCCGACCGTAGAGCAGGGTGGTCATCGGCGCGTGATAGCGAGTCAGCGGTTAGAGGGAAACGGCCGACCTCGACATCTATGCCAAAGTTTGTCATTGTTTCGGGCCGAACAGGAGCTCCCCATGGCGACGATGAACATCTCCCTGCCGGACCCGATGAAGTCTTGGGTGGAGTCGCAGACGGACGGCGTGCGCTACGCCAACTCCAGCGACTATATCCGGGACCTCATTCGCCGCGATCAGGAACGGTCGGCCAAGATCGCCCACTGGCAGAGGCTGATCGACGAGGCTCGCGCCAGCGGCATCAGCGATCTGACGATGGAGGACATCCGGCAGAAGGCGCTGGACATCATCGCTCAACGCAAGAAGTCGGCTTGATGGGCTATCGGCTCGCCGCGCAGGCTGCCGAGGATGTTCTAGCCATCTACCTTCAGGGATACGATCTGTTTGGACAGCGTCAGGCCGACGCCTACCAGGATGACCTTGAGCGAGCGTTTCGGCGCCTCGCGGAGTTCCCGAACCTGGGCCGGCTGCGCGAGCATCTGACGTCCGAAATCCGCACGCTTCCGACAGGATCACACGTCATCATCTATGAGACGCGGCCGCCGGACGTGATCATCCTGCGGGTCCGTCATGGCCGCGAGGACTGGATCGTAGATCCCATGGGATACGAACAATGACCCACCCCATCCGTATCGGCGTCGGCGGCTGGACCTATGAGCCGTGGCGAGGCGTCTTCTATCCGGACAAGCTCATCCAGAAGAAGGAGCTGGAATTCGCCAGCCGGGCCCTGACCTCCATCGAGATCAACGGCACCTACTATTCCACCTTCAAGCCCGACAGCTGGATGAAGTGGAGGGACGAAACGCCCGACGGCTTCGTCTTCTCGGTCAAGGCCAGCCGCTACTGCACCAACCGCAAGGTGCTGTCGGACATGGGCGAGTCGATGGACCGCTTCCTGGGCCAGGGGCTGACGGCACTCGGCGACAAGCTCGGCCCCATCAACTGGCAGTTCATGGGCACGAAGAAGTTCGACGCGGAGGATTTCGAAGGCTTCCTCAAGCTCCTGCCGAAGGAGCGGGACGGCGTTCGCCTGCGGCACGCGCTGGAGGTGCGAAATCCCACCTTCGAAACCCCCGCCTTCTTCGAGCTCGCGGCCAAATACGGCGCGGCCATCGTGTATGCCGAGGACGACGAGGCCCCGGAATGGCCCCGCATCGACCAGCCGACGGCCGACTTCACCTATGCCCGCCTCATGTCCAGCCGCGAGGATGAGCCCACCGGAATGACTTCGGAAGAGCTGGACGCGGTCGCCGCTCGCACCAAGGCCTGGGCCAAGCGCGGCGACGTCTTCGCCTACTTCATCGCGGGCGCGAAGGTCCGCAATCCGGCGGCGGCCCAGGCTCTGATCGAAAAGCTGCGCTGATCTGGTTGCGGCCGGGGCCACGCGGCCACATTTACGCCCCACCCCCTGAGCCCCGAGAGCCCGCCATGCCGATCGCCACCCGCGCCTTCGCCGCCGTCGCCGCCGACAAGCCGCTGGAGCCCTACAGCTTCGAACGCCGCGATCCCGGGCCGGACGACGTGGCCATCGACATCAAGTTCTGCGGCGTCTGCCACTCCGACCTGCACGTCGTCACCAACGACCTGGGCAACACCCGCTATCCCATCGTGCCGGGCCATGAGGTCGCCGGCGTCGTCTCAGCGGTCGGATCCAACGTCACCCGCTTCAAGGTCGGCGACCGGGTCGGCGTCGGCTGCATGGTCGACAGCTGCCGCGTCTGCGAGCCCTGCAAGATGGGCGAGGAGCAGTACTGCGTCCCCGGCATGACCCAGACCTACGGCTCGCCCGATCCGAAGGGCGCGCCCGTCAACCAGACCATCACCCAGGGCGGGTACTCCGACCACATCACGGTCGATCAGAACTACGTCCTGTCGATCCCGGATTCGATCCCGCTGGAGGCCGCCGCCCCCCTGCTGTGCGCCGGAATCACGACCTATTCGCCGCTGAAGGAATGGAAGATCGGGCCAGGCTCGAAGGTCGCCGTTGTCGGCCTGGGCGGTCTCGGCCATATGGCGGTCAAACAGGCTGCGGCCCTTGGCGCCGAGGTCACGGTGCTGTCGACCTCCGACCGCAAGAAGGCCGACGCCGAGCGGATGGGGGCCAAGCACTTCCTCATCAACTCCGACAAGGCCGCCATGCAGGCGGCGGCGGAAAAGTTCGACCTCATCATCAACACCGTCTCGGCGACCCACGAGATCGCCAGCCACATCCAGCTGCTGGCGCGCGACGGCACCATGGTCATGCTGGGCCTGACCACCGAGGGCCTGCCGGTCTACGCCCTGCCCCTGCTGTGGCGTCGCCGCCGCATCGCGGGCAGCCTGATCGGCGGCATCCGCGAGACCCAGGAGATGCTCGACTTCTGCGCCCAGCACGGCATCGCCTCCGACGTCGAGGTCATCGCCCCGTCGGAGATCAACACGGCCTATGAGCGAATGGGTCGCTCGGACGTCCGCTACCGCTTCGTCCTGGACATGGCGCGGCTCTAAACGCGGAGGGGGAGGGAGACAGCCGCGCCGTCCCCCGCTACACCTTGCCTCGAACAGGCCCCGCGAAAGACGGGACCGTCAGGGACAGGAAACGACACATGGCGCGCGTGGCATTCGTGACCGGGGGCACCCGGGGCATCGGCAAGGCGATCGTTCAGCGTTTGAAGGAAGACGGCATGGCCGTCGCCGCCGGCTATTCGGGCAACACCGAGGCGGCCGAAGCCACGGCCCGCGAGCTCGGCGTCATGGTGGTCAAGGGCAACGTCGGCTCGTTCGAGGACTGCGCCCGCGCCGTGGCCGAGGTCGAGGCCGCGCTCGGCCCCATCGACACCCTGGTCAACAACGCCGGGATCACCCGCGACGGCTTCTTTCACAAGATGAGCCATGACCAGTGGTCCGACGTCATCCGCGTCAACATGGACAGCGTGTTCAACATGACACGGCAGGTGATCAACGGCATGCGGGACCGGGGCTTCGGCCGCATCGTCAACATCTCCTCGATCAACGGCCAGAAGGGCCAGATCGGTCAGGCCAACTATTCCGCCGCCAAGGCCGGCATGATCGGCTTCACCAAGGCCCTGGCCCTTGAAAACGCGCGCAAGGGCGTCACCGTCAACTGCATAGCGCCCGGCTATATCGACACCGAGATGGTGGGGGCCATGGACCAGAAGGTGCTGGATTCGATCATCGCCCAGATCCCCGTCGGTCGCCTCGGCAAGGGCGAGGAGATCGCCGACATGGTGTCGTGGCTGGCCGGCGAGCGTGCTGGATATGTCACAGGGTGCACCCTGTCGCTGAACGGTGGTCAGTATCTGGTCGGCTAGGGAGCCGTCTGCCCAAAATCCGCCCCGCCTCGTGATCATCGCTTCCAGCCATGATTTCAGGGCAGAAGGTCGTGGGGGCGAAAGCGCCACTCCCGACGGCGATGATGTTCGCCGTCGCGGCTTTCGTCTCATTGACTGGCATTGTCGTTCCGACCGCTTCGGAAGCGCAGATACGCAGCAACGCCCAAGCCGAGCAAAGCCTAAACCTTGCGGTTCGCCCGTCGCGGCCGGGCCACCCTCCGTCCGGCCGCTATCAGTCAGAGGGCGGAGAGGCCTTCATCTTCGACGGCACGGGGGCCCTGCCCCTGTTCCGCTTCGAGACCCGTACCGAGACCTGGGTGCTCCGGCCCACTCCAGCCCCTCGCGGTGACGTCATCTATCGCAATGACGCCGGCACCCAAGTGCTACGCTTCGCCCACGGCGGCGGGATGACACTCTACACTGTCCGCAGTCCGAACGGCTCACCGGCCTCCCTCAGTGGCGGCGCGGAGCCTCTTACATTGCCCACGCTCGGCCCCATCCGCCTGTTCAGCCTGATGAACCAGCGGGGTAGCCTGGTCAGTCAGGCGCTGGGCCGCCTCATCGTCATCAACCTGACCGGAGAGGAATCCGAGGCTCTGATGGTCGACGCGCTGGTCGTCACCACCGATGCGGTCATTCGCATGGCACGGTCCCCGACCTTTCGGACCCAGCTGGCCGAGCTTCGCAGCATCACCCTCGTTGAGGGATCACGCGCATCCGTCAGCTTTCAGCGCGGCGATCTCCGGGTCGTCGTCAATCCGAGCCAGAGCCTGGCCGGCCGACCCTCGTCCTCCAGCATCATCCGCGCCGTCGCCGACGCGGAGTGATCAGCCCTTCCGCAGGGCGGTGATGGTCCGGTTCGGCGCGATATCCTCGGCCGAGGTGATCAGATGCACCAGGGCCGGAACCCCGCCCGGCCCCGCCGCCGCCCGCGCCGCCCTCAGGGCCTCCGGGAAATCCTCCGTGCGCTCGCACCGCACGCCGAAGGCCCCGAACGCCTTCGCATAAGCGACGAAGTCCGGATTCTTGAGGTCCGTCGCCACCACCCGGCCGGGATAGTGCCCCTCCTGATGCATGCGAATGGTGCCATAAGTCCCGTTGTCGACCACAACCACCACGACGTTGATGCCGTGCTGGACGGCCGTGGCCAACTCCTGCCCCGTCATCAGGAAGTCCCCGTCCCCAGCGATGCAGACAACCTCCCGATCGGGGTGCAGCGACTTGGCTGCGATCGCCGCCGGATAGCCGTAGCCCATCGCGCCCGATGTCGGCGCCAGCTGGGTCCGGCACGCCCGATGTCGATAGAAGCGGTGCAGCCAGGCGGCGAAGTTGCCCGCCCCGTTGGTCACGATGGCGTCGGCTGGAAGCGCCTCGCCCAGATGCGCCATGCACTGGGCCATATTGACCGCCCCGGTCACCGCCACCGGCGTCGAGAAGGCCTGATAGTGATCATGAGCCGCCCTGGCCTCCTCATGCCAGGTCCGCCCCGGCTCAAGCGTCGCCAACGCCTCGGCGGCCAGGCTGTTGTCGGCACAGGCGCTCATCAGCGTGGGCCACACCCGGCCCAGCTCCTCCGGCCCAGGATGGATGTGGACAAGCCGCCCGGCCGTATGGGCCCGGTCGAACAGGGTGTAGCCCTGCGTGGGGTTCTCCCCCAGCCGCGCGCCCACGGCGATCAGCAGATCGGCGCCCCTGGCCCGCTTCATCAGCTCGGGATTGCACCCAAGGCCCAGATCGCCCGCGTAGTTCGACCGCGCGTTCGACAGGATGTCTTTCCTCCGAAACGACAGCGCCACGGGCAGGCCCAGCCGCTCGGACCAGCCGCCGATGGCCGCCGCGGCCTCATCGGTCCACCCAGACCCACCCAGAACCAGCAGGGGCCGCTCGGCCTTCGCCAGGCGCTCGCCCAGCGCCGCCAGGAAGGCAGGATCCAGTCCGGCCTTCGCAGGCTTCACCGCCCGCACGGGCTCCGGCCCGCCCGGTTCGTGCAGGATGTCCTCAGGCAGGGCGATCACCACCGGACCCATCCGACCCTGCAAGGCGGTCGAGAAGGCCCGCTCGACGATCTCCACCGTCCGCTCCGGGCTCTCGATCTCGGTCGCCCATTTCGCCAGGCCACCGAACACCTCGCGGTAATCGACCTCCTGAAACGCCCCGCGCCCCCGGTCGGCCAGCGCGATCTGCCCGACGAACAGGATCATCGGCGTGGAATCCTGATGCGCCGTATGCACCCCGATGGAGGCGTGGGTCGCGCCCGGCCCGCGGGTGACCATGCAGACGCCCGGTTTGCCCGTCAGCTTGCCGTAAGCCTCGGCCATATTGGCGGCCCCCGCCTCGTGCCGGCAGGTCACCACCTCGATCTCCGGATGGTCCACGAGCGCGTCCAGCACCGCCAGATAGCTCTCGCCAGGCACGCAGAAGACCCGCGTCACTCCGTTGATCGCCAGTGTCTCGACGATGCGGCGTGCGGCGGTTCCGGCGGGCTGTGTGCGGGTTTGGCTCATCACGCGGACCTAGCAGATCGGGGCCTGACTTGGCGATGGACGCGGCGATGGAACCGCCAGGCAAGCGTGGCGTTAGGCAAGCTTCGCCATACGGAGGTTTTCACCATGAAGAAGATCGTCACCCTGTCGCTTATGGCCGCCGCCCTGGCGGTCGCTGCCTGCAACACGGTCGCCGGCGTGGGCCGCGACGTCCAGGCCGCAGGCTCGGCCGTCTCGAGCGCGGCCGAGGACGCCCGGAACTAAATCAGACACCTTGCCCAAGATAAGTCAGAAGCTCGCCGCGCCCCGGCGGGCTTCCTCGCATTCACCCCCTTGCGACATGACAGCGTCACCGTGACGGGTCATTCTTCTTACACGCGCGAGGAGGCGATCATGGGACTCATGGACAGCGTGCTGAACGGCCTGGGCGATCAGGCGGCTGGCGGTCTGGGCGACCTGTTGCAAAGCCAGGGCGGTGTGGCGGGTCTGGCCGAACGCTTCGGCGGGGCGGGTCTCGCCGACACTGTCCAGTCTTGGATCGGCACGGGGGCCAACGCCAACATCAGCCCCGAACAGATCGCCCAGGTCTTGGGCTCCGGCCCCATTGCCGACTTCGCCGCGCGGCTGGGGATATCATCGGAACAGGCCTCCGAGACCCTGGCGGGCCTGCTTCCGGAAGCCATCGACCGCCTCACGCCCGGCGGTCGGCTTCCGGGCGGCGGCGACGGCGGGATCGCCGACCTGATCGGCGGCTTCCTGAGGCGCTAGCGTCCCTCGTCGGGAATGCAAAGGATGTCGCCGCACGCCTTGCAATGGACGGCGTCCGGGTCGTGGACCTGCAGCCCGCACCGCTCGCACGGATACCGGACCTTGTGCGGCCGCAGCAGGGTCTGTCCCAGCCGCACGAACAGCGTCACCCCGGCCAGCATGATGACGATCGACACGATCCGTCCCCACGCTCCCGGCAGGAGGATGTCGCCGTATCCCGTGGTCGTTAGGCTGGTGACCGTGAAATACAGGGCGTCGACCCAGCCCTCCAGCCCCTCGGTCTTGCCCAGGAACGAGGTGTAGACGAAGCCCGTTGCCACGAAGACGAAGGTGACCAGTGCCGTCAGGGCCTTGATGATCTCCTCCACCCGCGTGTCGTCGTAACGCCGTCCGATGGTGCGCCAGAAGAACTCTGAATTGATCAGCGTCCACAGCCGCAGCACCCGCAGGAAGCCCAGGTTGAACAGCCAGGCCGGGAACAGCAGGGTCAGCAGGATGAACAGGTCGACCCAGACAATCGGCTTCTTCAGCCAGTCCTTCGGGTCGGAGTAGCACCATGCGCGCGCCGCCAGATCCGCCGCCAGGATCGCCGCGATCACATAGTCGATCACATAGAAGGCCAGCGGCTGATCCCTCAGCAGCGGCGCGGCGATGAAGAAGGCCACGATCAGCAAATCGACGATCAGGACTCCCAGCCGGAACCGCACAGCCGTCTGCGACCCCCCGTGATACAGCGCCCTCAGCCGTGCCCTCAGCCGCAGGCCGGGTTTGTCTTCGGAAGCGTCTGTGGGAGCCATGACCCGGCATAACGCGCGTCGCTCGCCTTCGGAACCGCCCACGCCTATATGCCGCGCATGAGCGGGCGTCCCTTCGTCAAGATGAACGGCTGCGGCAACGACTTCGTCGTGGTCGACGCGCTCGCGCGCCCTTTCGCGCCCGACGCCGATCAGGTCCGCGCCCTGTCCGACCGCCAGGCCGGCCAGGGCTTCGACCAGCTCATCGTCATCGAGCCGTCATCGAAGGGCGACGCCTTCATGCGCGTCTGGAACGCCGACGGCGGCTCGGTCCAGACCTGCGGCAACGCCCTTCGTTGCGTCGGCTGGATGCTGATGGAGGCCAACGGCTCGGACAGCGTCACGATCGACACGCTCGGAGGCCCGACCATCGCCCGCCGCGCCGGCCCGGACCGCATCACCGTCGACATGGGCCCGCCCCGGCTGGACTGGACCGAGATCCCGCTCGCCGAAGAGATGGACACTCGCGGCATCGAGCTTCAGATCGGCCCCATCGACGATCCGGTGCTGCACACGCCCGGCGCCGTCTCCATGGGCAATCCGCACGTCGTCTTCTTCACCGACCGCCTGGACGACGCCTTCGTCACGGGTTCCGGCTCCCTGATCGAGCACCACCCCCTGTTCCCCGAGGGCGTCAACGTCGGCTTCGCCCACGTGCTCGCTCCGGACCGCATCCGCCTGCGCGTCTGGGAGCGCGGCGCCGGACTGACAAAGGCGTGTGGAACGGGCGCCTGCGCCGCCCTGGTCGCGGCGAGCCGCCGAGGCCTGACGGGCCGCCGGGCCACCGTCGTCGTCGACGGCGGCGAACTCGACATCCACTGGGACGAGGCGACCGGCCACGTCCTCATGACCGGCCCTGTCGAGGTCGAACGAACGGGGATGCTGGCGGGCTAGGGCCTCAGTGCCGGAAGACCCGCAGCCCCGTGAAGGCCATCGCCAGGTTCAGCTCGTCCGCCGCCGCGATGACCTCCTCGTCGCGGATCGAGCCGCCCGGCTGGATGATCGCCGTCGCCCCCGCCTGCGCCGCCTCGATCAGGCCGTCCGCGAAGGGGAAGAAGGCTTCCGACGCGCACGCCGACCCCTGCGCCAGCGAGTGCGCCAGCCCCTTGGCTTCGCCGGCCTCCCGCGCTCGGATCGCGGCGATGCGAGCGCTGTCGCGGCGGTTCATCTGCCCCGCGCCGATGCCCGCCGTCTGGCCGTCCTTGGCGTAGACGATGGCGTTGGACTTGACGTGCTTGGCCACGGTGAAGGCGAACAGCATGTCCTGAACCTCCTGCGGCGTCGGCTGGCGGCGCGTGACGATTTTGAGGTCCGCGGGCGCGATGCGGCTGACGTCCCGCGACTGCACCAGGAAGCCCCCCGCTACCGAGCGGAACACCTCGCCCGCCGCCAGCGGATCGGGCAGGCCGTCGGTCAGCAGCAGACGCAGGTTTTTCTTGGCCGCGAACACAGCCTTCGCTTCGTCGTCCGCGCCGGGCGCGATGACCACCTCGGTGAAGATGTCGGTGATGGCCCGGGCGTCGGCGCCGGTCAGTCCACGGTTGACGGCGATCACCCCACCGAAGGCCGAGACCGCGTCGCACTCGAGCGCGCGGCTGTAGGCGTCGGCCAGATCGCGACCCACCGCCACCCCGCACGGGTTGGCGTGCTTGACGATGACGCAGGCCGGGGCCTCGAACTCGGCCACCAGCTCATAGGCCGCGTCGGCGTCGGCGATGTTGTTGTAGCCCAGTTCCTTGCCCTGCACCTGCTCGGCCCGCGCCACGCCCGGCCGGACCTCGCCCGTGCGATAGAAGGCCCCCGTCTGATGCGGGTTCTCGCCATAGCGCAGCGTCTGGGCCAGCGACCCCGCCACCGACTTCCGCGCCGGCGCCGCGTCCTCGACCTGCCCCGCGAACCAGCCCGACACCGCCGCGTCATAGGCGGCCGTTCGCGCGAACGCCCGCGCCGCCAGCCGCTTCCTCAGCGCCAGCGAGGTCGCGCCTTCCGCCTTCACCGCCTCCACGATCTGCCCGATGGAGTCGGCGTCGACCGCAACGGCGACATAGCCGTGGTTCTTGGCCCCTGAGCGGATCATGGCCGGCCCGCCGATGTCGATGTTCTCGACCGCGCTGGCGAAATCGCCGCCCGCCGCAATCGTTGACTCGAACGGATAGAGGTCGATCCAGACGATATCGATAGGCCCGATGCCGTGGGCCTCCATCGCCGCCCTGTGCTCGGCGGCGTCGCGCACGCCCAGCAGGCCGCCGTGGACGACCGGGTGCAGCGTCTTGACCCGCCCGTCCATCATCTCCGGAAAGCCGGTCAGATCAGCCACGTCCTTCACCGGCAGGCCAAACCCCGCGATGGCCGCCCGCGTCCCGCCGGTCGAGACCAGCTCCACGCCTGCGTCGTGCAGGGCGCGCGCCGCCTCCTCCAGCCCGGTCTTGTCGGACAGGGAGATCAGGGCGCGCACCGGACGGACGGCGTCGGGCGCGGGCGGAAAGGCGGGGGCGGCGGGCATGGGGATCGTCCGGTCGGGAGGGGAGGGCGCGCGGCCCTTAGCATCCCTCACGCCGCTCCGTCACCTGAACCCCGGACAGCAAAACGCCCGCCGTGCCGGGAGGGGGAGGAGGGCAGGGCGGGCGTCTCGCTTTGGAGGAAGCGTCGGCCCGGCGGAGCCCTTCATGGAGACATCCAGGGGGGCTGGGGGGGCTGTTCAGGATCCGGGACGCTTCCGAACTCCGTCAGGCCGACAGTCATCTTGTCGGCTCGCCATCTGTCCGGCGAAAGACGGAAACGGGGCCTTTTCGTGACGTCGTGAACGCCGGTTTGCCGACCCGTCACAGCGGGATGGCGTTCACCGCCGATGCGCCTAGATTGAAGAGGATGAGCCTCGAGACCCTGCCCCCCTCCGGCGCCCCCGCCCAGGTCTTCTTCGACCGGCGCGAGCTGGACCAGATCCTGCGGGTCTACGGCCGGATGGTGGCGCAAGGGGAGTGGCGCGACTACGCCATGCTGGGGGGCAAGGACGCCGCCGAGTTCGCCGTCTTCCGCCGCTCGGGCGACGCCCCGGCCTATCGCATCGAGAAGCGCCCCTCGCTCCAGACCCGCCAGGGCCAGTGGGCCGTCATCGGCGAGGGCGGCCAGATCCTGCGCCGCGGCCGTGAGCTGGCCCAGGTGTTGCGGGTCTTCGACGGCCGGAAGTTCCAGGTGGTCGAATAGACAAAGGGCCCCAGGATCGCTCCCGGGGCCCTCATCACATCAAGCGCTCGCCCGCGCCCTATTCCCGGTTGCCCATGAAGGCCAGCAGGAACTGGAACAGGTTGACGAAGTTGATGAACAGGCTCAGCGCGCCGAAGCCCGTCGCCACGCCCAGCGCGGCCTGGTCTCCGCCCAGAGCGTAGTAGGTCATCTTCAGCCGCTGGGTGTCATAGGCGATCAGACCCGCGAAGATCAGCACGCCCAGGCCCGAGATGATCAGGTAGAAGGTCCCGGACTGCAGGAAGATGTTCACCACCGAGGCGATGATCAGGCCGATCACGCCCATGATCAGGAAGGTGCCCATGCCCGACAGGTCCTTCTTGGTGGTGTAGCCCACCAGCGACAGGCCGCCGAACGCCGCCGCCGTCACGAAGAAGGTCGAGGCCAGGCTGGCGTCCGTGTAGCGCAGGAACAGCAGACCCAGGCCCGCGCCGATCGAGGCAACCACGGCCCAGTACAGCATGTTCACGCCGCGCGCCGTGGGGTTCTTCATGAAGAACATCGATCCGAACAGCAGGACGATGGGCAGGAACTGCACCACCATGCCCAGCACCGTCAGGCCGATGCGGCCG
The DNA here is from genome assembly GCF_001295975.1 of Brevundimonas sp. AAP58. Lineage (GTDB taxonomy): Bacteria > Pseudomonadota > Alphaproteobacteria > Caulobacterales > Caulobacteraceae > Brevundimonas. Next base: position 45,903 of record NZ_LJHU01000098.1, on the reverse strand, counting down.
TCCGCCGTCTGGGCGAAGAAGAACTGCTGCACCGCCGGCACATTGCCGACGACGTAGGCCAGCACGCCGGCCACGGCCAGGCCCAGCGCCAGCTTGTTGTAGACGCCCAGCATGAAGCTGCGCAGTCCGGCATCCACGGCCATGTCGGCCGAGGCGGGCGCCGGGGTCGAGTAACCGTTTCTGAAATCGCTCATCGCGAGTGTTTTCTCCATAAGGGCCAGGGCGAAAGCCCCCGGTCCGACTGCGGGAATATCGGTCGTGCGGCGCTTTTACGCAAGGGAACGGACGCCGCAGGGCCGCCCGCCTTCCTTCGCAATCCCGTGAGGGCTAGGACCGTTCCATGCTCTGGCTATTCACCGCGCTCGCCATCCCCTTCGACGTCGCCGAGACCCTGGCGCGCCGCCAGACCGGCCTGCCGGGCGCGCGCTGGCGCACCGCCGAGCAGCTGCACGTCACCCTGGCCTTCTACGGTGAGGTCAATGAGCGCACCGCCGACGATCTCGCCGCCGAGCTGTCCCGCATCCCCGGCGGCGCCTTCGACATCGAACTGAAAGGGGTCGGGGCCTTCGGCGACGCCCATCGCAGCCATGCGATCTGGGCCGGCGTCGAACCGAACGAGCGGCTGACGGTGCTGGCCGGCCGATGCCGTTCCGCCGCCGAGCGCGCGGGCATCCGCATGGAGCCCCGCGTCTACCGGCCTCACGTCACCCTGGCCTATCTGAAGACCCAGACGGACCCCGCCCGCGTCGGCGCCTGGATCACCAACCACAATCTGCTGCACAGCCCGCCGATCCGCGTCGACCGCTTCGGCCTCTATTCCAGTGTCCTGACCGACGACGGCAGCCACTACGACCTCGAACGCGAGTACCCCCTGTGACCGTCGCCCCCGGACCCACGCTCCACACTGAACGCCTCATCCTGCGCCCCACGGCGAGCGAGGACTTTGCGCGCTGGGCCGAATTCATGGCTCACCCCACCTCGCGCTTCGTCGGCGGGCCGCAGCCGGCGGAGGTCGCCTGGCGTGGCTTCATGACCATGGCCGGGGCCTGGGCGCTGTCGGGCGTCGCCATGTTCTCCGTCATCGATCGCCAGACCGGTCTCTGGCTGGGTCGCATCGGCCCGTGGACGCCGCTCGCCTGGCCCGGAACCGAGGTCGGCTGGGGGCTTCATCCTGATGCCCAGGGCCAGGGGTACGGGATCGAGGCCGCGACCGCGGCCATCGACTACGCCTTCGACGTGCTCGGCTGGACCGAGGTCATCCACTGCATCGATCCCGACAACACAGGCTCGCAGAACCTGGCGAGGGCGCTCGGCTCGACCAATCTCGGCCCCGCTGTCCTTCCGCCGCCATTCGAGGCCTTTCCCGTCGACCGCTGGGGCCAGTCGCGCGAAACGTGGCGGGCGCGAAAAGGCTGAGACGCAACCTTGCCCGCGTTCGATCCGTAGCTTTTGGCCAAGGGAGAGACCGCATGATCCGATCCTGGTTCGCCGCCATCACAGCCGCTGTCCTGACCGCCTCGTCCAGCCCGGCCCTCGCCCAAGCGACAGCCGTGGACCTCGACCGTTTCGACGGCCGCTGGTTCGAGATCGCCCGCAACCCAAACGGCATGCAGCGCGACTGCAGCCGCGCCCAGATCGACTTCAACCCCTCGGCTCAGGGCCACTACAGCGTTCTCGTCACCTGCGTCCGCAGATCCGATGGCGACGTGGAGACCCTGCGCGCCAACGCCCGCGTCACCGACCCAGCCACCAACGCCAAGTTCCGGTTCAGCCTGACCGGCCTGCTCAGCTTCGGCGGCCTGGCGTCCCAGCAATACTGGGTCTGGGACCACGCGCCCGACTACAGCTGGGCCATCATGGGCCTGCCGGACAAGTCCAGCTGGTGGATCTGGCACCGCAGCCAGAGCCCCGCCGCTTCGGTCAGGGTCGCCACCGTAGCGCGTGCGAGAGCCCTGGGCTTCGACACCAGCCGCGTGACGCACACGGGCCAGTGAACCTGGGGTCATCGGCCTCAAGACGCGTCCCTCTGCTGAGACCCCCGGATGCCCGGTTGCGGCCAAGGTTCGCGATGCGTCGACGACATGCCACCGACCGCGCCGCTTGAGCTGCGACCCTGCTCGCGCAGCTTGCGCCAGGGAACACAACCGGAACATAGTGGCGCCATGTCCGCCACCGTTCATCTGGAGCTGGTCTTCAGCCGCCCCGAAACCACGCTTTCGGTCACGCGCGGGGCGGCGCGGCTGCTCACCGACATGGGCTATGCGCCCCTGCTCGAAGTTGGTCTGCCCAATGGACGCCGCGCCGACGTCATGGCCTTGGGCAAGAGAGGCGACATTGTCATCGTCGAGGTCAAGTCGGGCGAAGAGGACTACCGCGTCGACCGCAAATGGCCGGACTACGAGCCTTTTTGCGACGCCTTCTTCTTTGCCGTCGCGCCCGAGTTCCCGCAGGCCCTGCTGCCCGCGCACCCCGGCCTGATTGTCGCCGACGGCTTCGGCGGAGCCGTGGTCCGCGACGCGCCATCGATGCCGCTCGCGCCGGCCCGCCGCAAGGCCCTCATGCTCGCCTTCGCCCGTCTTGCGGCGATGAGGACGCTGAAGGGCTAATGCCCATCCGTCTCCGGTTGTCCCTCTCGGCCTGCCCGGCTACGACGGACGAGCCTCCAGCCGAGACGTCTCCATGCCCGACCAGACCGACAAACAGACCTTTTCCGATCAGGAGGCGCTGGATTTCCACCGCTTGCCGAACCCGGGCAAGATCTCCATGGCCCCGATCAAGCCGATGGCGACCCAGCGCGACCTGTCGCTGGCCTATTCGCCCGGCGTCGCCGTTCCGGTGCGGGCCATCGCCGAAGACGCCGACCGGGCCTACGACTATACCGCCAAGGGCAATCTGGTGGCTGTCATCTCCAACGGCACGGCCATCCTCGGACTGGGCGCGCTCGGCCACATGGCGTCCAAGCCCGTGATGGAGGGCAAGGCCGTCCTGTTCAAACGCTTCGCCGACGTCGACAGCTTCGATGTCGAGGTCAAGACCACCGACCCGGCCGAGTTCGTCACCGTGGTCAAGAACATCGGCGACACCTGGGGCGGCATCAATCTGGAGGACATCAAGTCCCCGGAATGCTTCGTGATCGAGAGCGAGCTCCAGGACCTGCTCAACATCCCCGTCTTCCACGACGACCAGCACGGCACCGCCATCATCTCGACCGCCGGCCTGATCAATGCGTGTCACATCACCGGCAAGAAGCTCGAGGACATCAAGGTCGTGCTGGCCGGCGCGGGCGCTGCGGGCCTGTCCTCCATCGGCCTGATGAAGGCCGTGGGCGTCCGGGCCGAAAACACCGTCATCTGCGACCGCGATGGCGTGGTCTACAAGGGCCGCCCGACCGGCATGGACCAGTGGAAGGCGGCCCATGCCACCGACACGCCGCTGCGGACCCTGGCCGAGGCCATGGTCGGCGCCGACGTGGTGCTGGGGCTTTCGGCCAAGGGCGCCATCACCAAGGAGATGGTGGCGTCGATGGCGCCCAATCCCATCATCTTCGCCATGGCCAATCCGGACCCGGAGATCACGCCCGAAGACATCATGAGCGTCCGCACCGACGCCATCATCGCCACGGGCCGGTCGGACTACCCGAACCAGGTCAACAATGTGCTCGGCTTCCCCTACATCTTCCGGGGCGCGCTCGACGTTCGGGCCCGGCGCGTCAATCACGAGATGAAGATCGCCTGCGCCCAGGCCCTGGCCCAGCTGGCCCGCGAGGACGTGCCCGACGAGGTCGCGGTGGCCTATCGCGGCCGAAAGCTGAAGTTCGGCCCCGACTACATCATCCCCACGCCGTTCGATCCGCGCCTGATCTGGTACATCCCGCCCTTCGTCGCCCAGGCGGCGATGGATTCCGGCGTGGCCCGGAAACGCATCGAAGACATGGACGCCTATCGCGCCCAGCTTCGGGAGCGCGTCGACCCCTCCGCCGCCCTGATGCAGAAGATCTCGGCCGCCGTGCGCGCCGCGCCGAACAAGCGGGTCGTCTTCGCCGAAGGCGAGGAGTCCACCGTCATCCGCGCCGCTTGGGCCTTCAAACAGGCCGAGCTGGGCACGCCGATCCTGATCGGCCGCGAGGAGTTGGTGAAGAAGAACGCCGCCGAGGCCGGCCTGAACTTCGACGAGATGGGCATCGAGATCGTCAACGCCCGCGTCTCGGACATGAACGAGGCCTACACCGACTGGCTGTACGAAAAGCTCCAGAGGCGCGGATATCTGCGTCGCGACGTCCAGCGGATGATCAACCAGGACCGCAACTACTTCGCCGCCGCCATGGTCGCGCGCGGTCAGGCCGACGCTGTGGTGACGGGCACGACCCGCAACTTCAACATGGTTCTGAAAGAGGTCCGACGGGTCCTCGACATCAAGGGCGACAGCCTGATCGGCCTGTCGGTCGTGCTGGCCAAGGGCCGCACGATCTTCATCGCCGACACCTCGATCCACGAACTGCCCTCGGCCGAAGAGCTGGCCGACATCGCCATCCAGGCCGCCGCCACGGTCAGGAAGCTCGGCCGCACCCCGCGCGTGGCCTTCCTCAGCTACTCCAGCTTCGGCAATCCGCCCGGCGAGCGGGGCGAGAAGGTCCGCGAGGCCATCCGCATCCTCGACGCCAAGGGCGTGGACTTCGAGTATGAGGGCGAGATGCCGCCCGAGCTGGCCCTGGCCCCCGACCAGCGCGCCAACTACCCCTTCATGCGCCTCAGCCGGGAGGCCAATGTGCTCGTCATGCCGGCGCTCCACTCCGCCGCCATCTCGACCCAGCTGGTCCAGGCTCTGGGCGGGGCGACCGTGATCGGGCCGCTGCTGGTGGGCCTGGAGAAATCCGTCCAGATCGTGTCGTTGGGGGCCTCGGTCTCCGAGATCATCACCGCCGCCACCTTCGCCGCCTATGAGGAAGGCGTCACCGTCGAGTTTGAACCCGAGGACGAGACCGTCGCTCCTCACCCCAGCGCGGCGGCCGAGCGGTCGATGCACACGACGGCGGTCCCGCCGACGGTGTGACGGGCGGTCAGGCGGCGGGCGCTTCGGCTCCCTTGGCTTCGATCTCCTTCTGGCGACGGGCGACGATGAAGGCGAGGACCACCGCGACCGCGCCGATCACGACCGAATAGGCGAAGAAGGCGGCGTAGCCCGCTCCGAGCGAGACCGGCGTGACCTCGGCGATCTCGGCCCCCTTCACCAGCGCGCCTTCTGGCAGATCGGCGAACAGGGGGCGGAAGATCGCCGTGAACCCCCCTGCCTCGGCCATCCGCGCCGAGCCCTCGACGATCCGCCCGGACTGGGAGGCCAGGATCTTGCCGAAGATGGCGTATAGCGAACTGAAGAGGGCGTACTGGGTCGCCGTGAACCCCGCCGACGTCAGGCTGGACATGTAGACGATCAGGGCCGTGCCCGCGACGCCGGTGGCGAAGTTGTCGATGGTGATCGCACCATACAGCGCCGGCATGCTGGCCCCCTGGGTCGCCAGCCAGATGAAGATCAGGTTCGAAAGGGGGCTCGCGAACACTCCGATGACCATCGTCCGGACGATACCCAGCCGGCTGACCAGCCACGCCCCCGCCGCGATGCCCGCCAGCGAGGCCACCACGCCATAGACTTTCCGCACCTCGGCGATCTGGGTCAGACTGAATCCGAGGTCGATGTAGAACGGGTTCATCAGGTTCAGCACGAAGTCGGACAGGCGATACATGCAGATCAGGGCCATGATCAGCAGACCGAATTTCAGGCCGAAGCGGCCGAAGAACTCAGCCAGCGGCTCCCCATAGGCCCGACGCAGATAGACGCTCGGTCGCGTCGGTCGCCCCGGCAGCGGCACACATGCCAGCGCGATCAGCCCAAGCCCCACGACCACCGCCGGAAACTGCACGAAGATACCGGTCTCGCGCGCCTCCCAAATCGCCTTGAAGACCTCGGCGGACTCGGGTGACTGGCCCAGCAACCCGAGGCCCGCGTTGATGAAGGTCGCGTTGGCCGCAAGTCCTGAACCGGCCAGCAGCGCCCCGAGCAGGATGAACGCCAGCCGCCCGGCCCACTCGGCGATCTCCAGCGCGGGCTTGGCCGCTATGTCGTCGGTGAGCCGAACCAAGGGACGCTGGGCCTTCTCACGGGGCGCGAGCACCGTCGCGCCGACCGCGATCAGCATGCACGCCGACATCACCGCATACGAAAAATTCCAGCCAAAGGAGTCCGCGAGCACCAGAGGAAGCGCCCCGGCGACGATCATCGCCACCCGGTATCCCCACTGATAGGCAGCGGCCATCGTTCCATAGAAAGTCTCGTCGACCACCTCGATCCGCCAGGCGTCGATGGCGATGTCCTGGGTCGCTCCACAGAAGCCGACCATGACGGCCAGCAGCGCGACCTGTCCGAGGTTCAGGGCCGGGCTCGATCCCGCGATGGCCCACAGTCCCAGCACGATCAGGACCTGCATGAGCGCCATCCACGAGCGGCGCTGGCCCAGCAGGGGTTCCAGGAACGGCAACTTCACTCGGTCCACGACCGGGGCCCAGACGAACTTCAGCGAATAGGACAGGGTCGCAAGCGCGAACACGCCGATGGTCTGCAGAGACAATTCGGACTGCCGGAGCCATGCCGACAGGGTGTCGAAAATCAGGAAGAAGGGCAGACCCGCGGCCGCACCCAACAGAAGCATCACGAACACGCGGCGATCCCTGAGGGACTTCACGAAGTCCCACGTCGTCAACCGCTTGGCCGTCTCGCTCATGTCGGGCGTCCCTTTCGACGCCCCCTGGCGTCCTATGCGGCGGCGACCTTGGCGCGGAAGTCTCCGGTCGTCCAGCGGGCGAGCGCGGACCGGAGCGCCTCGAGTTCCAGCGGCTTGACCAGATGATCGTTCATGCCGGCCTCCAGGCAGGCCCGCCGGTCCTCCTCGAAGGCGTTGGCGGTCAGGGCGACGATCGGCGTGCGGTCGCCCGACGCCCGAATGGCGCGCGTCGCCTCCGGCCCGTCCATGCCGGGCATGCGCATGTCCATGAACACCAGATCATACCGCGCCCGCTTCAGCGCCTCGACCGCCTCGCGGCCGGTGCCGGCGGTCTCCACCACGCAACCCTCGCGGCGCAGCAGCGTCTTGGCGAGCAGCGCGCCGACCGGATTGTCCTCGGCCAGAAGCACCCGCGTGCCCGCGAAGCGGACCGGCAGAACGCGGTCGTCCTCGGGCGGCAGGACACGCGCGCCGCTCGGGACCGAATCGCCCGCCGTCGCCGCCGCCAGCACGCGCTCGACCAGCGAAGCGCGCCGCAACGGCTTGATCAGATAGCCATGGAACCCAGCCGACCGATACCGCGCGATCAGCTCCCGCTCGCAAGGCTTGAGCAGGATAATGCCGCGCCCCGTCGTCGGCGCTTCCGCCGTCGGCCGTCCGGCCACTCTCGCCTCCGCGTGATCGATCAGGCAGACCGGTGCCGGACCCTCGCTCGCCTCAGCGCCGCTGGCCATCAGCTGGACGCGGGCCGCCTCGGCCACGAAACGATCGGGCGACCGGACCGCCACCGTCATTCCCTCCAGCCCGCGGCGGCGCGGCTTCGTCTCGGCCACCGCCTTGAACGCCGCCTGAAAGCGGAACCGCGAGCCGCCATGCCCGTCAGCGTCCGGCCGGTCGATCACCGTGACCTTGCCCTTCATCGCCTCGGCCAGGCGGCGAACCACCGCCAGCCCAAGACCCGCACCGTCGTAACGCGTCGCGTCGGACACATCGACGTGTCCGAACTCCTCGAAGATGCGCTGACGCGCCGCCGCCGGGATGCCAGGGCCGGTGTCGTCGACGATGAAGGCCAGCATGGGTCTGACGTCCGTGCCGCCCGCCCGCTCCACGGCAATCCTGACCCCGCCCGTCTCGGTGAACTTCACGGCGTTGCCCGCCAGGTTGAACAGCACCTGCCTCAGACGACCCTCATCGGCCAGGATGTCGGGCACGTCGGCGGCGACCGACCAGACGATCTCCAGGCCCTTGTCATGCGCCTTCGGACTCAGCAGTTCGGCTACCCCGCGGACCAGGGTCTCGGGATCGACCGGCGCCAGATCGAACTCCAGCTTGCCGGCTTCCAGCCGAGCATAGTCGAGCAGGTCGTTGACGAGGCCCAGAAGATGCTCCGCCGAGTCCTTGGCAGCCTCGGCATAGGCCCGCTGGGCGCCATCCAGCCGTGTGCGGGTCAGCAGACCCAGCATGCCGATCACGCCGTTCAGCGGCGTCCGCATTTCATGACTCATCAGCCGCAGGAAGGGATCGGCCCCGCCAGAGGTCGCGATCGCCTCGCTCCCCGCCGTTCCGCTCGTCGCCCGCGTCTTGGCCATGCGCAGTCCCCCGATTTGGAGAACACGCTTAACGCGCTCCGGCTTAAGAGCGGTTCAACCCTCAAGGTTTCCAGAGTCTTGCCGCCCGATGGTATCGTTCGGTCACCAGGCTGGAACCCCGGCCCGGCCACCATCTTGCCGTTCAAACTCGGCCTGGGCGCCAACGGTGGAGCGGCGATAGATCAGGGCTTCGGCGATATGGCGGCGCAGCACCCCGGTGGAGCCTTCCAGGTCGGCGATCGTGCGCGCCAAACGAAGCGTCCGGGTCCAGCCGCGCGCCGTCAGTCCCCCGGCTTCGCCGGCGCGCATGAGCAGCGCCCGACCCGCCTCGTCCGGACGAGCGAACCGGTCCAGCGTCTCGCCGGTGGCCCGGGCGTTCAGAGCCTGGAGCGGATCGAATCCCGCCTCTCTCACTCGCTCCTCCTGCATGACGCGGGCGCCAGCCACCCTCGCGGCGGCCTCAGCGGTCCCTTCTGCGGGCGAGGGCAGGGCCATGTCGGCCGCGGTGACGGGCGGCGTCTCGACCGTCAGGTCGATGCGGTCGAACATCGGGCCGGAGATGCGGTTCTGATAGTCCCTCTGGCAGCGCGGAGCCTTGCCGCAGGCCCCCTTGCCCGCCCCGCCGAGTCCGCAGCGGCACGGGTTCATCGCCGCAACCAACTGGAACCGCGCGGGATAACGGACATGGGCGTTGGCGCGCGCGACGACGATCTCGCCGGTCTCCAGCGGCTGGCGCAGGCTGTCCAGCGCCTGGGCCGAGTATTCTGGCAGTTCGTCAAGGAACAGCACGCCATTATGGGCCAGCGACGCCTCGCCCGGCTTGGCCCGCAGGCCACCGCCCGTCAGGGCCGCCATCGACGCCGAGTGGTGGGGGCTGCGGAACGGTCGTTCCCGCGTCAGGGCCCCCCGCTCGATCAGGCCCGCGACCGACCAGACCATGGAGGTCTCCAGCAACTCCTGCGGCGTCAGGGGCGGCAGGAGCCCTGGCAGCCGCTGGGCCATCATCGACTTGCCCGATCCCGGCGGGCCGACGAACAGCAGGTTGTGGCCCCCGGCGGCGGCCACCTCGAGCGCCCGCTTGGCGCTCTCCTGGCCCTTGACCTCGCGCAGGTCCGGCACCGCGGTCCCCGACGTGACCGGCCCGGCGGCGGGCGCCCGCAACACCTGCGTTCCCTTGAAATGATTGATCAGTCCGATCAGGGACCGGGGCGCGAGGATCGACACCTCCCCCGCCCAGGCCGCTTCCGGACCGTTGGCCTCCGGGCAGATCAGGCCCAGGCCCATAGCCGAGGCCGCGACTGCCGCAGGCAGCGTCCCGCCGACCGGCAGGATGCGCCCGTCCAGCCCCAGCTCTCCGACGGCCATCCAACCGTTCAGGGCATCAGGGGGCACAACGCCCAGGGACGCCAGCAGGGCGAGCGCGATCGGCAGGTCGAAGTGGCTGCCCTCCTTGGGCAGGTCGGCGGGGGCGAGGTTGACGATGATCCGCCGGGGCGGCAGGGCCAGGCCGATGCCGGCGAACGCGCCCCGTACCCGCTCCCGGCTTTCGGCCACCGCCTTGTCGGGCAGGCCGACGACGGCGAACACGATCGGGCCGTCATTGCCGACCAGCTGGACCTGGACGTCGACGCGCCGCGCCTCGACCCCCTCGAACGCCACCGTCGCGATGCTCGCCAGCATGGGCGTTCTCCCTTAGCAAAGAGAACAGACCATGAACTTACAGCTTTTGCAAGAGCGGCGTTACGCGCTCGGCGTGCGCTTGGCCTCGATGGCGTCCCACAGGATCGCCGCCGCATCCACGCCGCTGAATTCCTTCAGCTGCACCGCGCCCGTCGGCGAGGTGACGTTGATTTCGGTCAGGTAGTCGCCGATCACGTCGATGCCCACGAACATCAGGCCTCGCGCCTTCAGTTCGGGCCCGATGACGGCGCAGATTTCCCGGTCGCGCTCTGTGATCTCGACCGGCGCGGCGGTGCCGCCGACGCGCAGGTTGGAGCGCACCTGGCCTTCGGCGGGCACGCGGTTGATGGCCCCGACAGGCTCGCCCTCGATCAGGATGATGCGCTTGTCACCCTTGGACACGGCCGGGATGAATTTCTGGATGACCAGGGGATCGCGGCTGGCGGCGGCGTGGATCTCGATCAGGGCCTCCAGATTCGGATCACCCGCCTTCAGGCGCACCACGCCCGAACCCGCCGCGCCGTGCAGGGGCTTGAGCACCACGTCGCCATGCCGCTCGTGGAAGTCGACGAGGGCGACAGGGTCAGCGCTGACCAAGGTCGGGGGCTGGACGCCCTCGAAGCGGGTGGCGAAAAGCTTTTCCGGGGCTGAGCGGACCTCGGCGGGATCGTTGACGACCAGGGTCTGGGGATGGACCGTCTCCAGCAGATAGGTCGCCGTGACATAGGCCATGTCGAACGGCGGGTCCTGACGCATCAGGATGACGTCGACGTCGCGACCGAGGTTCAGCCGGACCTCTTGGCCGAACGTGACATGATCGCCGACCACGGGCCTCAGTGTCACCGGACGGGCCCGACAGAACAGGTCGCCGTCCTCCAGCGCCAGGGTGCGGAAATCATAGACCCAGAGCGCGTGGCCGCGCCTCTGCGCCTCCAGCGCCAGGAAGAAGGTCGTGTCCGAGGCGATGTTGACCCCTTCGATGGGGTCCATCTGGATGGCTGTGCGGAGCATGAGGGTTCTAGGTTTCACGTTTCAGGTTCTAGGGCGGACCGCTGCCGCACAGATGATGTCGTTCTCCCTAGAACGTAGACCCTAGACCCTGAAACCTAATTCAGCCGCATCCTCAGCCGGTCGAAGGCGACCTCGGGCACCGGTGCGGACTCGTCAGAGACGGCACGGGCGCGGGCGAGCGCGTCGATGGCCCCTGTAAGTGCGCCCTGCTTTTCTCGCGCCGCGGCGACGTCGAGCCAAGGTCGGTGATCCTCGGGATCAAGCAGGGCGCGGCGGACCGCTGACCGCTCGGCGGTCTCATAGTCCTCGGCCTTGATGGCCCGGCTGAACAGCACGTTCTGGAGCCGGATCAAGGCCTGGCGATCGCTGACCGGGGCCATCAGCACGTCCAGCCGATCCGCCACATGCGGCGTCAGTCCGGCCCTCAGCGCCCGCCGGGTCAGCTCCGACGGCATGACGACCCGCCCGTGACTGAAGGGATCCAGCGCCACCGGGCCCGCCGGCGTCTCGACCCGCAGCAGGAAGTGATTGGGGAAATCGACGCCCGCCGCTTTCAGCCCTACCCGCCGCGCGGCGTCTAGGTAGAGGACCGCCAGGGCCACCGAAAGGCCGCGCCGACGCTCGGCGATGTCGATGACGTCGGTGTTGGCCGGATCGTCATGGCGCAGGAGATCGCCATTCAGCCGCAGGTCGGCGGCCATGGTCTCGGCCAGGGCATCGTCCGGGCTCTCGGTCTGGATCCGTTCCGACAGGCGTTCAGCCGCCGCGTCCGCGAGACGTCGCACGGCCCCGGCGTCGCGGAAGGGCACGTCGTGCATGGCGCAGGCGATGGCGGCATCCAGCAGCGGAAAGGCGTCATCGTCGCCCTGTCCGGCGACGCTCAGCCGGTCCTCCGCCTCCTCGCGTGTCACGGCGACGCCCCTCCCGACGACCCGTTCCCGATATCCGAGAAACTACAGACCGCGACGATGGCGCGGAAGTTTTCCGGAGACCAGCGTGACCGTGTCCAGGCGGAGACGAAATCCCTTCAGACCGGGTCTTTGCCGCAACAGTCTTTCTCCGGCGAGACGCAATCTCTCGCGTTGATCGGGTGACAGGGCGCTCTCGGCCGCCTCGATGGTTCGCCGTTGCTTGACCTCGACGACGGCGAGAACGCTCGCCTTCTTGGCGAGAATATCGATCTCCGCGCCAGGCGCCTTCAGTCGAAAGCCGAGGATGCGATAGCCCTTGAGCATCAGCCAGGCGGCGGCGATCCACTCCGCCCCATGACCGTCCCTAAAGGCCGCGCCGCCCGCCGCCTGACGCCAGCCCGCCTTGGCGGCGCGTGGCAGACGGGGCCGGGCGACCCTAGGGCGCTTCATCCCCGGCCCTGCAGCTCGAGCGCGCGCCGGTACAGCGACTTTCTGGGCAGGTCCAGCGCGCGTGACACTTCCGAGGCGGCCTCGCCGGGTGCCAGCCGCGTCAAGGCCTCGGTCAGGGCCGCGTCGGCGTCGGCCGCGCTGGCGGTCTCGACCGCGCCCGGTCCGACCACGACCACAATCTCGCCCCTGGGCGCATCGAGCGTCGGCGCGACCGCCAGCTCCGCCAAAGTCCCCCGCACGCAGGTCTCGTAGAGCTTGGTCAGTTCGCGGCACACGGCGGCGGGGCGTGGTCCAAGCACGGCGGCCATATCGGTCAGGCTGGCCCTCAGGCGCGGCCCGCTCTCAAAGAAGACCAGCGTCTGGCTGCCCGCCTTCAGTTCGGTCAGGGTGCCGATCCGTCCCACTGACTTGGGCGGCAAGAAGCCGACGAAAGTCACCCGATCCGCCGGCAGGCCCGACAGCACCAGCGCAGCCAGCAAGCTGGAGGCGCCCGGGATCGGATGGACGGGGAGACCCGCCGCGATCACGGCGCGCGCGACGACGAAGCCAGGGTCCGAAACCATCGGCGTCCCCGCGTCCGAGACCAAGGCGACGACCTCGCCGGCCGCCACCCTCTCGACAGCGATTTCGGCCGCGCGGGCCGAGGCATGGTCGTCGCAGCGTTCCAGCCGCGCCTTGAGGCCATAGGCGGAGAGCAGCTTGGCGGTGACGCGCGTGTCCTCGGCGAGGACGAGATCGGCGGCGGCGAGCACGTCGAGCGCCCGCAATGTCATGTCCCTGAGGTTTCCGATGGGGGTCGAGACCAGATACAGCCCCGACGACACCCGCCGGGGTGGCGGCGCGTTGGGCGGAAACAGGGGGGCCTCGGTCATCGTCGGACCGTGCCAGCGGGGCGACGACGGGGCAAGGCGAGGCTCAGGTCAGGAGTGCCTTCAGAACGGCATCCAGCACAGGGCGGCCCTTGGCGGTCGCGGCAAGACGACCTCCAGCGACCGTCACGAAGCCTTCTTCGAACAGACCCTTCAACGGCCATGTCGCCGGGTCGAGACCGAGCGGCCCAAGAAGTGAAAGGGGTACGCCCTCGCTGGTCCGGAGACCCAGCAGCAGCCGCTCCTCGGCCGCCTCACGCCGGTCCAGTGTTGCGCTTTCGCTCCACGTCGCCCCAGAGGCGACGCCCGCGACATAGTCAGCGATCCTTCTGTGGGCGACGGTCGCGGTCCGGGCTCCGCCGACGGTCACTCGGCCATGCGCGCCCGGGCCGACGCCGATATAGTCGCCGCCCCTCCAGACATGCAGATTGTGAACTGACTGCGCCGCTTCACTCCGGGCGTGGTTGGACACCTCATAGGCTTCGAATCCGGCCGCCTTGAGCGTGGCCTGCGTCGCCTCATAGAGATCGGCGGCGGTATCCTCGCACGGCGGAATCAGAGCCCCTCGCGCGAAGGCGCGGCCGAAGGCGGTCATCGGCTCTAGGGTCAGTTGGTAGGGCGAGACGTGCTCGAAGCCGAGAGCCACGGCCTCTGTGATCGCCGCCCTCCATTGATCGACCGTCTGGCCGGGCAGGGCGTAGATGAGGTCGATGGACAGGCGCTCGAAGACATCGCCAGCCACGGCGATGGCCCGCCGGGCCTCCGCTGCCGAGTGATTGCGGCCGAGGAAGGCGAGATCGCCGTCGTCCAGCGACTGGACCCCCAGCGACACACGATTGACGCCGGCCCCGGCGAGGGCTGCGAAGTGGCCGGCCTCGGCGTCGGTCGGATTGGCCTCCAGCGTGATCTCGACCGGCTCTGCCAAAGGAAACAGCCGCCTCGCCGTCGCGACCACGGCCGCCACATCCTCCGGCCGCATCAGGGACGGGGTGCCGCCGCCAAAGAAGATCGACGCGAGGGGGCGCACGCTTGACTGCGCCGCCTGGGACTCCAGGTCGGTCAGGATCGCCTGGACCAGCGCCGCCTGCTCTTCGCGCCACCCTCGGTCCTTGACGACGTTGAAGTCGCAGTAGGGACAGATGCGGGCGCAATAGGGCCAGTGGACGTAGACGGCGACCCCGTTTGGCCGGTCATCCGTCAATGAGCGCGGCCTTCAGCTTTCGGAAGGCGACGGCGCGGTGACTGAGGCTGTCCTTCAGGGCCGGGTCCATCTCGCCGAAGGTCTGGTGGTGGCCGTCCAGGATGAAGATGGGGTCGTAGCCGAAGCCCCGCTCGCCGCGCGGTGGAAAGGTGAGGCGGCCATCGACGCGGCCTTCGACCACGACACAGGGGCCATTCGGCCAAGCCACGGCCAACGCCGAGGTGAAGAAGGCTGAGCGATCCGTCGCGCCCAGATCCTCCAGCCGTTCCTCGATCTTCCGCATGGCGAGGCCGAAGTCCTTCTCGGGCCCGCCCCACCGCGCGGAGAAGATGCCCGGCGCGCCGTCCAGAGCGACCACAGACAGGCCGGAATCGTCGGCCAGGCAGATCTCGCCCGAGCGATCAGCAGCATGGCGCGCTTTCAGCATGGCGTTGCCGACAAAAGTTGTCTCGGTCTCCGCGGGTTCGGGCAATTTCAGCTCGCCCGCGGTGACCACCTCGTAATGTCCGTCCAGAAGTGCGTGGATTTCGCGAGCCTTCCCGGCGTTGTGAGTGGCCGCGACGATCCGCATCCCCTTGATAAGCTTGAGATTCACGCAAACTCCCGGATCAGAAACATTCCATTGCCGAAGTTTAATATCGTTAAACGATATGTAACGTGCAAGTCGGCCTTGCACGGCCTATCTATGTTCTCACGAACGGAGGCCACAACGTTCCCCGGTTTGATCGAAACGAGCAAATCGAACCCCTGTGGCGAAGAAAGCGGGCAACAAATGACCCGCTCTCAGGATCGAAGGAAAGATACGATGACCACCCTGAACGCCTCGCTGATGCTCGACAAGGTCGGCAGCCTGCTGGTCCAGGTCGCCATGCTGGCCGCTCTGCCTACTGCCCTGATCGCCACCCTGATCCAGGCGTTCTAAGCGTCGCTACTGTTCGCCGCGCGATCGCTCGCTGCTTGAGCGACGGTTTGTGCGGAACCAGAGACATCCAAGATGGCGCAAGTTGCAAGGCTCCGCGAGCCGAGCGATAGCCCCCGAAGCGAGTAAGGCGCTTTTGACCATTGACCAGGAACGCGATCTATAGAGCCGCGTCGGGGTTCGCCGGACCCCGCGCGGCCATCGCGGCCTGATCCCCGGCGAGAGACCGCCGATGACCACCGACCGGCCCCCTTCCGAACGACGAAATGCCGCCCAGGCTCTGCCGCGTCCGCCCCGGATGCCGAGGATCGGCGTCAAGGTACCGTTCCGGACTCCCTTCAGAACCTTGGGACCCGGGTCCGTCTCCAGCCTGCTGAAGATCGCGCTGGACGTGGCCTACGTGCTGCTGATGATCATCACAGCGGTTCTGCTGCTGTTGCTGCTCGCCTCCGTTTTCATTCCCATCGCCAATCTGAACATCACCGTCTCCAACGATGAAGGTGGCCGCCAGCAACCGTTGACGCGGTCCCTTTTGCTGTTCGGCGTGGGGGCCTTGACCGCCTACTTTGGCGGGTTCCTGATGATCCTGCGGAATCTGCGGCTGATCTTTCGCACCCTGACGATCGGCGACCCCTTCCGGCCCGAGAACGTGCGCCGGCTTCGCCAGGTCGGAGTGATCCTCGCTGTCGTGACAGGCGGCGTCTGGGTCGCCCAGGGCATCGTCGCCGCCCGACTCGCCCCCGGCGTGATGGAGCCGCAGGGCTTTGGCGAACTACTGACGCCGATCTTTTCTGTCCTTGTCGTGTTCGTCCTCGCCGAGGTCTTCCGTGAAGGTGCCCGGCTACGCCGGGAAGCGGAGCTGACCATATGAGCCGCGACAACACTCGCAGCCCGGGGAGAGGCTGGTAGATGGCCATCAAGGTGCAACTGGACCGGCTTCTGGTCGAACGGCGCATGTCGCTGACAGAGCTGGCCGATCGCGTCGGCGTGACGGTCGCCAATCTGTCGATCCTGAAGACAGGGAAGGCGCGCGCGGTCCGGTTCACGACGCTCTATGCCCTGTGCCGCGAGCTGGATTGCCAGCCCGGCGACCTGCTGACCTATGAGCCGGGCCCGCCCGAGCCCGACCTCGACGACGAAGAGACCTGAGGCGTGGCCCGCCGCCCGCCGCCCGATCTCAGCGCCGAGGACCGTCGGCTATGGGCCCGCGTGTCCGGCTCGGTCACGCCCGCCCGCGTCCGAAAGGCCTTGCGGATCGCCATGGAGGCACCGGCGGCGGTCGAGGTGAAGCCACCCCAGGCGATCAGGCCTCGACCTCATCCTGGTCCAGCGAAAGCCGGTCCCGGCCCGATCGCCGCCACGCCTCGCCCGACCCCGGCGCATGGCACCCCCGAGGCTCTGGAACCCCGCCGCCAGCGACGCCTGTCGCGCGAACGGGATCCGATCGAGGCGACGATCGACCTGCACGGCTTCAGTCGCTTCGAGGCCGAGGACCAGTTGCGGGCCTTTCTGACGAGCGCCCAGGCGCGCGGCCTGCGCGCCGTTCTGGTCGTCACCGGCCAGGGGCGGCGCGGCGGCGGGATCATCCGCGCCTCGATCCAGGAATGGCTGCAGTCCCACGCCCTTCGGGGCGTGGTGTCCGGCTTCGCTACTGCTCACCGTCGTCACGGCGGCGACGGGGCCTTCTACGTCACCCTCAGGCGGCGTGGAGCCTGAGGCCCTTCTGCTCGGCGAGTTCGTGAAGCGAGGTCATGGGGCGCGGGCCCCAGTGGGCGATCACCTCGGCCGCCGCCAGCGACCCCAGAGCCCCCGCGTCCGCCAGAGACAGGTTGCGCGACAACCCCAGCAGAAAGCCCGCCGCGTACTGGTCGCCGGCACCGGTCGTGTCGACAACGCGGTCCACCGCGAAGGCGGGAACCCGCACGCGCTCCTCACCGCGCAGGATCACAGAGCCATGCTCGCCCCGGGTCACGGCCGCGACCTCGACGATCTGCGACAGCCGCTCAGCCGCCTCGTCGAAGTCGCCCGTCTCGAACAGTGCAAGAAGTTCGACCTCATTGGCCAGAACGATATCGGCCGAAGCCTGGATGAAATCGAGCAGCTCGGCCCGCCAGCGACCGACCACGAAGGCATCCGACAGGGTGATGGCGACCTTGCGGCCCGCCGCGTGGGCGGCCTTCGCCGCCGCCTCGAACGCCGCCCGCGCGGGAGCCGGATCGAACAGATAACCTTCGAGGTAGACGATGGCGCTGTCGCCGATCAGGTCGACATCGATATCGGCGACCGTCAGCTGGTTGGCGGCCCCCAGAAAGGTGGACATGGTGCGTTGGCCGTCCGGCGTGACATTGATGAGGCAGCGGCCTGTCCCCGCTCCGCCTTCCAGCGCAGGCGTGTCGAAATGTACGCCCGCCGCGCGGATGTCATGGGTAAAGACCTCGCCCAGTTGATCCTTCGCGACCTTGCCGAGATAGGCCGCCCGGCCGCCGAAAGAGCCGACGCCGGCCACGGTGTTTCCGGCCGACCCGCCCGATGCCTCGACCCCCGCGGCCATGGCGTCATAAAGCGCCGCGCTCTGGCTCTCGTCGACCAGCGACATTGAACCCGGCATCAGCCCCTGATCAGTCAGGAAGCCGGGATCGCAAGGGGCCAGCACGTCGACGATGGCGTTGCCGACGGCGCAGATGTCATAGGAAGCGGTCTGTGTCATGGCGCGGCCATTAGCGGCCCGACGCCGCATGCGCCAGCCCCGGCTTGTCCGCGTCAACGAACACTATAAGCCCTGCGCCATGATCGAGATCGCCGTCCTGACCCCCGCCGCCGATGATGGGACCTATGG
Organism: Brevundimonas sp. AAP58; assembly: GCF_001295975.1. Lineage (GTDB taxonomy): Bacteria > Pseudomonadota > Alphaproteobacteria > Caulobacterales > Caulobacteraceae > Brevundimonas. Next base: position 27,665 of record NZ_LJHU01000098.1, on the reverse strand, counting down.
TCCGCACTGGCCTCAGGTGATGGAGCGTCTGGCCGCCGCCCTGTCGATGGCCGACCTGACGGTGAGACCGATGGCGTGGCCGGACCATGTCGAGGACCCTTCGGAACTTGTGGAGTTTCCACTGGTCCTGCCGCTGCTGGCGTGGGGCTATCACCAGCATCACGCCCGGTGGCTTCAGGCTACGCGGGCTTGGGCTGAAGCCGGCGTGCGCATCGCCAATGCCGCTTCCGTCCTCGCCTGGAACTCCGACAAGACCTACCTCGCGAGGTTCGAGCAGCGGGGCGTGGCGGTCCCGCCGACGCGGTGGTCGAGCGGCGTGACGGCCGCCGAGATCGAGGCCGCCTTCGACGGCTTCGGCACCGACACGCTCATCGTCAAACCTACCGTGTCAGGTGGCGCGTGGAAGACGCAGAAGATCACGCGCGGCGCGCGCCTGGTCGACGCACCCGAGGGCTCGGCCATGATCCAGCCCTTCCTGCCGGACCTGGCTACGGCTGGAGAACTCTCGCTGCTCTTCTTCGGCGGGCGCTTGAGCCACGCGGTGCTCAAGACCGCCGCGCCCGGCGATTTCCGCATCCAGTCCCAGTTCGGCGGGCGCTACCGGACCGTGGCCGAGCCGCCGGCCGCCGCCCTCGACCTCGCCGCGCGCGTTCTCGACATCGTTGAGGAAGACCTCCTCTATGCCCGCATCGATATGGTCGAGCACGAAGGGCGCTGGCTGCTGATGGAGGCCGAGCTGATCGAGCCGGACTTCTATCTGTCAGAGGCTCCCGACGCCGGCCGCCTCTTCGCTGAGTCCGCCGCGGCCTTGGTCGTCGGCTGAGCCGCATCGGCACCGAACAGAAAGCCCCGCGACGGACACAGGTCCGAGATGACACAGCCCGCGCAGTTGGGCTTTCGCGCCGTGCAGGTGTAACGGCCGTGCAGGATAAGCCAGTGGTGCGCCTTGGCCAGAAACGGCTCGGGCACCACGGTGTGCAGTTGATCCTCGACCTTGTCGGCGGTCGCCGCATTGGCCAGCCCCAGCCGATGCGAGATGCGAAAGACGTGGGTGTCCACCGCGATCGCCGGCTCGATCCCGAGTTCGTTCAGCACCACGCTGGCGGTCTTGCGGCCCACGCCGGGCAGGGCCTGCAGATCGGCCCGGTTCAATGGCGTCACCCCGCCGTGCCGCTCCAGGATGATGCGGCTCAGCGCGATGACGTTCTTGGCCTTGTTTCGATAGAGGCCAATGGAGGCGATGAAGGGCACCAGCCCCTCCTCGCCCAGCGCCAGCATGGCCTGGGGCGTCGAGGCCACCGCGAACAGCTTGTCGGTGGCCTTGTTCACCGAGACGTCGGTCGCCTGGGCCGAAAGGGCGACAGCGACGACCAGAGTGTAGGGATCCTGGAACCGCAGCTCGGTCTTCGGCTCGGGCATGACGCGGGAAAGCCGCGCGAAGATTTCTTCGACCCGGTCTTCATCCGGCGGCCAGGCGAAGACAGGCACGGGCGCGCCGGTCATGACCGAGCCGGGTTTACGGGCGGGCGGCGCGGTCGATCGCTTGGCGGTGGGCTTGCGGGCCCTCGGCTTGGCGGGAAGGGTGGAGCGAGGCGGCTTCATGCCTCGACCTCGACCGGGCGGGTCTCGAACCCCAGGTGGGCCAGCGCCTCGGTCGCTGCCCGCGCGCCCTCCGTCCAGGCACCGTGCGCCGTGCCGTAGAAGTCCGGCGAGGTCGCCTCGCCTGCGACAAAGATGCGCTCCTCCGCCGGACGTCTCAGACGGGCCCGCGCGCCCGTCGCTGGATCGGCCTGGCCGGGCAGGACATGGGAATAGGCACCCCGCGACCAGGGATCGGCCCCCCACATGGACATCGACACGGGCTCCAGCCGTTTGCGGAAGCTCGAGCCCAGCAGATCCGACAGCTCGCTGGCGGCGAAGTCGAAGAAGGCCACCTCGCCTTCCCCCTCCAGCCCCCAGGCGAGATCCCCGCCGAAATAGCCCTCGATCATCGCCCGACCGAACGGCCGCAGGTGATAGCCGCCGGTCGACGCGGTGTCAGTCCGGCCCCATAGCTGGCCGTCGGGCGGAAACTCCTCGGCCCCTGCGACCGCGATATGGAGCTTGGAAGCGAGGCCCAGCGGCGCGCCGGCCGCCGCCTCGATCAGGTCCGTCAGGGGCGGATCGAACCGTACCCCCTCCGCCGCCAGGACCGACGTCGGCAGGGTCAGGACGCAGGCCCGGGCCTCGATCACGCCCCGCGTTGTCTCGATCTTGAGCGTCGACCCTCGCCGGTCGATGCGCTGAACCGCGCAGTCCATGACCACCGGCAGTCCCTGTCCCAGCCGCTCAATCAGCGCGCCATATCCCTCGACGACCCGCCAATTGACCCCCGTGTCGCGATAGGCAGCGTAATCCAACGTCGAGACCTCGGCGAAACGCGCGCCGTTGAGCGCGCCCGAGATGGCGTCCATCCGCGGATTCCAACGGTCGCCGGGCACGAACAGGTCGGATGCAGGCCGGTCCTCGCCGCGCCGCGCGGCCTCGGCGACTCGTTCATCGAAGGCATCGAAGGCATCGCCGAAGGCCTGCTGCTCGTCGGGCGTCAGGCCAAGGTTGAACGCCTGGGTGCGCCAGGGCGGGCGCGTCTTGTCCAGCGTCAGGCCCAGCGGCTCGACCCGATCCGCCAACGGGTTCTCGTCGGCCGAATGCAGCCAGCCGCAACCGAGATCGAGCCCGTGGCCCTGCCAGCCGATCGTATGCGCGCGACCGCCGATCCGGTCGCGGGCTTCCAGCACGACGACCGAGACGCCCGCCTTCACCAGCGCCCGCGCCGCGGCGATGCCGGCGGCCCCCGCTCCGATCACGGCGACGTCAATGGGGGCGGGGAGGCGATTCACGAGGCGATAGATGCGGTTTCGTCCGCCCGACGCAAGTCGGCATCGACGCCGCAGGGCGGACGGGCGTAGGAAGGCCGCCTGTCACCGACCCCGAGAGTTCCGCATGCTGATCGCCTTCTCCGCCTGGCCCGAGATCGACGCCCGTCTCAAGTCCACGAAGACCGTCGTGGTGCCGATCGGATCGAACGAGCAACATGGCCCCACCGGCCTGCTCGGCACCGACTGGATGTGCCCGGAGATTATCGCCCACGCCGCCGAGAAGGCCGACGACAGCCTGATCGTCGCTCCGACCTTCAATATCGGCATGGCCCAGCACCATCTGGCGTTCGCGGGCACCATCAGCTTGCGACCCTCGACCTTCATGGCGGCGATCACCGACTGGGTCAGCTCGCTCAGCCGCCACGGCTTCGAGCGGATCTATCTCCTGAACGGCCACGGCGGGAATGTCTCGACCATCGAGGCGACGTTCTCTGAGCTCTACGCGGAATGGAGCTGCGCCGAGGAGCCCTGCCCCTACGTGCTGAAGCTCCGAAACTGGTGGGACCTGCCGGGCGTGAACGGCCTGTGCAATTCGATCTTTCCGACCGGCCACGGCATGCACGCCACGCCGTCCGAGATCGCGGTGACGCAGGCCGCCTATCCGGACCGGATCAAGACCGCCGAGTATTCGCCCAAGATCGCGCCCAGCGGCCCGATCCGGGACGCGCTCGATTACCGCGCCCGCTTCCCGGACGGCCGCATCGGCTCCGACCCCGCCCAGGCCAGCCCCGAGAAGGGCCAGCGGATCATCGACGCGGCCGTGACCGCCCTGCTGAAGGACGTGGCCGACTTCTCGGCCGAGGTCTTGCCGGGCTGACGAAACGGGCGCAGGGCTGGGGCATGACGAAGACGACGAAAGTGGGCCGCGCGACGCGCAAGGTGACCGCGACGGCTGAAGGGGCCGCCACCCATGCCGCGAACGGCGCCGACATGATGCGGGCGGCGTCCGAGGTCATCGCCGCGCGCATAACCATCCTCGCCGACGGCCTGGCCGATCCGATGAAGGCCGATATCCGCGAAATGTCGCTGATGGGCACCGAGAAGCTGGAGGCGATGGGGGCGTCCGCCACGGCTTTGGCCGGGGCCATGGGCGACCTGACCGCCCGCGTCTCGGCCTCGGCGATGGAGGAGATGGGTCATGCCGCCAGCGCCGCCTCCGCCATGGCAGCCGCAAAGACCCCGCAGGCCGCCTTGTTGGCTCAGATGTCCTGGGCCATGGGCTGGTGGAGCCGCGCCTCGAGCCAGGCGCTGAGTGTCAACGCCGAACTGCTGAAGGCCCAGTCCGAGGCCCTGAAACCCATCCACGCCGCTGCGACGGCAAATGCCCGGCGTTTGAGGAAATAGCCTAGGCCGTCCGGATCAGCCCGCCCTCGGCCTTCACCGGCCACGGCGTCAGCTTTCCACCCGCGCAAGGGCCGCCCACGCAGGCACCGGTCAAGGGCTCGAACACCGCCCCGTGCCAGCCGCACAAGATCTGACTTCCGTCCGGGGTCAGGTAGCGGTCCAGCTCCACCGCGATGGAAAATCCCGCATGGGGACAGCGATCGAGCCATCCCGCTATCTCGCCGTCCTGGCGCACGACAAAACCGTGGAAATAGGCCTCGCCGATCTGGAGCACGAAGCCGCGCGCGCCGGGCTCGGCGATGTCGTCCAGCGCGCACAGCGCAACGCCGGGCGGCGTGGTCCAGACGCGCTTGCGCTCGGTCGGGGCGGACCCGCTCATCCCTGCTCGGACTTCAGCGGGCGAGACAGGAGCGCTTCGATCAGGCCGTCGACGGTGGTTTCGCCGGCCAGCAGCGCGGCCACACCCTCGCAAATCGGCATCTCCACTCCGGCCCGAGCCGCGAGTTCGCGCATGGCCGGCGCACTCTCATAGCCCTCGGCGATCGAGCGCTTGCCTGCCAACGCCTGCTCTACCGTCTGGCCCTGACCGAGCGCGAGGCCAAGGCTCATGTTCCGGGATTGTGGGCTGGAACAGGTCAGGACGAGGTCGCCGAGGCCGCACAGACCCGCGACCGTCTGCGGCTCAGCGCCCAGCGCCACACCCAACCGCGTCATTTCGGCGAAGCCTCGCGTGATGAGGGCTGCGTGAGCGCTGCGGCCCAGCCCGCGACCCTCGGACAAGCCACAGGCGATGGCGAGCACATTTTTTACCGCACCTCCCACCTCGGCACCGATCAGATCGGTCGCCAGATAGGGCCGGAACCCCGGCGCCGACAGCGTCCCCATGAGCTCTTCGCCCAGCGCTGCATCCTCGCAGGCCAGAGTCACGGCAGTCGGCAATCCCCGAGACACGTCGGCGGCGAAACTGGGGCCCGAGAGGACGGCGGCCGGCGCGGCAGGGATCGTCTCGGCCAGCACCTGGGTCATGAGCTTCAGCGACCCGCGCTCGATACCCTTGGAGCACAGCAGGATGGGCGCATCGGCCCGGGCATGGGGCGCGAACGCCGTCAGGGTCGCTCGCATGAACTGGGCCGGCGACACGGCCAGGATCAGGTCGCAGTCCGACAGGTCCGCGAAGTCCGGCGTGACCGAGATGCCCGGCTCCAGCTCCACACCCGGCAGGAAGGCCTCGTTGACGCGACGGGCTCGGATGCTCTCGACCACTTCGGGCTCGCGGGCCTGAAGCACCGTCTCCAGACCGGCCCGCGCGCAGACCTGGGCAAGGGCCGTGCCCCAGGCGCCCGCGCCGATCACCCCCGCCTTGCGAAATTCCATCGTTGATTCCTGATGCGGGCTCAGGCCTTGGCCCCCTTGCGCCCCGTCGGATGCACAGGGTCGGCGATCGCACGGGCTTCGTCCAGCGGCCAACGCGGCCGGGCCGGCGCATCTATGTCCGAGACCAGCCCCAGCCTGAGCCGCTCAGCACCGGCCAGCGCGATCATGGCGGCGTTGTCAGTGCAGTACGCCATCGGCGGGGCCACAAAGCTGAACCCGCGCCGGGCCGCCGCTTCTTCCAGCACCCGACGCACGGTCCTGTTGGCCGCGACCCCGCCGGCGACGACGAAGGTCCTGGCGACGTGCCGCTCGGCATAATCCGCCATGGCCCGATCCGACCGCTCGGCCAGCTGGCGTGCGATGGCGTTCTGGACCGCATCGGCCAGGTCGGCGCGGTCCTGCTCTGTCTCCAGCGTCTGGGCGATCCGCGAGGCCGCTGTCTTCAGCCCTGAGAAGGAAAAGTCGCAATCCTTGCGACCCAGCAGCGCCCTCGGCAGGTCGAAACGCGACCCATCGCCTTTCGCCGCCAACCGCTCCAGCGCCGGACCGCCTGGGTAACCTAGCCCCATGGCCTTGGCGATCTTGTCGAAGGCCTCGCCCGCAGCATCGTCGATGGTGGTGCCCAGCCGGCTCATATCGCCGATACCGCGCACCTCCAGCAGCTGGCAGTGCCCGCCCGAGACCAGCAGCAGCAGGAAGGGATAGTCGACCCGCGCGCCCAGCCGCGCCGAGACGGCATGGCCCTCCAGATGGTTGACCGCCACGAACGGCAGGCTCCGCGCCAGAGCAACGGCCTTGCCGAAGCCCAGGCCGACCATGACCCCGCCGACAAGCCCCGGCCCGGCGGTCGCGCCGACGCCATCCAGGTCGCCATAGCCCAGTCCGGCCTCGGACATGGCGCGGGCGGCGACGCCTTCGATCATCTCGACGTGGCTACGCGCCGCGATCTCGGGGACCACGCCGCCATAGGCCTGATGGTCGTCGATCTGGCTGTGGATGATCGAGGACAGCACCTCCGCTCCACCCTGTGGCGACAACCGCACGACCGAGGCCGCGGTCTCGTCGCAGCTCGTCTCTATGCCGAGGATGGTCAGAGGCTGATCCGAAAACGCCTTCCCGGCGGCGGCTTCGCTGCTAAGGTCATCGAAGTTCTGCACCGGCGTCAGGTAACGACCCGGTCCCCCTGACGCAACGGACCCGAATGCCCACCATCCGTATCGGCACCCGCCGCTCCGCCCTCGCCCTGGCCCAATCCGGCATGATGCAGCGGGCCATCGCCGCCGCCATGAGCCTGCCCCTCGAGGAGGTCGTGCTGGTCGAGATCGTCACCACCGGCGACCAGATCCAGGATCGCCGCTTGATGGAGGTCGGCGGCAAGGCCCTGTTCACCAAGGAGATCGAGGAGGCCCTGCTGGACGGTCGCGTCGACATCGCGGTGCATTCGATGAAGGACGTCCCCGCCGAGCAGCCGCCGGGCCTGACCATCGCCGCCATCCCCGAGCGCGAGGACGCGCGCGACGCCTTCATAAGCCGCGACTTCGACACGCTGGAGGCTCTGCCGCACGGCGGTCGTCTCGGCACCGCCTCCCTGCGGCGTCAGGCCCAGGCCCTGACCCTTCGCCCCGACCTGAAGATCGAGATGCTGAGGGGCAATATCGACACCCGGTTGCGTCGCGCGGCCGAGGGCGACTTCGACGCCATCCTGCTGGCCGCGTCCGGCCTGAACCGGCTGGGGCGGGCCGAATCTGTTCGGGGTTATCTGTCGCTCGACGCCTTCCTGCCCGCGCCGGGACAGGGGGCGCTCGCGCTCCAGACCCGCGAGGGCGACACCGATCACGACTGGGTCCGGGCGCTGGACGACCGCGACACCCGGCTCGCCGTCGCCGCCGAGCGCGGGGCCATGACGGCGCTGGAAGGCTCGTGCCGTACGGCCGTCGGTGCCCACGCCACGGTCGCGGGCCAGACCCTGACCCTGACCACCGAGATGCTGGCCCCCGACGGTTCCGCCCGCTGGCGTCGCTCGGGCCAGATCGACCTGACTGGCACGGACGCCGAGGACCGCGCCCGGGCGCTGGGGCTGGAGCTGGGTCAGCAGGTCCACGCGGCGGCGGGAGACCAGAGGGTCGCCGTTTGATCGCCAGGCCATGAAGGTCTGGATCACCCGCGCCCGCCCCGGCGCCGAGGCCACCGCCACCCGGCTGACCGGGCTGGGCTATAGGCCGGTGATCGCCCCCCTGCTGGAAGTGCGCCCCCTGCGGACTGCGGTCGACCTGACCGGCATCGACGCCCTCGTCTTCACCAGCATGAACGCGGTCGCCGTCTTCACGGGCCTGAGCCCGGCACGCGACCGCCCGGTCTTCGCCGTCGGCGACGCCACCGCCGGCGCGGCGATGGAGGCAGGTTTCGTCTCCGTCCGCTCCGCCGATGGTGACCTTTCGGCCCTCGCGGCCGTGATCCGCGAGGAGGCCAAGGGCCTTGCCCTCCTGCACCCCGCCGCCGCGCAACCCGCCGGAGACCTTTCGGTCCTGGTGGGCGAAGTGGCGCATGTCCAGACCCTTTGCGTCTATGAAACGGTCGAGACCATCGCGCGCCCGCCGGAGGGATGGGACGCTGTTCTCATCCACAGTCCCCGCGCCGGCAGGGTCCTGGCAGATCTCGCACCCGACGCTATGGGCCGGCTGGCCTGCGCCATCTCCGAAGCCGCCGCCGCGCCTCTGTCTCAGCTGCCCTTCAGGGAGGTCCGCGTCGCCGCCGCCCCCACCGAGGACGCCCTGCTCGCGGCCCTTGGCAAGCCGGGGCCTGCCGTATAAAGAGCCGCTTCCGTCGCCGGGCACATTGCGCCCCGCTGGCAGGCCGCTTTAGCTCAGCTGGTAGAGCATCGCATTCGTAATGCGGGGGTCAGGTGTTCGAGTCACCTAAGCGGCACCATTTCATACAGCCAATCCGAACCAGGCGACCCGACGCCGCCGCCGTTCACGCGCCTGCGTGAAGCCTCACTTGATCGCATAAAGATATCTTTATATGTCTGCGCGCTGTGACGCGCGTCCGCGCGAGCCATCGGAGCCAGACCTTGTCCCGTTCGTCCTTCCTCTTCACCTCGGAAAGCGTGTCCGAGGGCCATCCCGACAAGGTCGCGGACCGCATCTCCGACACCGTCGTCGATCTGTTCCTGGCCAAGGATCCCTATGCGCGGGTGGCGTGCGAGACACTGACGACCACGAACCTGGTGGTGCTGGCGGGCGAAATCCGCGGTCAGGGCATCTGGAACTCCGAGAAGGACACCTGGGAGCCGGGCATCGAGGCCGAGATCGAGGCGGCGGTGCGCGCGGCCGTGAAGGACATCGGCTACGAGCAGGACCAGTTTCACTGGAACACGTTTGAGTTCATCAACCGCCTGCATGGCCAGTCGGCCGACATCGCGGTCGGCGTGGACGCCTCTGGTAACAAGGACGAGGGCGCGGGGGATCAGGGCATCATGTTCGGCTATGCCTCGAACGAGACGCCCGAGCTGATGCCGGCGACGCTGCAGTACAGCCACAACATCCTCAAGCGCCTCGCCGAGGTGCGTCACGCCGGCGGCACCCTTCTGGAGCCGGACGCCAAGAGCCAGGTCACCATCCAGTACGAGGACGGAAAGCCGGTCCGCGCCACGTCGATCGTGCTGTCGACCCAGCACGCCAAGGGCAAAGCTGCTGAGGTCGCCGCCTTCGTCAAGCCCTACATCCTGGAGGTCCTGCCCGAAGGCTTCACCGACGAGAACACCGTCTGGCACATCAATCCGACCGGCATCTTCGAGATCGGCGGGCCGGACGGCGACACCGGGCTGACGGGCCGCAAGATCATCGTCGACACCTACGGCGGGGCCTCGCCCCACGGCGGCGGAGCCTTCTCGGGCAAGGATCCGACCAAGGTGGACCGTTCGGCGGCCTATGCTTGTCGCTACCTGGCCAAGAACGTGGTGGCGGCCGGTCTGGCGGATCGTTGCACCATCCAGATCAGCTACGCCATCGGCGTGGCCAAGCCCCAGTCGATCCATATCGACCTGCATGGCACCGGCAAGAACGGCGCGACAGAGGCCAAGCTGGAAGCCGGCATCCTGGACCTGATCGGGGGGGCCACCCCCCGCGCCATCCGCGAGCACCTGGGCCTGAACAAGCCGATCTATGCCCGCACGGCCGCCTATGGCCACTTTGGCCGCGAGCCGGACGCCGACGGCGGCTTCGGCTGGGAGAAGATCGATCTGGTGGATCAGCTGAAGGCGCTGGTCTGAAGGTTCTAGGTTATAGGGTCTAGGGACTAGGGTTTTGCAGGCCACCTTTTGGCCGGGCTCATGGCCACGCCCCTAGAACCTAGCCCCTAGAACCTCGAACCTTCTGATGCCCCACCCCCCCCTCCGATCCTTCGGCCGCATCAAGTCGCGGCCGATCAAGCCGCGTCAGGCGGCGCTGTTCGACACCCTGATGCCAACGGTGCGCCTGCCCGTTCCGACCGAGGGCCGGATCGACGCCGCGGCCCTGATGCCCGGCGCAGCAGAGGTCTGGCTGGAGATCGGCTTCGGCGGCGGCGAGCATCTGGCGGCGCAGGCGGCGCGCCATCCGCAGGCTCTGATGATCGGCTGCGAGCCGTTCCTGAACGGCGTGGCCTCGGCGCTCAGGCATGTCGAGGAAGGCGACCTCAAGAACGTGCGGCTGCATGACGACGACGCCCGGGCCGTGGTCGCGGCCCTGCCCGACGCCAGTCTGGACCGGGTCATGATCCTGTTCCCGGACCCCTGGCACAAGGCGCGGCACAACAAGCGTCGCCTGATCCAGCCGGAATTCGCGACCGAGCTGGCGCGGGTGCTGAAGCCCGGTGGGCGCCTGCGGTTCGTCACGGACTGGAAGGACTACGCCGGCTGGGCGCTGGAGCGGCTGATCGCGACGCCGGGGCTGGTCTGGTTGGCGGATGAGAAGGCAGACTGGACGGTGGCTCCAGAGGACCATGTCGTCACCCGCTACGAGGAAAAGCGGCTGGGCGACACCGATCCGATCTTCCTGGAGTTCGAACGGCGGTAGGACCGAACGGCAAATCGCGCTCAAGCAGCGAGGCTCCGCGAGCCGAGCGTTAGCGCGTCGCGAAGCGACACAGGCATCTAGGCCTGCCGGAAGCCGAGGACGTCCTGCATGTCATAGAGTCCCGGACGGCGGTTCCGGACCCAGGCGGCTGCAGCCACGGCGCCACGGGCGAAGAGGCTGCGGTCGATGGCGGAGTGGCTGAGCGTGACGACTTCGTCTTCTGAGGCGAAGAGCACGGTGTGCTCGCCGACGATCCCGCCCGCGCGGATGGAGGAGAAGCCGATCTTACCGGTTTGTCGCGCCTCACCGACGCCATCGTAGGGAGCCGTGCGCAGCGCCGACAGGTCATGGCCCCGGCCGGAAGCGGCGGCCTCGCCCAGCATCAGGGCGGTGCCGGAGGGGGCGTCGACCTTCTTGCGGTGATGGGCCTCGGTGATCTCGATGTCCCAGTCCCGCGCATCGAGCCTCTGGGCGGCGTGCTCGACCAGGCCGATCAGGATGTTGACACCCAGCGAGAAGTTGCCGCTGCGGACAATGGCGATGCGTTCGGCGGCTTTCAGGATATCCGCGTCCTGCTCGGGCGAGAAACCGGTCGAGCCGATGACGAGAGCGGGACCGCCGCGCTCGGCGCAGGCCTGCGCGAGGGCCACAGAGGCCTCGGCCGTCGAAAAATCGATGACCACGTCGCACAGCGAAAGGTCAGGCGTCTCGCCCCAGTCGAAGCGGGCAGCGACCATGACGTCGCCGCGCGCGTCCAGAACCTGGCTGACGGCCCGACCCATGCGACCGCGCGCGCCCGAGATGCCGACGTGGAAGATGTCGCTCAAGTCCGAGGCCCCCCGGCCCTGCTGGCCCTCACTGGGCGCTTTCACGGCGGGGCTCGTCGGCCCCCAGGATGTCGGCCCAGAATCGCTTGGCCTTGCCGGCGAAGGAGGAGTTTCGAGGGCTCTGGTCCTCGCCGAAGGAGGCGGCCAGTTCTTGCATCAGCTCCTTCTGGCGCGGCGTCAGGTCGGTCGGGGTCTCGACGAACAGCTCGACCACCAGATCGCCGCGCTGGCGGCCATTCAGGTGGGGCATGCCCTTGCCACGGATGCGGACCGTCTTGCCGGTCTGGGCACCGGCCGGGACGCTGACCGGGGCCTTGCACTGACCGTCACAGGCCTCGGACACGAGGCAGGGGGCCTCGATCTCGCCGCCCAGGGCGGCGACGGTCATGGGCACGGGGACGGTGACGAGCAGATCCAGGTTGTCCCGTTCGAACAGGTCGTGGGGCTGGACCGACAGGAAGACATAAAGGTCACCGCGCGGCCCGCCGCGTTGGCCGGCGTCGCCCTCGCCCGACAGGCGGATGCGCGAGCCGTCGTCGACGCCCGCCGGCACCTTCAAGGCGAGCTTCCGGTTCTTTCTGACCTGGCCGTGGCCGTGACAGGTGGTGCAGACATCGGCCTGGGCCAGACGCTGTCCGGCCCCGCCACAGGACGGACAGGTCCGCTCCATCTGGAAGAAGCCGTTGGCCTGGCGGATGCGGCCCGCGCCGTTGCAGGTGCCGCAGGTCGAGGGCTTGGCCCCCGGCTTGGCGCCCGACCCCGTGCAGGTCTCGCACGTGACCGTGGTAGGCACAGCGATCTCGACCTCGGCACCCTGATAGGCCTGCTCGAGGGTGATCTCGAGGTCGAAGCGCAGGTCAGAGCCGCGACGCGGGCCCGTCGACTGGCGCCGCCCGCCGAAGACGTCTCCGAAGGCGTCGCCGAAAACCTGGGCGAAGATGTCGTTGACGTCGTGAAAGCCCTGCTGGCCGCCGAATCCGCCGCCCTGTCCGTTGACACCCGCGTGGCCAAAGCGGTCGTAGGCGGCGCGCTTCTGATCGTCGGACAGGACCGAATAGGCCTCCGAGATCTCCTTGAACCTGGCCATGGATTCTTCGGAGCCGCCGTTGCGGTCCGGATGATGCTCCATCGCCAGCTTGCGATAGGCGGATTTCAGGCCAGCGGCATCGACCCCCCGGTCGACCCCCAGCACATCATAGTAATCCCGCGCCATGCGCCGATGTCCTTAATGCCCAACCCCTGACGATCCGTTGCCGCCTGTGACGGGCGACTGCCGGATGGCCGACGCCCGAGACATGGGCGTTGGGGCAGATGATGCAAGTTGATCCTCCCACGGAGCGCAGCGAACGGGGGAGGGGGACCGCGAAGCGGTGGAGGGGGCAACCACGCATACCGCGTCTGGGGCCGCCCACTCCACCAGCCTCCGGCTGATCCCCCTCCCCCGCTGCGCGGGGGAGGATTGTCGTTACGCGCTCTTCTTCTGGTCTTCGTCCGAGACTTCCTCGAACTCGGCGTCGACCACGCCGTCGTCGGCCGGGGCGTCGTTGGAGCCGCCGGATTGGGCCGCGTACATGGCCTCGCCCAGCTTCATCGAGGCCTGGACCAGGGTGTTGGTCTTGGCCCGGATATCCTCCGGATCGGTCCCGTCACGGGCGGCCTTGAGCTCGGCCAGGCCGGTCTCGATGGCGGTCTTTTCGGCCTCGCCGACCTTTTCGCCGTGTTCGGCCAGAGCCTTCTCGGTCGAGTGGATCAGGCTGTCGGCCGCGTTCTGGGCCTCGACCAGGTCCTTCTTGGCCTTGTCGGCCGCGGCATTGGCCTCGGCTTCCTTGACCATCTTCTCGATGTCGGCGTCCGACAGGCCGCCGTTGGCCTGGATGCGGATTGACTGTTCCTTGTTGGTCGCCTTGTCCTTGGCCGAGACGTTGACGATGCCGTTGGCGTCGATGTCGAAGGCGACCTCGATCTGGGGCAGGCCGCGCGGTGCCGGCGGAATGCCCATCAGGTCGAACTGGCCGAGCAGCTTGTTGTCGGCCGCCATCGGACGCTCGCCCTGGAAGACGCGGATCGTCACAGCCGACTGGTTGTCGTCGGCGGTCGAGAAGACCTGGGACTTCTTGGTCGGGATGGTCGTGTTGCGCTCGATCAGGGGGGTGAAGACGCCGCCGAGCGTTTCGATGCCGAGCGTGAGCGGGGTCACGTCCAGCAGCAGCACGTCTTTGACGTCGCCCTGCAGCACGCCGGCCTGGACCGCGGCGCCCAGCGCCACGACCTCATCGGGGTTCACGCCCTTGTGCGGCTCCTTGCCGAAGAAGGCCTTCACGGCCTCCTGCACCTTGGGCATGCGGGTCATGCCGCCGACCAGAACGACCTCGTCGATGTCCGAGGCCTTGAGACCCGCGTCCTTCAACGCCTTCTGGCAGGGCTCGATGGTGCGCTGGACCAGATCATCGACCAGGGCCTCCAGCTTGGCGCGCGACAGCTTGATGTTCAGGTGCAGCGGGCCCGACGCGTTCATGGTGATGAACGGCAGATTGACCTCATACTGGGTCGTGGAGCTGAGCTCCTTCTTGGCCTTCTCGGCTTCCTCGCGCAGACGCTGGAGCGCCAGCTTGTCGTTCCTCAGATCGACGCCCTGCTCCTTCTTGAACTCGTCGGCCAGATAGTCGGCCAGACGGACGTCGAAGTCCTCGCCGCCCAGGAAGGTGTCGCCGTTGGTCGATTTCACCTCGAACACGCCGTCGCCGATCTCCAGGATCGAGACGTCGAAGGTGCCGCCGCCGAGATCATAGACCGCGATCTTCTGGCCGTCGTTCTTCTCAAGGCCGTAGGCGAGGGCGGCGGCGGTCGGCTCGTTGATGATGCGCAGGACTTCCAGCCCCGCGATCTTGCCCGCGTCCTTGGTCGCCTGACGCTGGCTGTCGTTGAAGTAGGCCGGCACCGTGATGACGGCCTGGGTGACCTTCTCGCCCAGATAGGCCTCGGCGGCCTCCTTCATCTTCATCAGGGTGTAGGCGCTGATCTGCTGGGGCGAGTAGTCCTTGCCGTGGGCGCGCACCCAGGCGTCGCCGTTCGGGCCCTTGACGATCTCATAGGGCACCATGCCCTTGTCCTTCGCCACGATCGGATCGTCGAAGTTGCGGCCGATCAGGCGCTTGATGGCGAAGAAGGTGTTGGCCGGGTTGGTCACCGCCTGGCGCTTGGCCGGCTGGCCGACCAGGGTCTCGCCGCTTTCCTGAATAGCGACGACCGACGGGGTCGTGCGGTTGCCCTCGGCGTTCTCGATGACCTTGGGGTTCTTGCCGTCCATCACGGCGACGCACGAGTTGGTGGTGCCGAGGTCGATACCGATGATCTTGGCCATGAGCCTGTCTTTTCTCCGTCTGGCGGGCGATGCGGCGGCCTTATCGTAAAGCGCCGCGCGTGACCGCCCCCGTTTTGTTTGCGCCGGGACCGCGAGGGCGCGGCGACCGGCAGGTTGGGTTCGATTATCCGGGAAACCCCACGATCAGCGGGGTCTTCCGGGCTGTGCGGCATATGGGAAAGTCCCGATCCGCCGCAAGGGCTTGGCGTCGAATCAGGCCCGGTCAGGAGCGGTCAGTGGCGATCCGGGCGGCCCTGGGGCACAATATCCCCGTCTGCGATCCGTCCGGCCGCGAAGGTTGCCCTGTCATGTCCCTGATTTCGCGCCGTTTCCTGAGCCTGGCTCTGGCGTTCTCCCTCCTTGGGGCGGGATGGGCCGGGGCGACTTCCAGTCCAGCGGACCCCAAGGCAGCTCCCGGGACGATCACGCGTATCGCCGCGATGCAATCGCGCGATGCCAACAACAGGAACGTCAGGGTCCACAACCAGACCGGTCTGGCGATCGTTGCCCTGCAGGCGTCCTCCGGCTCGGGCTGGACGGGCAATCTGCTGGGTTCGAGCGGTCTGGCGGCCGGCCGCAGCGTCGTGGTGGCCATAGACGACGGCACGGGGGCCTGCCGCTATGCGGTGCGCGCCCGTTTCGACACCGGCGAAACGCTGGAGCGCGGCGGGATCAACAGCTGCCAGATCGCGGACTATTACTTCACGAGGTAGGCCCGGCTAGCGCTCGCGACGCGGTCACTCGCTACTTGAGCCGGATGACGCAGGTCGGGGTCGCGCTATCGCCCGCGACGCGGTCGCTCGCTACTTGAGCCGGATGACTCCCTTTCCTGATCTGCCGGGATTTCTGTACTGGCCGGGCCGCCTCGACGCCGCCGCCCAGGCCACGCTGCTCGCCGACGTGGAGGCGGCGATGATCGATGCCCCGCCGTATCGACCGGTCACGCCGGGCGGTCGCCCATTCTCGGTGCGGATGACCAACCTCGGGTCATGGGGTTGGGTATCCGATCGCGCCGGATATCGCTACCAGCCGACCCACCCGGAAAACGCGCGACCATGGCCGCCGATGCCCACGTCGCTTCTGGCCTTATGGGCAGAGGTGACCGGTGCGCCGCCGCCGGACGCCTGTCTGGTGAACCACTACGACCCTGACGCCCGGATGGGGCTGCATCAGGACCGGGACGAGGCCGACCTGACCCAGCCGGTGCTGTCGATCTCGCTCGGCGACACCGCCGTGTTCCGCATAGGCCCGGCCGACGGCGGATCCACCCGCACTCTGAAACTGGCGTCGGGCGATGTCTGCGCCCTGACCGGACCGGCGCGGCTGGCGCGCCACGGGATCGACCGCATCCTCGGCGGATCATCGTCGCTGATCCCTGGCGGGGGCCGGATCAATCTGACGCTCAGGCGCGCGGCCTGAACGGGCGGGTCAGGCCTTGCCGTCGAAGGCCGCGCCGTTGGCACCCGCCGCCGCGCCATAGGGGTTCTGGCTCTGCGCCCGAGGGCCCGATCCCTTGGCGGCGACCACGACCATGGCCGGCCGGACGGTCCGGCCGAACAGCTCATAGCCCGCCTGCATGGTCTGGATGACCGTTCCGCCGGGCACCTCGGTCGAGGGCTGTTCCATCATGGCCTGATGCAGGTGGGGATCGAAGGCCTCTCCCAGCCCCGGCGCCACGCGCTTCAGCCCGTTGGCCTCGAAGGCCTGAAGCAGAGACTTCTGCGTCAGCTCCAGCCCGGTGATCAGCCCGGCCGCCTGGCTGTCGGCGTCCTTCGGCGCGGCCTGAAGCGCGCGCTCCAGATTGTCGGCCACGCCCAGCAGGTCCCTGGCGAAACGCTGGATGGCGTAGGCGCGGGCGTCGTTCATCTGGGTCTCGGCGCGCCGGCGGGTGTTGTCGGCGTCGGCGGCGGCGCGCAGGGCGCGGTCCTTCCACTGGTCGCGCTCGGCGATCAGGGCGTCTACCGTCGACAGGTCGTCGCCGCCCTGTCCGTCCAGCGCGGCCTCGGCCTGGGCCAGGGCCTCGTCCAGCGCGGAGGGCTCGGTCGCGTCGGGATTGTGCGTATCGGTCACGTCTCTTGTCCGTCCAGGATGCGCCCCAGCACCCGGGCGGTGTAGTCCACCAACGGGATGATGCGGGCATAGTTCAGTCGCGCGGGTCCGATCACGCCGATGGCGCCCAGAACCCGCTGGCGGCCCGTCATATAGGGCGCCGCGACGACAGCGGAACCCGAAAGCGAAAACAGCCGCGTCTCCGCCCCGATGAAGATGCGCACCCCTTGCGCCGTCGTGACCCCGTCGAGCAGGCCGATCAGCTGCTCCTTCTGCTCCAGATCGTCGAACAGGACCCGCACCCGCTCCAGATCCTCGACCGCGCCGGCGTCCGCGAGCAGATTGGCCCGGCCGCGCACGATCAGGGAGCGGTCGCGGTCGCCCCCGCCGGACCAGGCGGCCAGCCCCTCCTCGACCAGACGGGCGGCGGCGGCGTCCAGTTCCTTGCGGGCCGCGTCCAGTTCGCCGCGCATCTCCTGACGGGCCTCCGACAGCGGGCGCCCTTTCAGCCGGGCGTTCAGGAAGTTCGACGCCTCCTGCAGGGTCGACGGCGTGACCCCGGCCGCCAGCGTCATCAGCCGGTTCTCGACCGTGCCGTCGTCGGCGACCAGCACAGCCAGCGCCTGGCCCGAGCCGAGCGCCACGAACTCCACATGCTTGACGCCGGCGTCCCGCACCGGGCTGGCGACGATGCCGGCCCCGCCCGCCAGGCCGCTGAGCAGGGCCGAGGCCTCGTTCAACGCCTCGTCGAAGCCGCGCCCGCGCCCGGCCAGACGCGCGTCGATCTCGCGCCGCTCGTCGGCCCCGATGTCGCCGATCTCCAGCAGGCCGTCCACGAACAGGCGCAGACCCGCGTGCGTGGGGATGCGTCCCGCCGAGGTGTGGGGCGCGGCCAGCAGCCCGGCCAGCGTCAGGTCCTGCATGGTGTTGCGGATCGAGGCGGGCGACAGGGCCACGCCGCCGCGAGAAACCGTGCGCGAACCGACGGGTTCGCCCGTTTCCAGATAGGTCTCGACAATGCTGCGGAAGATGTCGCGGGCCCGCTGGTCCAGCGCGGGCAGGCCGGGCGAGGGATTGAGGAAGGTCATGCGCGCGCCTCCCAAACAGCACGGGTCAGACGGTGCACGAGACAGTCGTCCTCATCGAACATCCGCCGGCCCTCGGGGACGAAGCCCAGCCTCTGGTAGAAGCGGATGGCGGCGGTGTTGGACGCGAGCGGATCGATGACGATGGCCTCCACGCCCGGCTCGGCGAAGCACCGGTCGATCATCTGGGTCATCATGGATGTGCCGACCCCGCGACCCAACCATTCGGCCGGTCCGATCCAGATGTCGATGGCCCTCAAATTGGGCTCGATCTCGCCCCAGTAGTGGCTGGGCTCGGTATGGGGATCGCAGACGGCCATGACGCCGACCGGTTGGCCCTCGACCTCGGCGATGACGTAGGTGAGTTCATAGGCGGAGTTGGTCAGCTCGTCGGTCCAGTCGATGCCGTCGAAAGCGACCTCGGCCAAGGGATCATCGCTCGAACAGGCGATGACGTGCGGTTCCAGGTCCCAGGCGGCCAGGGTGGCGGCGTCGGCGACGGTCGCGGGTCTCAGGGTCACCGCCGACGCTGCGGGCGGGCTCGCCTGACGTTCGGGGGCATACAGGCTCATGGTTTCAGGATAAGCGGTGCGGCCCGTTCCGCAACGCCCTCGAGACCCCGATCATGCGACCCTCCGACCGCACCCCCGACCAGCTCCGCGCCGTGACGCTGGAGACCGGAGTCAACCGCTACGCCGAGGGCTCATGCCTGGTCTCGTTCGGCCACACCAAGGTGCTGGTCACAGCTTCCGTCGAGGAGAATGTGCCCGGCTGGATGCGCGGCAAGGGCTCGGGCTGGGTCACGGCCGAATACGGCATGCTGCCCCGCGCCACCCACACGCGCGGCCGGCGCGAAGCCGCCGCCGGCAAGCAGTCGGGCCGGACGCAGGAGATCCAGCGCCTGATCGGCCGCAGCTTGCGCGCCGTCATCGACCTGAAGGCGCTCGGCGAGCGTCAGGTGCTGGTGGACTGCGACGTGATCCAGGCCGACGGCGGCACCCGCACGGCCTCCATCACCGGGGCCTGGGTCGCGGTGGCCTCGGCCTTGGGATACCTGAAGACCGAGGGCGTGCTGAAGGTCGATCCGGTGCTGGACCAGGTCGCGGCCATCTCGTGCGGCGTCTTCGCCGACACGCCGGTGCTGGACCTCGACTACGAGGAGGACAGCCAGGCCGAGGCCGACGGCAACTTCGTCCTGACGGGCTCCGGCTCCATTGTGGAAATTCAGGCGACCGGCGAGAAGCGCGGCTTCTCCCGCCCCGAGTTCGACCGCCTGTTCGAGCTGGCGGAGCTGGGCTGTGGCCACCTGTTCACGCTCCAGCGCGAGGCCGTCGAGGCCGCACTCGCCCAACGGGCGTAGGCGGCTAGGCATCCAGGCCGAAGCGAGGCATCGTCCGGGTCCCGACCGCCCGGAGAGCTAGCCATGCCTCGCGTTCGCCTGTCCCTCGCCCTGATTGCCGCCCTGTCGCTCGCCGCCTGCGGCTCCGAGCCCGCCGAGCCGACCGAGGCCCCGGCGACGGAAGCCGCCCCCGTCGCCGCGCCGCCCGCCATGATGCCCGACGACGCCCCGCCCCAGGAGGAAGCGCCCGGCGAGGTCGAGACGGCCTCCGCGACGCCCGCCAACTGCCGCGAGGAGATCGGCGAGGCCGCCTCCGCCCGGCTGGTCGCCCGCTGCATCGCCGTCAGCCCGGCGACCCGGCCGCCGTGCAATGCGTTGAACGCCTGCGAGATGATCCAGGGCGAGATCGACCGGTCGTGCGCTCAGTATGGCGAGAGCGAGCAGAAACCGACGGAGTGCGCGGCGTAGGCTGACGTGCTCTCTCCCTCCCCCGCTGGGGGAGGGAGAAAAGCAAAGGCCCCGCTGTTTCCAGCGAGGCCTTCTTCATCTCAGCGATGACTCGGGAACTTAGTCCCGGCGACGCCGGCCACGATCGCCGCCGCCACGACCGCCGCCGTCGCCGTCGCGCTTGGGACGGCCGCCGGTGTCTTCCGACAGGGGGGGCTCGCCGCGTTCGGCGCGCTCGGCGTTGATCTTGTCGGTGATGTCCTCGCCGGTCGCCTGATCGACCACCTTCATCGACAGCTTGGTCTTGCCGCGATCGTCGAAGCCCAGGAACTTGACCTTGACCTCCTGGCCTTCGGACAGGACGTCGGCCGGGTTGGCGACGCGTTCCAGGCTGATCTGGCTGACGTGCACCAGGCCGTCCTTGGCCCCGAAGAAGTTCACGAAGGCGCCGAAGTCGACGACCTTCACGACCTTGCCGGAGTAGATCATGCCGGGCTCGGGCTCGGACACGATGGAACTGATCCAGTTCTTGGCGGCGTCGATCTTCTCCTGCTCGGAGGCGGCGATCTTCACCGAGCCGTCGTCCTCGATGTTGATCTTGGCGCCGGTCTTTTCGACGATCTCGCGGATGATCTTGCCGCCCGTGCCGATGATGTCGCGGATCTTGTCGACCGGGACCTTGATGGTCTCGATCTTGGGCGCGAACTCACCCAGCTCGGTGCGGGCGCCGTCGATGGCCTTGTCCATCTCGTCGAGGATGTGCAGGCGGCCGGCCGACGCCTGGGCGATGGCCTTTCGCATGATCTCCTCGGTGATGCCGGCGACCTTGATGTCCATCTGCAGCGAGGTGATGCCGTCACGGGTGCCGGCGACCTTGAAGTCCATGTCGCCGAGGTGATCCTCGTCGCCCAGGATGTCCGACAGGATGGCGAACTCGCCCGACGGCTCCAGGATCAGGCCCATGGCGATGCCCGAGACCGGCTTCTTCAGCGGCACACCGGCGTCCATCAGGGCCAGCGACGATCCGCAGACCGTGGCCATGGAGGACGAGCCGTTCGACTCGGTGATCTCCGACACCAGGCGGATGGTGTAGGGGAACTCGTCATGGCTGGGCAGCATCGGACGGATTGCCCGCCAGGCCAGCTTGCCGTGACCGATTTCCCGACGCCCCGCACCGCCCATCCGGCCGGTCTCGCCGACCGAATAGGGAGGGAAGTTGTAGTGCAGGAGGAACTTCTCCTTGTACGTCCCGGTCAGGGCGTCGATGTACTGCTCGTCGTCGCCGGTGCCGAGCGTGGCGACCACGATGGCCTGGGTTTCACCCCGGGTGAACAGGGCCGAACCGTGGGTGCGCGGGAAGACGCCGACTTCCGAGACGATCGGACGGACCTTGTCGAGCGCGCGGCCGTCGACGCGGTGGCCGTTCTCGATGATGTCGCGACGCAGGACCTCGGCCTCGCACTCCTTGAAGGCGGCGCCGAACTTGGCCGGCTCGACGCCGTCCGGGTTCTCGTCGGTCTTCACCAGGGCCTCGGCGGCCTTCTTCTTGGCGGCGCCGACGGCGTTGTGACGCTCGTGCTTGGTGACGTGGGTGTAGGCGGCCTTGATGTCCTCGCCGACCAGTTTCTTGATCGCGGCGACGACGTCGGAGTGGTCCTCGGCCTGGAAGTCGAAGGGCTCCTTGGCGGCGTGCTCGGCCAGTTCGATGATGGCCTCGATCACCGGCTGCATGCCGCGATGGGCGAACATCAGGGCGTCCAGGAAGGTGTCTTCCGACAGTTCTTTGGCCTCGGATTCGACCATCATCAGGGCGTCGGCGGTGCCGGCGACGACCAGATCCAGATCCGACTCGGTCAGCTGGTCGATGGTCGGGTTCAGCACCAGCTCGCCGTTGATGTAGCCGACGCGGGCGCCCGCGATCGGGCCCATGAAGGGCACGCCCGAGAGGGTCAGGGCGGCGGAGGTCGCGACCATGGCGACGACGTCGGGGTCGTTCTCCAGGTCGTGCTGCAGCACGGTGACGACGACCTGGGTCTCGTTCTTGAAGCCCTTGACGAACAGGGGGCGGATCGGACGGTCGATCAGGCGGCTGACCAGGGTTTCCTTCTCGGTCGGACGGCCTTCACGCTTGAAGTAGCCGCCCGGGATCTTGCCCGCGGCGAAGGTCTTTTCCTGATAGTTCACGGTCAGGGGGAAGAAATCCATGCCGGGCTTGGGCGCGCGGCCATACACGACGGTGGCCAGGACCACGGTCTCGCCATAGGTGGCCAGAACCGCGCCATCGGCCTGGCGGGCGATGCGGCCCGTCTCCAGGGTCAGGGGCCGGCCGGCCCAGTCGATCGTCTTGCGTTTGATGTCGAACATAGTCGTTTCGTCTTTCGTGCCCCGCGCGGCGGATTCCGGGCGGGCGTCCCGTCAGGGGGTGGAGCGTCGGGCCTTTCTCGTCCTTCGATCCGTGGACCGGCCGCCCCATGGCGATCGGTCCGGGTGTGATGAGGACTGCTGTGGAGCCCTCGCGTCTTGCACCTTTTCACCGGCGGCGCACCGGTCTTCATATGCGGAAAAAGGCGCGGGCGTGAACCCGCGCCTCGTGATCTGTTCCGCGCAGCCCGCGCTTAGCGGCGCAGGCCCAGCTTGGCGACGAGGGCGCCGTAGCGATCCTTGTCGGTCTTGGCCAGGTGGTCGAGAAGGCGACGACGCTGCGAGACCAGCTTGAGCAGGCCCCGGCGGCTGTGGTTGTCCTTCTTGTGGGTCTTGAAGTGCTCGGTCAGGTTGGCGATGCGTTCCGACAGGATCGCGACCTGGACCTCGGCCGAGCCGGTGTCGCCCGACGAGCGAGCATTGTCCGCAATGACCTCGGCCTTGCGTTCAGCAGTGATCGACATCCGTAGCTTCCTTTCTTGTGGGCTACCGCTCGACGCGCGGCGTCTCGCTGCTTGAGCCCGGGGAAGTGTCCCTTCGGTCCCTTGGGAGGGGTGCGTCAGGACAGGTTGAAAACGCGGTCGGGTTCGAGCCGGCCGGCCCGCAACTGACAGAGTGCGACCAAGGTCTGGCCCTGAAAGGTGGAAACGGTGCGAGACCCGCCAGAAAGGCGGCTCTTCAGGGTTTCGACCTGTCGGGGGAGCAGAACGATCGGCCGTCCCTGCCGAAGCGAGAAGGCGTCCTGGTCCGTCACGGCCAGCTCCGGGATGTCGTCCAGGGCGGTCGAGACGGGCAGCAAGCCCTCAAAGGCGGCGTCCCTATGCACCAGATCGGTCAGGAAATCCAGCGACACGGCGTTTTCGGTCGAGAACGGCCCCACCCGCTCGCGCCGCAGCGCCGAAACATGCCCCTCGGCGCCCAGCGCCAGAGCCAGGTCGCGGGCCAGGGAGCGGACATAAACGCCCTTGCCGGTGCGGATGGTGATCTCGACGTGGTCGGCGTCCGGCGCGTCAGTGACGGCGGCCTCGTGGATGACGACGCGACGGCTCTCCAGCTCGAAGTCGGCACCGTCCCGGGCCAGGTCATAGGCCCGCTGGCCGTCGACCTTGATGGCCGAGAAGCGCGGCGGAGTCTGGTCGATCTCGCCGACGAAGGCCGGCAGCGCGGCCCGGACCGCCTCGACGGAGGGCCGGACGTGGGAGCGGGCGACGATTTCGCCCTCGCGGTCCACGCTGTCGGTCGAAACGCCCCAGTTGATGGTGAAGCGATAGACCTTCTGGGCGTCCATCAGGAACGGCACGGTCTTGGTCGCTTCGCCCAGCGCAATGGGCAGGATGCCCGTCGCCAGGGGATCGAGCGTGCCGGCATGGCCCGCCTTCTGCGCGTCGAACAGGCGGCGCACCTTCGTCACGGCCTCGGTCGAGCCCATCTCCAGCGGCTTGTCGAGACAGACCCAGCCGTGGACGGGATTGCCCTTCTTCCTGCGGCTCATCAGGCGTCGTCGTCTGCGTCGCGGCGTTCCAGATCGGCGCGGACGCGGGGGTCGTCGAACAGGCGGTCGATGCGGCTGGCGGCGTCGAAGCTTTCGTCGTGGCGAAAGCGCAGGTCGGGCGTGAACTTCATGTCGATGTGCCGGCCCAGCTGGCCGCGCAGGAACTTCGCGTGGGCGTTCAGCGCCTTGATGATCGCGTCCTCGTGACCCGCCGTCTCGGCCGCGTCGACGCCGGCGCCCAGCGGTTCGACGAAGCAGGTCGCGTGCTTGAGGTCGGGGCTGAGACGCACCTCGGTCACGGTGATGGAGACGCCGCGCAGGGCCTCGTCGTGGATTTCCTCCTCGCGCAGTACATCGACCAGGGCGTGACGGATCAGTTCGCCGGCGCGCAGCTGGCGTTGGGAGGGGCCTGCGGGGCCGGAAGCGTTTCGGGTGTGTTGCTTGCCCATTTCGGGTCTCCGTGTTCCGCTCGCCGGGGATCGGACCCGGCTCGAAAAGCGAAAGGCGGGCGGTCTAGGCCCCTTGGGCCGCCCTGTCCACCGTGGCGACGACCTCCCCGGCCGTGACGGCGCGCATGGGGCGGATATCCAGACCGGCAGCGTTCAGTACCCGCGCCGTCCAGCTGTTGCAGAGGTAGCCGATCCAGAAGTGCTCGTGGCTGGCGAAGAAGTGCGCGCCCGCGCCCGGACGGGCCGTCGACAGCCGGGCGCGGCCGTCCTGAAGCGCGAGCGACTCTTCCACCCGGCCAGTCATGGCCGCGAAGGCGGCGGGAGACAGGCTCAGCGTCCGCACCTTCTCCGCGGGAAGGCCGCGCACGGGATCGCCCGCGTGCGGGTCCAGCATCACCACCGACGGATTGGCGGGCCGGAAGAAGGCGCGCACGCCGTCCAGCAGGCGGCCCTCCATCGGCGAGGTGTCGGTGAAGAACTTGGCGTCGCCCCAGCCGATCAGGATCCAGTCCCCCGCGCCGACCGACCGCGACGCCTCGGCCAGAGGACCACCTCGCGCCTCCAGCGCCGAGCGCGGCACGGCCAGGTCGGTATGGAAGCCGTTGTTCAGGATGTGGACCACGACCGGCGACCCTTCGCCCAACGCGACCTCGGCGCCCTGCCGCGTCCAGGTCCAGAGCCCGGCGATCAGGCCCAGCAGGCTTGCGATGACGACGCCCCCCAGTCTCATCATCTTGGCCCGCGCATCAGGGCGTCTCGCCGACCGGCGCGCGCGGCGGGGCGCTCCATTCGCCGCGATAGAGGTAGGACAGGGTCACGCAGTGGCGATAGACGCCATCGGGCCAACGGCCGACGCCGTGCATGGCCATCGGCCGGCCGGCCCGCACGCGGCCGAGCACCAGGAAGGTGTTGTCCGCTCCGGGGCACAAGGCACGCGCCAGGCCACGTCCGTCGCCTTCCAGCGGGATGGTGTAGACCGTGGCTTCCGAAACGCCTTCCGGCAGCACGCGCCGCGCCTCGTCCGGGCCGCCCCGCGCGATGGCGGCCGATCCCCGCGCGCTGGTCGACAGGATGCGGCGCACGGATATGGCTCCGAAAAGGCCGCGCTCGACCTCCAGCGTCACGCCACGCGTCAGGGCCCGCGTCACCCGGTCCGCCGGATCGAAGGCCAGCAGGCGCGTATCCGCCACGGCCGGTCCCGCGAGGACAAGTAGGAAGAGACTGACGATCAGGCGACGCATACCCGCACTGATACCGCGATCCGTGGCGGAAGGGAGGCCAAGACCACAGGGCAATACGGCGCTCAAGCAGCGAGCGACCGCGTCGCGAGCGGTAGCGCCACGACAGGCGCTCAAGCAGCGAGGCTCCGCGAGCCGAGCGTTAGCGCCCGGCGCGCAGCGCCAAGCTTACAGGCTCCGCTTCACTTCCTCGACGGTGAAGCACTCGATGTAGTCGCCGACCTTGATGTCCTGGAAGCCCTGGAAGTGCATGCCGCACTCCTGGCCCGACGGGACCTCGTTGACCTCGTCCTTGAAGCGCTTGAGCGTGGCGAGCGTGCCCAGCTCCAGCACCACCACGTCCTCGCGGATGATGCGGACCTTGGCACCCTTGCGCACGACGCCTTCGGTGACGCGGCACCCGGCGATCTTGCCGGTCTTGGAGATGTCGAAGACCTGCAGCACCTGGGCGTTGCCCAGGAAGGTCTCGCGCTGGAGCGGTGCCAGCATGCCCGAGAGCACGCCCTTCATGTCGTCCAGCAGGTCGTAGATGATCGCGTAGTAGCGGATCTCCACGCCCTCGCGGTCGGCGAGGTCGCGGGCCTGTTTCGACGCGCGGACATTGAAGCCCAGGATCGGCGCCCCCGCCGACTTGGCCAGCTGGACGTCCGATTCCGTGATGCCCCCGGCGCCGGAATAGACGACGCGGGCGCGGACCTCGTCGTTGCCCATCTTCTCCAGTGAGCCCGAGATGGCCTCGCCCGAGCCCTGGACGTCGGACTTGATAACGACCGGCAGCTCCGAGATCTTCTTGGAGCCCAGCTTGGACATCATGTCGACCAGCGACACCTGATTGATGCCGCCCGTGGCCTTCTCGCGCTTCTGGCGGGCGCGGAACTCGGTCAGCTCGCGGGCGCGGGCCTCGCTGTCCACGGTGGCGAAGACGTCGCCGGGCGAGGGCGCCTCGTCCAGACCCAGGATCTCGACCGGGACCGAAGGTCCGGCGTCCTTGAGCTGTTCGTTGCGCTCGTTCAGCAGGGCGCGGACCTTGCCCCAGGAGGAGCCGGCCACGACGATGTCGCCGCGCTTCAGGGTACCGCGCTTGACCAGCACGGTAGCGACCGGGCCACGGCCCTTGTCCAGCTTGGCCTCGATGACCACGCCCTCGGCCGAGCGTTCGGGGTCCGCCTTCAGGTCCATGACCTCGGCCTGCAGCAGGATGGCCTCGATCAGACCGTCCAGGTTGGTCCGCGCCTTGGCCGAGACCTCGACGATCTGGGTGTCACCGCCGAGCGCCTCGCCGATGATCTCGTACTGCAGCAGTTCGTTGACGACCTTCTGCGGATCGGCCTCCGGCTTGTCGATCTTGTTGACCGCCACGATGATCGGAGCCCCCGCCGCCTTGGCGTGCGAGATCGACTCGATCGTCTGGGGCATGACACCGTCGTCGGCCGCGACCACCAGCACCACGATGTCGGTGACGTTGGCGCCGCGCGTCCGCATGGCGGAAAACGCCGCGTGGCCCGGCGTGTCGAGGAAGGTGACCGCCTCGCCGTTCGCCGTGCGCACCTGATAGGCACCGATGTGCTGGGTGATGCCGCCGGCCTCGCCCGCCGCCACGTCGGTGGTGCGCAGCGCGTCGAGCAGCGAGGTCTTGCCGTGGTCGACGTGGCCCATGATGGCCACGACCGGCGCGCGCGGCGTGGTCGCCTCGTCGTCGACGGCGTCGGACAGGAAGCCCTCTTCGACGTCGCTTTCCGACACGCGCTTGACCGTCATGCCGTATTCGTCGGCCACCAGTTCGGCGGTGTCGGTGTCGATGACGTCGTTGATCTTCATCATCAGGCCCTGCTTCATCAGGAACTTGATGATGTCGACGCCGCGCACGGCCATCCGGTTGGACAGCTCCTGCACAGTGATGACGTCAGGGATGACGACCTCGCGCGGACGGTTGGGCGCATCGGTCGAGCCACCCTTGCGCTTTTCCTTCTCGCGTTCACGAGCGCGACGGACCGATGCGAGCGAGCGCATGCGCTCGGCGGCGTCCTCGTCTCCTCCGGCCACGGCCTGGATGGTCAGGCGGCCTTCGCGGCGCTTGGGCTCGCCACGCGTGCGGCTGACGGCCTTGCCGGCGTCCGAGAAACGCTTGTCGCGATCGTCCTCGGGCTTGGCGGGACGGCCGAAGCCGGCGCCGGGCGCGCGGCTGGGACGCAGCACGTTGGGCTCGGCCGGAGGCGCGTTCGGGGCCGGACGGCCGCCGGGACCCGTGCGGGGACCGCCGGGGCGCG
>NZ_LJHU01000097.1 GCF_001295975.1 Brevundimonas sp. AAP58 | reverse complement strand
CGGTGGGGGAGGCGGGGGTGGGGCAAGGCGATCGATCCGCCAACTCCAGACCCACCACTGACCGTCGGGTTCCCGCCACGTCATGCCGTAATGATCCACCGCCGCATGATGGCCCGCCGGTGGAACATAGGCCCGGATGACGATCACGGCGTCGGGCGAAGGTTGGTGAGACGCCGCAGCCCCTCCAGCCGGGGCGAGCGCCTGTCGTTGCTGGGCGAGGATCTCCTCACGTTCCCCTTCGGGGATCGATGATCCAGGCCCGTAACGCGAGGCCCACGGATCGAAACGACGCCAGTCGATGTCGGCGAGGGCGGCGCATTGCGAGATCGGTGGACGACCCTCCGCTTCATACGGCACGGACGGAGCGACCGGAGCGGCACAACCCGTGACGGTCATCAGCGGCAGCATGGCCAGACGCAGACCCGTCGTCATGGACCGACGGAAAAAGCTATCGTCGGCCTTTGTACCAGGTCTGCGAAACTCCACGATCAGCCCCGAGCTTCGATCACCACCGATCCGGTCGACGGCGGTCACGATCACGATCACGTCCGTCGCGCCCTTGGCGGGGCGGCGGCGCAACATAGCCGCGCGGAAGCGGACACAGCGTGATCCATTCTCCACTCGCCGACAGGTGGCGATAACAGGCCGCTTCGTCCGCCATCTGACTGGTCTCGGCCGCCATCGCCTTCGTCGCGATCGCAAGCCCCTCCATGAAGGCTGGATCGGTCACGCAACCGGCGAGACCAACCGCTCCGACCACGGCCACGGTCGTTGAACGAATGCCAGCGATCCAATTCCGCATGGAACGCGCCCCCTAGCGTCGGCGGTGAAAAGCCCCGCCGCACCACGTTCGATCATCGGGGGCCCGAGGTCAAATCTGCAGATCAAACGCGAGCAGCAGCGTCCGCTGCAGTGGATTGCCGTTGTCGTCACTGAGCAGATACAACCGCACGCCGTCCCGAGTGGCTACGGCGGCTATCCCTTCGAAGTTGTCGACGGACGCAGGGGGGCGAAGCTCGATCAAGGGCTGCGACAGCACGCCCTCGGTGGACAGCCGCCGCACCCGAGCCCGCATGTCGAGCGGCGGACGATAGTAGCGCTCGACCACGAACCAGCCTTCACCTCGAGGATCGCGGTCAGCGCCCGTAAAGCTGTAGCCGTCGGCGGGAATGAGCCGCTCCGACCCGATCTCACGGCATTCACGCTCGCAAAGCCAGGCCCCACCGCCCTCCGCGAGCGCCAGCCAGCCCCCGGCCGCTGCGGCCGAAAGACCCTCCAGTCCCGCGTTCGGCGCCAACTCGACCGCGGGCGCGGCGACGGGCTGCGGTCGAGCGTTCGCCCCTGCACCATAGGACCAGATCCGGTGATCGCGCTCAAAGCTCACCAGAACGCGACCGTCCGGCAGCAACGCGAGGCCTTCGGCGTCCGCGTCATCTTTGAGCGACAGGACCGCACCGTCCGGGCCGGTCAGGGGGCGACTGACGGCGTTCGCGACCGACGCCAATCCGCCTGATCCGTCGAGGATCAGATCCAAGCGGATCAGGTCTCCGAAGTCCGAAACGATCCAGGCGCGGTCGTCTTCGACCTTGAGATCGGAAAGCCCGCGCAATTCCGGGCCCCGCAAGGTCAGGCCACCGGCATAGCGCACGCCGGGAGCCAGACGCGCGCCACCGATACCCAGC
Organism: Brevundimonas sp. AAP58; assembly: GCF_001295975.1. GTDB lineage: Bacteria > Pseudomonadota > Alphaproteobacteria > Caulobacterales > Caulobacteraceae > Brevundimonas. Next base: position 21,211 of record NZ_LJHU01000097.1, on the reverse strand, counting down.
GGTGTTCTCAACGCCTCGACCCGGATGGGCCGGTCGACCCCGGTCGGCAGGGGCGCGGTCGTGGCCACGGCCGCGCAGGCGGCGGCACCCAGAAGCGCCGCGACACCGAGCCCCTTCAGCAAGGCCCGCATCACGCCGCGCGCTTCAAGCCGCGACGCCCGCTGCCGCCGGTCTCCTTCGGCGCCGCCTCGAACAGCTCCGCCAGCTTCTCGATCATGACGCCCGCCAGCTGTTCCACATCGACGATGGTCACCGCACGGCGATACCAGCGCGTCACGTCATGGCCGATGCCGATGGCGATCAGCTCGACCGGGCTTTGCGTCTCGATCCGCTCGATCACCTGGCGCAGGTGCTTGTCCAGATACAGCGCCGCATTGGCCGACTGGGTCGAATCGTCGACTGGTGAGCCGTCGGAGATGACCATCAGGATGCGCCGCTGCTCGGGCCGCGCGATCAGCCGCTCGTGCGCCCAGGTCAGGGCCTCGCCGTCGATGTTTTCCTTCAGCAGCCCTTCGCGCATCATCAGGCCGAGATTCTTCTTGGCGCGGCGCCACGGCGCGTCGGCGGCCTTGTAGATGATATGGCGCAGGTCATTCAGGCGACCCGGCATGGCCGGCTTGCCTGCCGTGATCCACGCCTCGCGGCTCTGTCCGCCCTTCCAGGCGCGGGTGGTGAAGCCCAGGATCTCCACCTTGACCCCGCACCGTTCCAGCGTCCGCGCCAGGATGTCGGCGCACACCGCCGCCACCATGATCGGCCGCCCCCGCATGGAGCCGGAGTTGTCGAGCAACAGGGTCACGACCGTGTCCCGGAACGGGCTCTCGCTCTCGGCCTTGAAGCTCAAGGGACTGGTCGGATCGGTGATGATCCGGGTCAGGCGGGCGGTGTCAAGCACGCCTTCTTCCAGATCGAACGCCCAGGACCGGTTCTGCTGGGCCATCAGCCGCCGCTGCAGCTTGTTGGCCAGCCGCGCCACCACCGAGGACAGCACGGTGAGCTGCTGATCCAGCAGCGAGCGCAGCCGCTCCAGCTCCATCGGATCGCACAGGTCGGCGGCGTCGATCACCTCGTCATAGGCGGTGGTGAAGACGCGATAGGCGTCAATGGCGCGGCCGTCATCGGCATTCTCCTGACGGTTCGGAAGCGCGCCTTCCGCCACATCGGGGCCATCGTCGGCCTGGTCTCCGTCGCGCTCGGCGGGTTGGCCGGACTGCTGCGCCTCCCGGTCCTGTTCGGAGGTCTGGTCCTCGGACCGGCCATCCATCGACTGGCCGCCCTCGCCGCCGCCGTCGTCCTCCTCGTCCTGCTGATCGTCCTCGGAGGGGTCAGGGGCCTGCGGTTCCGGCTCCTCCTCACCCGCGTCCTCGGACGCATCGTCGCCGCGCCCGTCGCCGGGATCCAGATCCAGCGCCCGCAGCACATCCTTCATCGCCGCCCCGAACGCCGCCTGGTCGCCGGCCTGGGCCGCCAGCGCATCCAGCTCGGCCCCCGCCTTGCCCTCCAGCGCCTCGCGCACGAGATCGAGCATCGCACCGGCCCCGTCCGGACTGCGCCGCCCCGTCACCCGCTCGCGCAGCAACAGCGCCACCGCTTCCGGCACCGGCACCCGCTCGGCATCGGTGACCCGAAGAGCTCCCATCTTCTCCAGCCGGGTCAGCAGCGCCGCGTCCATATTGGCCCGCACGCCCGCCAGAGACTGCGAGCCATGCGCCTCCACCCGCGCCTGCTCGACCGCGTCGAACACCTCGGCCGCGCGGCTGTCGCTGGGTCGCGCCTTCGCATGGACGCCCGCGTCGTGGTTCGCCAGCCGCAGCGCCAGCCGGTCCGCCTGCCCCCTCAGCGTCGCGCTCTCGGCCTCGGACGCCGTCCTCGGCGGATGCGGCAGGGTCAGAATGCCGTCGGTCAGGCGCGGCCCCTCGGACCCGAACACCACTTCGAGCTCCGGCTGTTCAGCCAGGGCGCGCGCGGCATGGGCGAGCGCGCGCTTGAAGACGTCCTGCGGGCTGTCGGCGGGAGGCATGGCAGACACCTAATCGGTCGGAAGCGACGGGGCCAGAGCGTCGAGGCCGCAGCGACATGGCGAACGCGGCGCTGACCATGTTTCTTCATGCCGCGTCAGGAAACCGGGGCGATGATCCACAGGTTCCGTTCCGGAGTTGCGTCATGAGGGAACTGCCCGTCCGACTGCCGCCGAGCCTTCAGGCCAAGCCACGCCGCCAGCTGTGGCGAGACACATTCTTTTTCTGTGCCTCGTTCACCGCGACCTTCTGCGCCTCGGTGTTGATGCTGGAGCACTGGGCCGCCGTCATCGCCTGACGCCTCAGCCGAGGTGGGCGTCGTAAAGCGCCAACACTGCCTCGAACACCCGATCCACCGTCAGGGCCTCGATCGGCGCGAACTCCCCGCGCACCGGATTGGACGCCGCGATCGCCGTCCTCGGTCCACGCGGCCCGTACAGCCACCATTCCGTCGGCCCGAACAGCCCCAGTGTCGGCCTGCCCAGCGCCGCCGAGACATGCATCAGCCCCGAGTCGTTGCCCAAGAACAGCGTCGCCCGGTCTATGGCCGCCGCCGAGGCGAGGATGTCGCCCTTGCCGACGAAGTCGATGGCGCGGTCCCCCGCCGTCTCGAGCGCGGGCGCGGCCGGGGCATGATCGCCTGGCCCGCCCACCGCCATGAAGCGCCATCCGGCGAAGCGCGGCTCCTCCATCAGACGCCCGACCAGCTCGCCCCAGCGATCGGCCGGCCAGCTCTTGCCCGGCTGATGCGCGATGGGCGCCAGCGCAAGGATCGGCCCCGGCCCCGGTCGCGCGGCGAGGCGCGGATCGATGACGGCGGCGGCCTCCGCACGCGCCTTGTCGTCGAGAAAGATTTCCGGCTCCAGTGGCTCGGCGGCCCCCATCAGGCGGGTGACCATCTCGACCTTGGGCAGGCCGGTCTCCCACTTGCGCGAATAGACGACCCGCCGATCCGCCCGCAGCAGCCAGGCCAGCGCCGAGCCCCGGATGTCGATGACCATCGCCCAATGCGTGCCGACGACCTGTTTCCACAGGTCGACCCAGTGTCCGGCCGCCTTCTTCTTGTCGAGCACGATGACCCGCTCCACCCCCGGCGCGGAGCGAAAGAACGGCGCGGGCGGCCGTCCGCAGGCCACGGTGATCTCCGCCCCCGGCACCTGGCGCGCGATCTCCCGGATCACCCCCGAGGAGATGACGCAGTCGCCGATGCGGTTGGAGGTGACGAAGAGGACCTTCTTGGCGGGCACGGACGGTTTCCCTTGGGCCGTCATCCTCGGGCTTGACCCGAGGATCGGATGCGCCTCACGGAGAACGGCGGGACGACCCGCCCTGCCTCAGCCCGGCCGCGCGATGTGCCCAACGTCCGATCCTCGGGTCAAGCCCGAGGATGACGGAGAGAGAAAGAGATGACTGACTTCGACACCCTCCCCCGCCCCGACGGCGAAACCCTCGCCTTCAAGCGGGTGGAAGGATCCACCCCCACCGTCCTCTGGATCGGCGGCTTCCGCTCCGACATGGAAGGGACCAAGGCGCTCGCGCTGGACGCCGCCGCCCGAGATCGCGGCTGGTCCTTCGTCCGCTATGACCACTTCGCCCACGGCCAGTCGTCCGGCGACTGGCGCCACGCCACCATCGGCCGCTGGCGCGAGGATGCCATCGCCCTGATCGACCACCTCGATGGCCCCGTGATCCCGGTCGGCTCCTCCATGGGCGGCTGGGTCGCCCTGCTTGCTGCGCTCGACCGGCCCGAGCGCATGGCGGGCCTCGTCCTGGTCAACCCGGCCCAGGACTTCACCGAGCGGCTGATGTGGCCCTCCCTTCCCGACCACACCCGCCAGGCCATCCTTCGTGACGGAGAGGCGACCATCGTCGAGGAGGGGCTGGGGGAATACATCCTGACGCGGCGCATGTTCGAGGAGGCGCGCGACTGGCTCCTGCTGGACGGTCCGATCCCGATCTCGGCGCCCATCCATGTGCTTCAGGGCCGCGCCGACGACACCGTGCCCTGGTCCCACGCGATCGCGCTGGCCGAGCGTCTGACCGGCGGCGACGTGCGGCTGGACCTGATCGAGGGCGGCGACCATCGCCTGTCCACCCCGCGCGATCTGGCGCGGCTGGTCGAGGCGGTGGAAGCGATGCGAAGAGGCTGAGCGTCGTTCTCGAAATCGTGCGGCGTGGGCCGTTGGCGTTTCATCACAACGAACACAACGGGTTCACAAAGGACACGACGAGACCGAACAGGCGGTCAGGTCGCCGACCAGTCGCCGGAAAGGTCGAGAGACGAAAGGGCGGCTCCGCCGCCGGGCGTTCTATCGACGCGAAGCGTCCCAACACACAAAAACACGGACCTCGACGTGACGGATCGACGCCCTCGACCGCGCACTCGGTCCCGTCGTGTCCTTTGTGAACCCGTTGTGCTCGTTGTGATGAAACCGCCGCCCGTTCCGCAACCCGGAAATCGGGCGCGAGGCTCGATTACGACCGCGTCGCCGCCGGAGCCGCCGGGCGCAGGCCGGGGGCCGAGGCCTGCATCACGACCGGGCGGCGCTGCCCGCCAGCGGCGATGATGCGATCGATCCGGGCCTTCTCGGCACGGAAGCCGGCGAGGTCAGCGCCGGTCAGCTCGGTGCCGACATCGACGCGGATGCTGGTCGGGTTGATCCGCTGGCCGTTGCGCCAGATCTCATAATGCAGGTGCGGCCCTGTCGAGGCACCGGTCGAACCGACGTAGGCCACGACCTGGCCCTGCGTCACGCGCTGGCCCGCACGAATGCCAGAGGCGTACCGCGAAAGGTGGCCGTAGCCGCTTTCCAGGCCGTTGGCATGGCGGATGCGCAGCCAGTTGCCGTAGCCGCCCCAGCGTCGGGCCTCGACCACCACACCGTCGGCGGGTGCCACAATCGGCGTGCCCGTGGCGGCGGCGAAGTCGATGCCCTGGTGCATGCGGCGGAAGCCCGAGATCGGATGGGTCCGAACGCCGAAGGACGACGAGACGCGGAAACCGCGCAGCAGCGGCGTGCGCATCATGGACGAACGAATATTCTTGCCCGAGGCGTCGAAATACTGCGGCTCGCGCGCGCCCGCGGGCGTGTAGCGATAGAAGGCGACGCCCTTCAGCTCGGCGTAGAGCAGGTCACCCGTGTCGACCGTACGGCCATTCTCGGTGACCTTGCGGTCATAGACCAGGGTGAACTCGTCCGACGCGCGGATGTCGCGCTGCAGATCGAAGCGGTGACCGAAGATGCGGGTGGCCGCGCGGCGGATGGCGGCGTCGGCCCCCATGCGCTGGGCCGTGGCCGACAGCGAGCCACGCACTTCCGAGGTCAGGACAACGGTCTCTTCGGTGACCCGCTCTTCCAGTTCGCGCAGGCGAAGCGCGCCGTCGAAGCTGCGCGACACGGTCAGCTGGCTGGCCGGGCCGGTGCGCATGGTCAGGCCGATCAGGCGGGCCTCGCCCAGGCCGCCGCGCGGACGGGCGATGGCGGTCTCGAATCGCAGGCCGGCCTGCATCTGGGACACGTCGTAGGCATTGGACACGGTGGCGGCCACAGCCTGTGCCTCGGCACCGCTGATGCCAGTGCGCTGGACCGCCTGTTCGAAGGTCTCGCCGCGACGGATCTGGACCGGAATGGCTTCGGGAGCCGTGAGGCCAGCGGGCGCGCCGGCGGCGGCGAAGGCCTGGGCCTCCAGGACGGCGATCTGCTGGGCGGTCAGTTCTGGAACCGGCTCGGCCTGAGCGGGTTGATAGACCCGGCCAGCGAGTGTGGCCACGGTCAGAGCAGCGGCGGCGGTCAGGAGATGCGGCGCAAAACGCATCGGCTGACGTCGCGGATCGAACTGAGCCATCGGTCCCCGGCGAACAACGACGCCTTAACGGCGCCAAACCCACTCAAAGCAAAGATCGCGCCCAAGTCCCCCGGTCGCGAGGCAAGCCGTATAACCCGCTGACGCCATCATGGGAAGCAGGATCGTTACAAAGGATTAACCGCTGCGGTTCGCATCGGTAGAGTGGGAACGAATTGGGTATTCCGACAGCATCCGCGACAGTCTATCGCCAAGCTATGCACGCCGATGCTGTCCTCGCTGAATCACGCCAAACCGGGGCGGAATGTCGCTGCACTCAAAGTGGCCTCGATGTCACTCAATGTGGCGCTTCTGACACGGGCGTTTCAGCCTCTTACATCTTGACTGATCTGTGCGCGCCGCCTGTCCCGCAATCGGACACGGTCGCCCTGTGACCGAGCCCACGACCGCTTCCATCCGACGACGGCACCCAGGCTGGCCGCGCCTGATCCTGATCGGGCTTCTGATCCTCGTTGTGCTTGCCGCGTTTCTCAGCGCGCTCGCCTGGATGAACCGGCGGGCCGCCGCGCGGGAGGCCCTGGTCAGCTGGCTCGACCAGCGCGGCATCCCCGCCGAGGTCGAGGTCGAGCGGGTCGAGCTCGACGGCTTCGTCGGCCGTGTCCGCATCGGCGACGCGGCCGACCCCGACGTGACCATCCAGCGTGTCGAGGTCGACTATGCCCTCGTCATGCCCTGGGCCAGCGGCGGCATGGGCGTCACTCCATCGCGCATCCGTCTCGTCCGGCCGGTCATGCGCGCGACCTGGCGCGACGGCGAACTCTCGTTCGGATCGCTCGATCCTCTGATCGAGGAGTTCACCGGTCGTCCGCCCCGCCCTGACCAGCGCGGCCCCGTCGTCATCATCGAGACCGGACGGCTGCGGCTCGATACGGAATACGGCCCGATCTCCGTGCTGGCGGACGCCAGCATCGACGACGGCAAGCTGATGCGCATGGCCGCCCGCATGCCCACCGCCAGCCTGCGCAGCGGCGACATCGACGTCCGGAGCCTGGGCGGGACGCTGGACCTGACCACGACAGGCGATCGTGTCGCCGTGCGGCTGGGCCTGGACGCGGACAAGGCCGAGGCCCCCGGCCTCCAGGGTCAGGGCCTCGACCTCGCCCTGACCGGCACCCTGCCCTATCCGGACATGCAGGCCCGCCGCGGCGACGGCCGGGCCGACATCGACCTGCGGCTGAGCGGCGACCGCCTGGCGCTGGGCCAGACCGTCGCCGATGACGCCGTGCTGACCCTCTCGACCCAGGGTCAGGCCACAGGCTGGATCAACACCCTCGGCTTCGACGGCGCGGCGACTGCGCGGCTGACCGCGACCCGGCTGACCACCCCCGCTGCGACGGCGGCGAGTACCGACATTACCCTGGCCGAGGGGCGCATCGCGGCGACCCGGGTCGACGGCGGACAGGTCTCCATCGCTGGACCCATCCGAACGCGCATGGCCCGCGTCGCCTCGGGCGACCTCGTGCTGTCCGATGTGACAGGCCGCCAGACGCTCGACTACGCCTCGGAATCCGCCACGCCCCTGACGCTGACCGGCTCCCTCGCGGCCGCGCGAGGCACCTGGCCCCTGTTCGGCGCGGTCGCCCGTGACGACGGGCCCGAACTTGCCGAGCTCAAGCGTGCGCTCGGCGCCTTCTCCCTGTCCGCGCCGTCGTTGCGCCTGACCTCCAACAGCGACGGTGTCCGCGTCGCGTTGACCCAGCCCGCCCGCATCTCTCCCGCGAACGGCGGCGTCCTGACCCTTTCGCCCGTGGCCCGCCCGATCTTCGAGGCCCGCCCCGGACAGAGCGGCGGCGGCGCCCTGACGCTCACCGCCACGCGCGGAGGCGGCCTGCCCGAGGCCGCCTTCGCCATCCCTGACTGGCGCCTGACCCCCGGCGGGTTCCAGGCCCGCATCGACGGCCTGGCCCGCCTCGACTTCACGCCCGCGCGCGGCGTCGCCATCCGCACGGCGGGCCTGCTGGCCAGCGACAACGGCCGCGTCACCTACGCCCCGTCCGACTGCCTGGGCGTGACGGCGGACCGCCTCGACCTCGACGAGAACGACATCGTCTCGATCTCTGGCCGTCTCTGCCCGACCGCGGCCCCCCTTCTGGTCGCCCAGGGCGGCGGCTGGCGCGTCACGGGCGACCTGCGCGACGTCGCCGCCCAGGCTCCCTTCCTGGCGCTGGCCTTCTCCGACGCCTCGGGCAACCTGATCGCGACGGGGTCCTCCGCCGGCCTCGGCCTGGACGCCCGCATCGACACGGCGACGATCAACGACGCCACCGTGCCCCTCCGCTTCAACACCCTGATCGCCCAGGGCCGCGCCGGGCTGGCGAACGCGCAATGGTCGGGCACCTTCGACCTCGCCCGCTTCGGCCATCCGCTTGGCCGCCTGACCCTGGCGCATGACGGAATCACCGGCCGAGGCGGCGTCAGCATCGACGCCCCCGACCTGACCTTCGCCGAGGGCGGCCTCCAGCCCGCCGATCTGAGCCCGCTCGCTGCCGACTTCGTCCAGTCCCCCGCCACGGGTTCGGCCGCCTTCACCGGCCGCATCGACTGGAGTCCCGACCTGACCGAAGGCGGCTCCAGCTCCGGCCGCCTGGTCATTCCGAACATCGACTTCGTCAGCCCCGCCGGTCCCGTGAAGGGCCTGACCGGCACCATCGATTTCACCAATCTCGCGCCGCTGACCACCGCGCCGGGCCAGACGCTGCGCGTCGCCACCCTGGAATCCATCGCCCCTTTCACAGACCTCGACCTGACCTTCGCGCTCGACAAGGCCGCCATCACGGTGGACGGCGGGGCCATACAGGCAGCCGGGGGCCTGGTGCGGATCGAGCCCTTCAGCGTGCCGCTGGATCGCCGCCCCTTCTCGGGCGTCATCGTGCTGGAGCGGGTCCAGCTGGGGGAGTTGATCGCCGGATCGGGCTTTGGCGACAAGGTGGCGCTGGACGCCATCGTCTCCGGCCGTCTGCCCTTCACCTATGATCCCGACAGCGGCGTGCGCATCACCGGTGGCCGCCTCGCCGCCGACCAGCCCGGTCGCCTGTCGATCCAGCGCGAGGCGCTGACGGGGCTCCAGGCCGGAGGCGGCGGAGCGGTCCCGCCCGGCACGGTCGAGGACCTGGCCTATCAGGCGATGGAGAACCTCGCCTTCGACATCCTGTCCGCCGATGTGAACAGCCTCGATGAAGGCCGCATCGGCGTCCTCTTCCGCATCGTCGGTCGCCACGATCCGCCTGAGCGTCAGGAAATCCGTCTGTCGCTGGCCGAGTTCATCAGCCGCGAGTTCCTGAACCGGCCCCTGCCCCTGCCGTCCAACACCGGCATCGACCTGACGCTCGACACCACGCTCAACGTCAACCAGCTCGTCTCGGACCTGCTGGAGGTCAATCGCGCCCGCAACGGAGACCAACCCTGACCGTTCACGACCCATTCACTCGCCGACAGGCATCCACCGTGGCAGTGAAAGCGTTCCTTCGCCGGAGACCCTGACGATGACCCCGCCCAAGCGCCTCGTTCGCACCGTTCTTCTCGCCGTCGGCGCGGCCGTGGTCCTGTCCGGCTGCACCCCCACAATCCGCCTTCAGGTCGACCCGATCCAGATCTATGCCAAGCTCGACGCCGACGTCCGCGTCCGGCTGGATCAGGAACTGCGCGACCTGCTGGCCGAAAACCCCAACCTGTTCTGATGGAAACCCGTCGCATGACCCTCAACAAGCTCTTCGTGCTCGGCGCCGCCGTGGCCGCGCTGGGCGTCGCCGCTGGCGCGGCCTTCGGTCAGACCAATGAGCAAAAGGCCCTGATCGATCAGGCCAAGGCCCAGGGCGTGGTCGGCGAGCAGGCCGACGGCTACCTCGGCTTCCGCACCGCCTCGACCGGCGCGCCCCTGACCCAGGCCGTGACCGTCACGAACGACGCCCGCCGCGACGCCTACGGCGAACGCGCCCGCGCTGCCGGCACCACGACCGAGGTCGCCGCCGCCCGGATGTTCGAAAGCCAGCTCCTGCCCCGCATCCCGTCGGGCCAGTGGTACCGCAACGCCGCCGGCCAGTGGGTCCAGCGCTAAAGCGCCGCATCGTGTCGCGGGCGCGGAGGCCTCGCCTGTGCTAAGGCGGCGCGCATGGGCCACCCTGTCGTCCGCCACGTCCTGACCACCCTTTTTGCCCTCGGCCTCTCCGCCCTGGCGACGGCGGCGCTCGGCTGGTTCTGGGTCGCCATCGGCGGCGGACCCATGCCCATCCACGGCTGGATCGCCATGGGCCTGGGCGTGCTCGGCACCGTCGGCCTGACCTGGCTGCTGATGGCGCTGGCCTTCAAGTCCCACCGTGAAGGCTGGGACGACCAGGTCGACAACACCCTCGACCCCGGCCGCGACGACTAACCCTCCGCTTTTCTTCCGCTCATCCCGGCGGAAGTGGGTTGTTCAAGCCGCGAAACGACCAAGCCCAAGCGCGGCGGGCAGCAGCAGCCCCTCCGACAACGCCCGCACCACCGGGACGGCCACCGCGTCGCCCATCAGCTTCAGCCCCGCGTTTTCGGAGCCCGGCAGCCGATAGTCCTCAGGCAAGCCCATCAGCCGCGCCGCTTCTCGGGCTGTGAGTCGCCGCGCCCGGATGCGGCCGCCCTCGGCCACGATCACATACTGCCGCGACGATCCCCCGGCCGGCGTCCGCAGGCACCCCGCCAAGCCGTCGAACCTCATCTCCAGACGTTGCACCTTCCGCCCCGCCTCGACCCGCACCCGCCGATAGGCCGCCGCCACACGCCGCTCGCCGGACGACGCCGCCGCGTCCAGCCTCTGCCGGTGCAGCGGCGACGCCAGCGCGAGCAGCGCGCGCGTCTGATCCGCCCCGAACCAGTCCGCGCCGTCGTCTGCATCCAGCAGGTCCGCCAGATACAGGTTCCGCCGAGCCGGCGCCGCCAGCGACCACCACGCCCATGCCGCTCGCGTGGCATCGTCCAGCCGGGCGTGCGCCGCCCTCACGCGCGCCGAATGGAATGGCTCCACAGGCCCGCCCAACGTCGCGCCCCCGAGACCCCGCATGGCCACGATGAACAGCCGGGGCCGCGACTGCGGCAGCCACAGCGCCGCGTCCATCTCCAGGGCACCGACGCGATAGCCCGCCTCCGCCATTGCGCGGCACACGGTGGCGAAGTCCTCGCCGCCGCCCGACGTCAGCAACCCCACCACGTTCTCGATCACCACGATCGGCGGCCCACGTCCCTCGGCGTCCAGCGCCTGCATCAGCCGCCAGAACCCCCAGAAGGCTCCCGACCGCCGCGCCCCCAGCCCTGCCCGCGCGCCCGCCAGGCTCACATCCTGACAGGGCGACGAGGCCCACGCGAGCGTTGGCCGCCCAGGCACCTCCGCCGCCGTCAGGCCCCAGACATCGCCCTCGTGCAGACGACCGCTGTGGTTCGCCCGCCAGGCTCGTGCCTTCATCGCATCGATGTCATTGGCGAAGGTCACCTCGAACCCGGACAGCCCCAGCCCCGCCAGGCCCCCGCCCGCGAAGAACTCCAGAGCCTCTGGGGCGGTCCGGGACCGAATCGTCATGCCCTGAGCTTAAGGGCCCTCCGCCCGGCCCGCGAGCGCCCTTGACCCGCCACGGCGCGAAGGCTTCTGTGCGCCCCTGTTCGCGTTCGGAGCCCGCGCATGAAACGCCTCGCCGCCCTCGCCGCCGTCCTCGCGGTCGCCGCCTGTTCGGAAGCCACGGTCGAGGCCCCCGCGCCCGCCCAACCCGCCGAGCCCGCCGTCCTGGGCGGCGTCGATCTGAACCAGCCGCTGCGCGCGCTGGGCACCGAGCCCTTCTGGGGCGTCGACATCACGCCGGACGCCCTGGTCTACACCGCCGTCGACAGCGAGGGCCTGCGCGTCGCCAATCCAGGCCCGACGCTTCAGGGCACCACGGCCGTCTACGCCTCCGCCGCCGACGACGGCACGGCGCTGGTCGTCACCCTCATGGCCACCGAATGCTCGGACGGCATGAGCGACCGCACCTATCCGCTCACAGCCCGCGTCGAGCTGGGCGGTCAGACGCTGAACGGCTGCGCCGCCGACTTCGCCTTCCTGAACAGCGAGCCCCGGCCCTAGGGCTTCATCGGTCGAGGCCGCCTTAACGGTTCCGGCGCCCATCCTGCGCAAGGATGGGCACCATGACCCAGATCGAGACACCCCAGGATCTGCGGGCGCTTACGGCGCTGCGCTTCTTCGCGGCCGCCTGGGTCGCCCTGTATGCCTTCTGGCCCAATCTGGACGTCAGCCTGACGCCGAACCTGGTCGCCAAGGGCTATCTCGGCGTCGAGCTCTTCTTCGTCCTGTCCGGCTTCATCCTCAGCCACGTCTACCTCAAGGCATTCGGCGAAGGCTGTTTCCGCTACGGCGGCTTCCTCTGGGCCCGGATCGCGCGGGTCTATCCGTTGCATCTGGCGACCCTGATCGGCGTCGGCGTCTTGGGGCTCGGCGCGCTCGCCGCCGGCATGGCCATCGACGGCAATGTGCTGAGCTGGGAATCCCTGCCCGCCCACATCTTCATGCTCCACGCCTGGGGTCTGGCGCCCGAGGCCGGCTGGAACCACTCCTCCTGGTCGATCTCGGCGGAGTGGTTCGCCTATCTGACCTTCCCCGCCTTCGCCTTCGTCGCCTGGCGGCTACGCGAGCGACCTCTCGCCGCCGTCGCCGGGGCCATCGCCGCGATGGTCCTGCTCTACGCCGGGTTCCAGGCGCTGGCGGGCTTCTCGCTCACCGAGGCCACCTTCCGCTGGGGCGCGCTGCGGATCGTCCCCTGTTTCGCCTACGGCTGCGCCCTCTACCTGCTGCACCGTCGCGGAGGGCTGAAGCGCCCCGGATGGCTGGCGCTGGCGTCGGTCGCCGGCATGGCCATCGCCGCCTCTCTGCAAGCTCCAGACGGCGTCGTCGTGGTCTTCGCCGGCGGCCTGATCCTGGCGTTGGGCGCCCTGTCGAACGCCTCGGCCGGCTGGCTGGCCTCGCGCCCCGCCGTCTACCTCGGAGAGATCTCCTACGCCGTCTACATGGTGCTGGTGCCCTGGCAGCTGCTGGCCGTGAACGCCGCCGCGCGCCTGACCGGCGCCGAGGACAAGAAGCTTCAACTCTTCGTGTGGCTGGCCGTCGTCCTGGCCCTGCCGGTCGTCGCCGCCATCGCCTACCATCTGGTCGAACACCCGGCCCGCAAGGCGCTCAGAGGTCTCGCTGACCGTCGCGCCGCCCGCGCGGCCCTGCGACGCCCGGACCCCAAGCTCGCCTGAAAGGGGACTTCAACCTCTCCCCGCTATCGTCTAGGGAGAGGTCGCGCGTAACAGTCGGAAACAATCGCACATGACGAAACGGCTCACCGCCGCTGCCCTGGCAGCGACCCTTGGCCTCTTCGCCCTGTCTCCCTCTCCCGTCCGCGCGGACGAGCCCTACTGGCAGTGCGTGACCTTCGCGCGCATGTTCTCGGGCATCAATATCTTCGGCGACGCCTGGACCTGGTGGAACCAGGCCGTGGATCGCTTCCGCACTGGCCGCGCGCCCGAGACCGGCTCGGTCCTCGTGTTCCGGCCCGAGGGGCGCATGAGCCGCGGCCACGTCGCCGTCGTCTCAGAAATCCTGACCGACCGGGTGATCCGCGTGACCCACGCCAACTGGGGCGGCAGCCGCGGCCGCGTCGAGGAGAACGTCACCGTCGTCGACGTCTCGGGCCAGAACGACTGGAGCGCGGTCAAGGTCTGGTACAACCCGATCAACGACCTCGGCACCACCGTCTATCCGACCTACGGCTTCATCTACAATTCGGCCCGCGAAGGGATGGAGGCCGGTCGCCAGATGGCCCGCGCCGCCACCGGCGGCTCCGGTCAGCCCTGACCGCAACCCCGAAGACCCCGCCCGGATGATCCGCATCTATCGTTCGGGCTGCGCCGCCTGCGAAGGCGTCGAGATGGTCGGGACCGACTGGACCCTGCCGCCCGACACGCTCTGGATCGACCTTATTGAACCGACGCGCGAGGAAGACACCGCCATCGAACAGGCGCTCGGCCTGTCCATCCCCACCCGAGAGGAAATGAGCGAGCTGGAGGCCTCCAGCCGCCTCTATCGCGAAAACGGGGCCACCTACGTCACGGCCGACATCATCCACAACTCCGAGATGGAGCTGCCCACGGTCGACCCGGTCACCTTCATCCTGACCCACGGGCCGCTGGTGACGATCCGCTATTTCGACCCGCGCCCCTTCACCATGTTCACCGACAAGCTGGAGCGCGAGCCCTATCTCTGCGAATCCGGCGCCGACATGTTCCTGAACCTGATGGAGGCCATCATCGACCGCGCCTCGGAGGTCCTGTCGCGCACGGCTCACAAGGTCGAAGGGGTCTCGACCCACATATTCTCGGGCGCCGACACGACGGTCGGCTATCGCCACCTGATCACCAAGCTCGGCCGCGCCCAGATCGCCAACAGCCGCATCGAACAGAGCCTGGCGGGCCTGTCGCGCGTCTTCGCCTTCGTGGCGCTGGACGAACGGCTGGAAATGAACGCGGACAAGCGCGAGCACCTGAAGTCGCTGGGCCGCGACGCCTCCAGTCTTCTGGCCCACAGTCAGGCCGTTGCGGCCGGGATCACTTTCCAGCTGTCGGCGACACTGGGTCTGATCAACATCCAGCAGTCCTCGATCTTCAAGGTCCTGTCGCTGGTGACGATGGCGCTCATGCCGCCGACCCTGATCGGCGCCATCTACGGCATGAACTTCGAGCACATGCCCGAGCTGACGTGGTGGTGGGGTTACCCGCTCGCGCTCGGCCTGATGGCGCTTTCGTCGGCCATCCCGCTGATGTGGTTCAAGCGCAAGGGGTGGTTCTAGTGAAGGATCAGGGAATAGGGATTAGAGGGAGCAAGGTCGGACCAGAGTTCACTCTTCACGAGACGCACGGCTCTCGTGGGCAGGGCTCTAATCCCTAATCCCTACTCCGGCTTGATCGACAGCTGGAATGCCACCAGCCCCTCGGAAACATCGCGGTCGAAGCCCTCGCCGCCACGCAGTCCTTCGGCCTCGACCTCGCGATAGACCAGGCCGAACGAACCTTGCATGGAGCCACGCCTGAGGGCCACGCCGACGGAGGCGTCCCCCAGGAACGAGCCCGAATCCCGGCTGACGCCAGACCGCGCATACTCGCCGTCGCGGTTGCGCGCGAAGTTATAACCCACCGCCGTTCCGGATCCGGCCGCATAGAGATACCACCGTGCCCGATCGCCATAGGCCTCGGAGCCTTCCGGAACCATTCTGTCGAGGTCGCCGCCGATGGTCAGCGTCGCGCCCGCTTCGGCTCGACCGCCGCGATCGCTAATTCCAAGCCCGGCGTGAGGGGTCAGGGTGACTTCGAGGCCAGACGCTGTATAGCCCCGCGCCGCCTCCCATCCGCGGGTATAGGTGAAGTCATAGCCATCCGCCTCGAACGCCGCCTGATCCAGCGACGTGAGCGGCAGGGGCGATCCGTCCGCGCGACGCAGTTCGCCACGTTGGCGCAGGCGAAGGCGCTCTGAATACCCCTCCCCCTCGCGCCAGACGTCCCGGGTCGTCGTCGCCGCGAAGGGGCTTCCGGCGGCGATGGGCTGATAATCCGTGGCGAACTCCAGAGCCGGGCCGAACGCCCGGTCGACCGTCACATTGAACCCCGCCTGCTGGTTCAGCCGCGCCGTGATGGAGGCGGAGTTCTGCCGCTCCTGGTCCGACCATCCGTCATCGCCGAGGGCGGTCGTCGGCTGAACGGCCATCATCGGCGCTGGGGAAAGCGCGACCGACGCGGCACGGCCGCGCTGTCCCGCGCCCTGAACAGGGGCATCGACAGCTCGGTCTTGTGTGGTCGGGTGGGTTACTGGCGGGGCGACATAGGCACCCGGCTGACGATTGAGGCTGGCGGTCAGCGCCGTGGCGGCCGCGCGGGAATGATCAGAGGCACCGGGGCCGAACGACGTCGGGTCCAGAGACGCCTGCGCCAGCGCCGGGGCCGCCAGGGCCGCCAGCGCCATAACGCTCGTTACGGATCCTCCCAGACGCACCAACGGTCCCCTCACCGCCGTCAACTTCCACACAGTCTGACTCGAAACCCAGCCTCTTCCAACCATGATTTCGCGACACCTTGCTGACACGATCCGCAAACGTTGCCTGTGTCCAGCCGGTTCCCCTCCCGCGAGCGGGGGGCGCAAAGGGCCTATTGCCCAATGGTGTCGAGGTCGCGCCCCTTGGTCTCGGGCATCAGGAAGACGGTCACGAGGACGGCGATGGCCGTGAACACCACGGCATACCACAGGCCGAAATAGATGTTTCCCGACGCCGCCACGAGCGCGAAGCTGGTCGCGGGCAACAAGCCCCCCACCCAGCCGGTGCCGACATGGTAGGGCAGGCTCATGGCCGTGTAGCGCACCCGCGTGGGGAACAGCTCGACCAGCGACGCCGCCTGCGGCCCATACAGCGCGGTGGCCGCCACGATGAAGATCATCAGGATGGCGAACACCATCGGGATGTCGACCCGCGCCGGATCGGCCCGCTCGGGATAGCCCGCCGCCGTCAGGGCCGCCTTGATCCGCCCCTCCACATCCGCCTTGGCCGCGGTCAGTTGGGCCGCCGCCAGGCCCTCGCCCTCGACCGAGGCCACCTCGACGTCCCCGATCCGCACCCGCGCCAGAGAGCCCGGCTCGGCCGCGACGTTGGAATAGCTGACGCCGGCGTTGGACAGCACCGTCTTGGCCAGATCACAGGAGCTGGCGAAGGCCGTCTTGCCGACCGGATCGAACTGCAGGGCGCAGGTCGCCGGATCGGCGATCACCGTCACCGGGGCAGAGACCTGGGCCTCCGCCAGCGCCGGATTGGCCGCCCGTGTCAGGGCCTGGAAGCCGGGGAAGAAGGCCACCAGCGCCAGGACCATGCCGAACAGCATCACCGGCTTTCGGCCCACCTTGTCCGACAGCCAGCCGAAGAAGACATACAGGAACGCCGACACCAAGGTCAGGGCCAGCATGATCATGTCCACGGTCGAGACCTCGACCTTGAGGATCCGCTCCATGAAGAAGCGGGAATAGAAGTAGCCGCAGTACCAGACCGCGCCCTGGGCGATCATGGTCCCGAACAGGGCCAGCAGCACGAACTTCAGGTTCTTCCACTGGGCGAAGGATTCCCGGAACGGGGCCCGCCTCGCCCCGCCCTCGGCCTCCATCTTCTTGAACGCCGGGCTCTCGTTCAGCTTCAGCCGGATCCACAGCGAGATGACCAGCAGGAAGAACGACAGCAGGAAGGGGATGCGCCATCCCCACTCGTTGAACGCCTCTTCGCCGACGATCGCCCGCGTCGCCAGGATGACGCTCAACGCCCCGATCAGACCCAGCGCCGCCGTCGTCTGGATCCATCCGGTCAGATAGCCGCGACGCGGGGCCGGCGAATGCTCGGCCACATAGATCACCGCCCCGCCGTACTCGCCGCCCAGGGCGAACCCTTGAAGGATCCGCAAAATGATCAGCAGGATCGGGGCGGCGATGCCGATGGCGTCATAGTCGGGCAAGAGGCCGATCCCGACGGTGGCCGCCCCCATCAGGGTGATAGTCACCAGAAACGTCTTCTTGCGCCCCGTCTGGTCGCCGAACCAGCCGAACACCAGCGCCCCCAGCGGCCGCACCACGAACCCGACCCCGAACGTCAGGAGCGCCAGGATGTAGGACGCGGCCTCCCCCACATCGGCATAGAAGTGCCGCGCGATCACGGCCGTCAGCGAGCCGAAGATGAAGAAGTCGTACCACTCGAACGCCGTCCCGGCGGCCGACGCCCCCACCACGGTCTTCAGGCCGGGTTCCTTCTCGGTTGCTTGGTCAGGGCCAGACGGCGTCGCGGCATGATCGGTCATTCAGGCTTCCCCCACCCGCTCATCCCGGCGAAAGCCGGGACCCAGTGCTTTGGGCGCGTCGATCTCGGAAACCTGCCTGAGGGGCTGATCCCAAACACCCGCCTTGCGAAAGAACTGGGTCCCGGCTTTCGCCGGGATGAGCGGAAAAGAAAAACTGTAGCCAAGCGCCGGGAAGGCGGACAAGAGAAAACCCCGCCGGCCGGGCCGACGGGGTTTTCCGCGTCATGAGTGTGGCGGGGCGCTCAGGCCACCGGTCGCACCTGCATCAGTTCTTGGCGTCTTCCGCGGCCTGCGTCACGGCCGAACCGGCGGCGGCGGTGTCGCGGCCCACGCCCGCGACGGTGTTGCAGGCCGCCGTGGTCAGGGCGGCGGCGGCGGCGAAGAGGACGAAGACCTTGCGCATGGGAAACTCCTGAAACGAGGCGGTGGGGGAGGACCCGCCGGTACCACCGATCAACGCGGCCGCCGCGACAGGGTTCCCGGCTTCACGACGGCGTCCACCCGCTCCAGATCGCGCGGATCGGTGGGCTTCGCCACCTCGGGGGTGGCAAACACCATGCGCGCGATCGTGCCCCTCGGCCTGCCAGCAACGATCTCGACCTCGCCCCTCAGCTGCTTGGCGAAGGCGCCCATCAGCGTCCGTCCCACCCCCGTCTGGATCGCCTGGCTGGATGGTCCCGGGCCATCGTCCTCGACCTCCAGCACGCTTGTCTCACCCTGAACCCTGAACCGCACCGCCAACGTCCCGCCCCGCCCCGCGAAGGCGTGCTTCTGGGCATTGGTCACCGCCTCGACCAGCCACAGCGCGAGCGGCGCCAGCTTGTCCGGATCGACCACCAGACTGTCGGCCTCGACGGTGCTGGCGACCAGTGGCCCGCGTCCACTCTCGCCCGCCACCAGTTGCCCGACCAGCTCGTTCAGGAACTCGCGCGCGTCGGCGTGCCGGATGTCCTCGGACTGGTAGAGGGTGCGATAGATGAGGGCGAGCGCCGAAATCCTCTGGCGCGTATCGCCCAGCGCCGCCTTGGCCGGCTCGTCCTTCAGAGCCCTCTGCTGCATCGACAGCAGGGACGATATGATCTGCAGATTGTTCTTCACCCGGTGATGGATCTCCCTCAGCAGGGCGTCCTTCTCGGTCAGGCTGTCGGTCAGCGAGCGATCCCGCGTATCGATCGCTTCGGCCAGGGTATCCAGCGTCCCCGCCAGCCGACGCACCTCCGACGGGGCATGCGTGGCCTGCACTGGCCGCACCGAATACCGCCCGCGCGCATAGAGCGCCGCGATCCGTTCCAGATAGTCGAGCCATCGAACCACGATGCGCTCGGTCACCCACATCACGGTGGCGAAGGCCACCACCCAGGCCACGACGGGCGCGAGAAAGTTGCCGAGCGGCGTCAGATCGGCCCAGGCCAGAACCGCGGGCAGCGCCAGTATCGGCAACAGTGCGACGGCAAGGGCCAGCCCCAGCCGGAAACGGATGCCCTCGAACCGCGCCAGTCCACGTGACCGGCCCAGGAAGCGCGACGCCGTGTGTTGCGAGTCGCGACGCCGCTTCGGGCCCTGGTCTGATCCGACCGGCGACACGGGCTCAGCCCTGACGGGCCGCGCTCAGACGGTCCGCATCGGCCAGGATGGAGCGCATGGCGTCTCCCGCCGAGCGGCCGTCGCGGGCGTATCCGCCGCGCTCCAGTGTCGCCAGCAAAGCCTTGCGTGCCCGGCTGACCCGGCTCTTCACCGTGCCCACCGCGCATTGGCAGATCTCGGCCGCCTCCTCATAGGCAAAGCCGCCCGCGCCCACCAGGATCAGCGCCTCGCGCTGTTCCTCGGGCAGGGTGTTCAGCGCCTGACGCAGTTCATCCAGCGCAACCGGCGCTTCGGGATCGTCGACGGCCACCAGCGTCCGCTCGGCCGCTTCCTGATCCAGCTGCGACTGACGCCA
The DNA here is from genome assembly GCF_001295975.1 of Brevundimonas sp. AAP58. Taxonomy (GTDB): domain Bacteria; phylum Pseudomonadota; class Alphaproteobacteria; order Caulobacterales; family Caulobacteraceae; genus Brevundimonas. The sequence continues at coordinate 1,516 of NZ_LJHU01000097.1, read as the reverse complement.
CGACCGGCGCTTCTCGGAATAGAACTGGTTTCTCAGGATCATGAAGGTCCAGGCCTTCATGTTCGTGCCCATCTGATAGCTGGCGCGCGCGTCCCACGCCTTCATCATGGCGTCCTGCGCCAGGTCGTCGGCCGCCGTCGCATCACCCGTCAGCGTGCGTGCGAAGGCGCGCAGATGCGGGATCAGCGTCACGAGCTCGCGCTTGAAGCCCTCGTCGTCGGCCGACGGCGGCTTGGGCGCGGTGTTGCGGGCCGCGCTCACGACGTCTCTCCGCCCGCCTTGCGTTCATCAGCGCGGCGAAGGATCTCGAGGAATTCATCGGGCACCGGCTCGTTGACGACCTCGTCGAACAGGTGGCGCAGCTTCACGCCGATGGCCTGCTGGCGCAGACGGGCCTCTTCTAGATCCGAGCCTTCGGACTTGGACGCAGCGCCCTTGCGGCGCGGGTCGGGGGTGTCGATCATGGTGTGTTGGGCCGCCAGGGTTGGTCTCATTCACGCAAGGACACGGGCCGGGTCGTCGCCCGGTCTCTGTTTGTCAAACCGGTCAACGCCATCCCCGTACACCGGTTCCGCCGGATACGAATTTTATTGCCAAGCTGGATGGACCGGTTGGAACCGAGGCCGAGGTGGCACGTTTCGTCGCAGATGAGCGCCCAAGCTGGGGCGTCGAAGACCTGTCGGGGACCAAGATACAATGAGCCTTCTGGCCAGACTCGCGCCGCACCTGCCCTACGTCCGCCGCTACGCCCGCGCCCTCACCGGCGAGCAGTCGACGGGCGACAACTACGTCCGCGTGGCGCTCGAGGCCCTGGCCGCCGGCGAACGCCAGCTGTCTCCGGACATGACCCCGCGCGTCGCCCTGTATCACGTCTTCCACGCCATCTGGTCCTCGACCGGAGCCCAGCTGGAAGGCAACACGGCGGCGCTCGGCCACGAGGATCCCGCCAATCGCCTGCTGCGCATCGCGCCCCGCTCGCGCCAGGCCTTCCTTCTGACCGCCCTGGAGGGCTTCACCCCCTCCGAGGCCGCCCAGATCCTCGGATCGGACGTCCCGTCGGTCGAGCGCCTGATCGCCGAGGCCCAGGCCGAGATCGACGCCGAACTGGCCACCGACGTCCTGATCATCGAGGACGAGGCCATCATCTCCGCCGACATCGAGAGCCTGGTGAAGGAACTCGGCCACCGCGTCACCGCCACTGCCACCACCCATGACGAAGCCGTCGACTCCGTCGCCCGTCACCGTCCGGGTCTGGTGCTGGCCGACATTCAGCTGGCCGATGGCTCGTCCGGCATCGACGCGGTCAAGGACATCCTCAAGCGCTTCGATGTGCCAGTGATCTTCATCACCGCCTTCCCCGAGCGCCTTCTGACCGGCGAGCGCCCCGAGCCGACCTTCCTGATCACCAAGCCCTTCCAGCCGGAAACGGTGAAGGCAGCGATCAGCCAGGCCCTGTTCTTCCACCCGGCCAGCCAGAAGCAGGCCGCCTGACCTGGTGGCTAGTGGCTGGGGGGGG
>NZ_LJHU01000096.1 GCF_001295975.1 Brevundimonas sp. AAP58 | reverse complement strand
CCCACAGCGGGGCGCGAGCGGCAAGCTCGCGCCCCGTCTTCCTTCTGGTGCACGGCGCGTGGCATGGCAGCTGGTGCTGGCGTCGTGTCGCCGAACGCTTGGAATCGACCGGTGCCCGGGTACTGACGCCAACCCTGACCGGTTGCGGCGAGCGGGCTCACTTGATGCGGCCGGACGTTGGGCTGGACACCCACATCCAGGACGTCGTCGCTGTCATCGAGGCCGAGGAGCTGACCCAGATCCATCTCTGCGGCCACTCCTATGGCGGCATGGTGGTCACAGGTGTCTGCGATCGCCTGAAATACCGGATCTCTTCGGTCCTCTATCTGGACGCCGCCGTGCCGTCGGACGGCGAGACCATGATCACCCAGTCACCGGGCATCACACCAGAAGCAGCGGCCGCGACAGAAGCGGGCCTGCGCGCGCTCGCTCCCGACGGCGTGGCCATGCAGGTCTTCCCCGACGTCACGATCTTCGGCGTCGCGGCAGGCACTGAGGACGAAGCATGGCTTAAGCGCCGCCTGACGCCCCATCCGCTCAAGACCTGGCTGGACCCGATCCGGCTGACGAACGGCGGCTCCGACCGTTTGCGCCGCTCCTATGTGCACTGCGTCGATCCGGTCCTGCCAATGGCGTCCTTCCCGGCGCATTACGCTCGCCTAAGGAATGACCCGAGTTGGTCCGTCTCTACCCTGGCGACCGGCCACGACGCCATGATCACCGCCCCGGCCGCCGTGGCCGACCTCATGCTCTCCCAGACCGTTGGAGGATGATCCCATGACGACCAACCGCCGCGCGCTCCTGATCGGTTCCGCGCTCGCTCCCGCCGCGCTCGCCACGGCGGCTGTCGCCCAGACGCCGCCTTCGACTGGCCAGCTGGTCCGGTGCGCCCTATTCATCTCGGACCTCGAGGCCTCGACCACCTTCTACCGCGACATCATCGGCCTGCCGGAACTGCTGTTCGAGGGCGCCTTGCAGGGGGCGCCGCTTGAGCGCCTGCTGGGCCTCGCTGAGGGCGCCGGAGTCCGCTTCCGCATCCTGAAGGCCGAGGGCCCTCCCTACGGCATGATCGCCCTGTTCCAGGTGACCGGGCAGAATCTGGCGCGGGTCCGGAAGACCGAAGGGACGGTCAACATCGGCGAAGGCGTTCTGGTCTTCCACCGTCCCGATCTAGACGCCCTGTCGGCCCGCCTTTCGGCCATCGGCCAGGGCTTCCTCAGCGGTCCCGAAAGGCTGGTGGACACACCCCAGCGTCGCACCGACCGTGAGGTCATGCTGCGCGACCCGGACGGCGTCCTGATCAACATCATCGAGCGGGCCTGACGCTGATCAGCGCTCCAGCGCCACGAGCTCGTACCAGGTCTGCATATAGCCGCCGACCCCGCCCTGGAGCATGACCCCGTCCGCGTCGTCGGTGATCCAGACATCATACGGCGGGTGCTGGCCACCCATCCCCG
>NZ_LJHU01000095.1 GCF_001295975.1 Brevundimonas sp. AAP58 | reverse complement strand
GGCAAGGCGAGCCACCCTCCGACGCCTCCGCCGTCCAGCCCTGCCACCCCCACCCCGCTTCGCTGCGCTCAGCGACCCTCCCCCGAGGGGGAGGGAGAACCGATATCCGGCCACGCCCTCATCATCTCGTCCAGCTCGCGCCGCGCCATCGGCCCCGGCCCCACAGGCACCGTCAGCATCCGCCATTCCTTCAGCGACAGCCGCCAGAAGGCCTCGGGCGAAATCCCCATCGCCACCGCCGCCCGCATCATCGCGCCCCACTCAGCCATCGAGTTCGTCATCCTCCGGCTTGACCGGAGGACGCCGCGAACCCCGCCGCCACCGCCTCAGCCGCCTCCCTCGGCGTCACCGCCGCCCGATCCAGCTCACCCGCGAACGCCCCCTCGCCCCCGCCACGCAGCAGCGCCGCCAGCACCACCACCAGGTCCCGCGCCGACAACGCCCGCAGCCGCTCCGCCAGCGCCTCGACGCCCGACACGCCCAGCGCCGTCTCCATCTCCGCCAGCGCGCCGAGCGTCAGACACAGCCTCCGCTCCGCTCCCGCCAGCCGAACCACGGCCTCGCCGCGCACGCCATTCGCACCCATCCACCTGTCTCCATGAGGTGAGGGAGTAGGGAGTAGGGAGTGGGTCGCGAGCAAAAAAGGGGCCGGACCTCGCATCGCGCGCCAGCATCACAGCCCAGCCTCCCTACTCCCTACTCCCTACTCCCTACTCCCTACTCCCTAAGCCCTAAGCCCTATCCCGCGCTGAACCCGATCTCGCCGGCGCTCGCCAGGCTGATCGCAAACGTCGCCTCGCCCTCGTGATCGCCGGCGTACTCCAGCGCCGACACCAGGAACGGCCCTTCCAGCGTGCCGAAGTCCGGCACGATCAGCCGCCAGGTCTTGGCCGCCTGCTCAAAGAACGCCTCCCGGATCAGCGCATCCGACGCCGCATCCCGAAATATCCCCTGCCCCGACACGGCGGCGGACTTCACCCCCGCCCCGCCCAGCAGTTCTCGCCACCGCCCGGCCGAGTCCGCATCCGTCGCATCCACCGTCCGCGCGTTCAGCGAAATCGTCCGCGCCCTCAATCCCGCGACGGTTTGATACGTCCCCGCCCCCTGCTCGATCTTCAGCAGGATGTCCTTCCCGCGTTGTGCGGCCATGTGTGTCTCCTCCCCTGTGAAGCGCAGCGGAACGGGGGAGGGGGACCGCGAAGCGGTGGAGGGGGCAACCCCAAACACCGGCGTTCGTACCC
>NZ_LJHU01000094.1 GCF_001295975.1 Brevundimonas sp. AAP58 | reverse complement strand
CCTCATCCGGCCCTGACGGGCCACCTTCTCCCGCAAGGGGAGAAGGGACATGAGGCGCCAGCCACTCCGCGATCAGCTTCGGATCGTCGATCGTCGCCGACAGCGCCACCCGCCTCAGTCCCTGCGAAAAGCTCTGCAGCCGCCCGAGCGCCAGGTTCAGCAGGTCCCCCCGCTTGCCCGACCAGATGGCGTGGACCTCGTCCAGCACGATGCACTTCAGGTCGGCGAAATAGGCCCGCGCCCCGCCCCAGGCGCAGAACAGGGCCAGCTGCTCGGGCGTGGTCAGCAGGATGTCGGGCGGATTGTCCCTCTGCCGCTGCTTCTTGGATTGTTTGGTATCCCCCGTGCGGCTCTCGACATGGATGTTCAGCCCGATCTCGCGGATCGGCGTCATCAGGTTGCGCTCGACGTCCGTCGTCAGCGCCTTCAGCGGCGAGACGTAGAGCGTATGGATGCCGCTGCCCGGTCCGAACTCGGGCCTCGGCCCCCGCTCGGCCAGATCGATCAGGCTGGGCAGGAACCCCGCCAGCGTCTTGCCACCCCCTGTCGGCGCGACCAGCAAGGCGTGCGACCCGGCCTGCGCCGCCGCGATCATCTCCAGCTGATGCCGACGCGGTGCCCAGCCCCGCCGGGCGAACCAGTCGGCGAACAGGGGCGGGAGACTGGCGGCGGGAGGCGTCACCCCCGGGATATAGCATGTTCCCGTTCCGTTTCACCCCGTCAGAGGCTATCTGTCGAAGGTGCCCGACGAATCCGTCATCACCAACCGCCGCCTGACCGGCGCCGATCCCTGGCTCGACCTACCCCCGGCGCTGGCCGTGCCGCCGGGGGCGGGGGCGGTCTGCGACGAGGCGGGCGCGAGGAAGATCGGGCGGGGCGCGGCGGAGGGCGTGTTCACCGGCGGAGCCGTCATGGTCGCCCACGCCAGCCTGACGGCGCGAAGGCTGGGGCTGTCGCCGCCGCCGCGATCGTCGGACCTGCTGGATGTGCTCGAGCTCTGGGCCTTCGTGCGCCCGGCGACGTTCTGCGCGCCGTCGCCCAGCGGCCTGGCGCTGGCGCTGGGCATGAGCGAGCCCAAGGGGGCCGAGGCGCAGGCCGCCGCGCTGCGCGACGCCGCCGCGACCCTGCTGCGCGAACTCGCCGATCCCGCCTATCCGCGCCGCGAGGACGCCTTCACCCTGGCCGAGACGCTGGGGCGCGCCGGATGGGCCTGGGCCCGGCGGGTCTCGGGTGCTTTGCAGGCCCAGCCGTTGCGCGAGCGGCAGTATCGAGGTTCGGGCCTCGACGTCTGGACTCGACTGCCGGAGTGGGAGGACGAAGCGCCGCGCGGGGAGGCGGGGTCGGCCCCGGTCGACTCGGAATCCGCCCGCATCCGGCTGGAGAAGCTGTTGCAGCAGTCCGGGCTCGACGAAGCCCGCCCCACCCAGTCCGACTATGCGGCGGAGGCAGCCTACGCCTTCTCGCCCCGCGACGAGGAGGGCCGCCCGCGCATGCTGCTGGCCGAGGCCGGCACCGGCACGGGCAAGACCCTGGGCTATCTGGCGCCCGCCTCCCTGTGGGCCGAGCGCAATCAGGGGGCCGCCTGGGTCTCGACCTACACCCGCGCGCTCCAGCGCCAGATCGACCGCGAGAGCGCCGCCCTGTGGCCCGATCCCGCCGAACGCCGAAGAAAGACCGTCGTCCGAAAAGGCCGCGAGAACTACCTCTGCCTCCTGAACCTCCAGGACATGGTGCAGGCGGCCCAGCTGGGGAACGGCGACCTGATCGGCCTGGCCCTCACCAGCCGCTGGGCGATGCAAACCCGCGACGGCGACATGACCGGCGGCGACTTCCCCGGCTGGCTGCCCGGCCTGTTCGCGGTCGGCCCGAGCGCCCAGGCCAGCGCGGGCAATCTGGTCGACCGGCGCGGCGAATGCGTCCACGCGGCGTGCGCCCACTACCGCACCTGTTTCGTCGAGAAGACCATCCGCGCCAGCCGTCGGGCCGATCTGGTCGTGGCCAATCACGCCCTGGTCATGACCCAGGCCGCCTTCGACGGCGCCCGCACCGCGCGCGGCCTGAAGCAGGACAATGAGACCGCCGCGCTCAAGCGCATCGTCTTCGACGAGGGCCACCACCTGTTCGACGCGGCCGACAGCGCCTTCTCCGCCTGCCTGTCGGGTCAGGAGGCGGCCGAGCTGCGTCGCTGGATCCGCGGGCCGGAGGGGCGCGGCCGTCGCGGCCGGGGTCTGGAACAGCGCCTGGGCGATCTCTGCGCCGACAACGAGGCGGCGGCGAAGGCGCTGCAGGACGCCATCCGCGCCGCCGCCGCCCTGCCCGGCGAAGGCATCTCCGGCCGGATCGCGCCTCCCAGCGGAGAGGTGAACCCCGTCGGCCCGATCGAACAGTTCCTGATGGCCGCTCTGGAACAGATCCGCGCCCGCACCTCCGAGGCCGCCTCGTCCGCCGGTTCAGAGTTCGGCACCGAATGCGCCGTCCGCCCCGCGACCGAGCCTCTGCTGGAAACCGCGCGCGGTGCCGCCCAGGCCATCGCGGCGGTGGAGGCCCCCCTCCTGGCCCTCGCCCGCCACCTCGAAGACATCCTCGACGACGAGGCGTCGGAACTCGACGGCTCGGCCCGCGCCCGGATCGAGGGGGCCCTTCGCGGCCTGGACCGCCGCGCCCGCATGACCCTACCCGGCTGGCGCTCCATGCTGGCGGCCTTGCAGGACGGCGGCGACGAACCGGACCCCGACTTCGTCGACTGGCTGTCGGTCGAGACCGCCTTCGGCCGCATTCACGACGTTGCGCTGCGCCGTCACTGGATCGACCCGACCGTGCCGCTGGAGGCCGCCGTCATCCTGCCCGCCCACGGCGTCCTGGTGACCAGCGCCACCCTGTCCGACCCCATCGCAGAGACCAGCGGCGGTGACCTGTTCGGCATGGCCCGGATGCGCACCGGCGCCGCCCGCCTGATCGAGCCGGCCCGGACGCTGAAGGTCGAAAGCCCCTTCGACTATGCCTCCAACAGCCGGGTCATCGTCGTCGGCGACGTGGCCAAGGACGATCCGCGCCAGACGGCGGCGGCCATGCGCGAACTGTTCCTGGCGGCCGGCGGCGGGGGGCTGGGCCTGTTCACCGCCATTCGCCGCTTGAAGGCGGTCTACGAGCGCCTCGGGCCGGACCTGGCCAAGGCCGGCATCCCCCTCTACGCCCAGCACGTCGATCCGCTGGAGGTCGGCACCCTGGTCGACATCTTCCGCGCCGAACAGGACAGCTGCCTGCTGGGCACCGATGCGGTCAGGGACGGCGTCGACGTGCCCGGCCGGTCTCTGCGTCTGCTCGCCTTCGACCGCGTCCCCTGGCCTCGCCCCGATCTGTTGCACAAGGCCCGGCGCGAGAAGTTCGGGGCGAAAGGCTACGACGACGCCCTGGCCCGCGCCCGCATCGCCCAGGCGTTCGGCCGCCTGATCCGCCGCGCTGACGACCGGGGCGTCTTCGTCATGCTGGACGCCGCCACCCCCACCCGCCTCTTCGCCGCCTTGCCCCCGGGGGCCGAGGTTCAGCGCATGAGCCTGGTGGAGGCCATCGAGATGACGCGGGCGTTTCTCTCGACAACACAGGAATGATCGGCACCCTGTCCGCTCGCCGCCCCGCCCAGACGGCTACCGGTCCTCGCGCCGACCGTCCTGCCCCGCGCGGATTTCGTCGGCCATCGTCCGGGCGACGTTGCCGATCCTGCCGTTGACGGCCTCATCGGTCTGTTCGGCACCATAGAGACCGCGCAGAAACGCCCGGTCCCAGTCTGTCAGACCGGGCGGCGGATTGGCCCCCTCGGAGAACAGGCTGAGGATGGTGTCATAGGAGCCGGGATCCAGCTCCGGATTGATCTGCGCCAGGCTGATCACCGCCAGATAATCCGCCAGGGCACCCAGATCGGTGCCTGCCACCCGATCGATGTCGACGATGACGATGACCTGGGACAGGTCGTCGCGCAGCGGACTGCGGAGGCGGGAGGCGCCGTCGGCGTTGACATTTCCTCCATAAGCCTGCGGTCGTGTCAGCGCTTCCCTAGGCGGAGGGACGTAAGGGGCCTGGCCAGGCAGCCGCGCGACGGACCGGTTTGTTCGAGAATTCACCGGAACACTCGACTGCCACCAGCGGACGGGACGATCCGATGTCATGAACGCCTCGACCGCCGCGTCGCCAAGGTCGGAACCAGACACACCGATCCGGAACCGTCGTCCCCGCGCCTCGACCAGATCGCGCGCGGCGGCGTCGGCATCGGCGGCGAAGACGATGAAGACCCGTGGCTCACATCTTGGCCAGCCGACCTCCAGCCCGACCGACTCGCCGACCGCGGCGATGCGATCCACCACGAACTCGGCGGCCTCTCGCTGAAGATTGCCGACGCCGACGCAGACCCGCCGGTGCCAGGTCGCCGCGCCCCGGCTGCGCGGTGGCGACACCACGCGCGCCACGAAATCCGTCGTCGCCTCGGCGAGCGGACGCCCCTCCACCACGATGTCTTCAAGCTCGGTCGTCGCGGACTGGGCGGCGTCCTGCTGCACCTGCCCGAAAGCGGAAAGACCCCCTCGGGACGACACGGTCGCATCGTCCGCCCACGACCCGGCGGAGTGACCTGTGATCAACAGGGATCCCAGAAGCAACAGAAGCATCTCAAATCCCGATCAGTGAACCCGGACGCGGCAGGCGCGTCCCGGCCCCCGCGCCTTGGCACGGGCACCTAGTCCTCGACGCCCGGCTCCTCGCCGTTCTCGCCCTCTCGCAAGCGGCCATGCGCGTCGTGGATGGCGTCGACGATCTCGCTGCGGCGGGCGATCTGAGCGGCGGCGTTGCGCTCGGCTGCATACAGGCCGCCGAGGAAGGCCTGGTCCCAGTTTGTCAGGCTGGCGCTGCCGTCCGGATCGTTGAACACGTTCAGGATGGAGGCATAGCCGCGGGTGTCCGCATCCGGGTCGATCTGGGCCAGCGACACCATGGCGATGTAATCCGCCAGCTGCAGGATGGAGACGTCGCGTACCTGATCGACGTCCACGATCACCACGGCGCGGATCAGGTTGTCGACGAACTGGGTCCGCAGGCGCGATGCCGCGAAAACATTGGTGCTGGGGGCGAAGGCCAGGACGGTTTGGCCTCCGCCGCCGCCACATTTGATGCCGTTGCAGTCCCCGGCCAGGCGAGTCGCCCGCGCCCCGGTTTCGGCATCGACCGGCACCGCCATCTGCCACCAGCGAACAGGGCGGTCCGTTTCGACAAAGTCCTCCAACGCCGATCCGCCCCGGTCCATGCCCGCGCCACCCATGCGAAAGGCCCGCCGGCGCTCGCTGACGAGCGTGCGCGCGATACCCTCCGCGTCATCGGTCGCGATCACCAGAATGTTCGGCGCGCAGCCGGGCGCGCCAGGTTGCAGACCCAGGTCCTCGGCGACCGTCGAAACGCGGTCGGCCAGATACTGCGCCGCGTCCGCCTGAAGATTGCTGACCCCCACGCAGATCTCGCCGTCCCAGCGCGCGAGACCCCGGCCCCGATTGGGCTCGGCGACTTCACCGACGAAGTTGCGGATCATGGTGTCGAGCGACCGCCCGGTGACGACCACGTCTTCCAGTTCGACCGCCACATCGGGCTGGGCCGGAGCCTGCTGGGCCACCGGGTCCTGAACGGCGGCGTTCGCGGTGGGAACGGACGGGTCAGCGAGCAGGAGGCCCGCGAGCCAGACGGCGATCATGACGCTACCCTCCGATGGACCTCAACTCACGATGGTTTCTGACGGCGGCGGCGTCAATCACGAAATGGATGACGCGGATGGCCGAGCGACGGCTTTCCGACGAAATGCGGAAGACTACTTTTGACCCTTAGGCGACTTTAGGTCTTGATTGGAAGCAGACTAGGCCAGTGCCCTAGGCAGTCAGGACAAGGCTGCGAACTGTTCCACTTTCCGCGTCGGCCCGGAAATGATCAGAAGGTCGCCATCGATGACCAGGGTGTCAGGCTTCGCATAGGTGAAGTCCTGACGGGCGCGCTTCACCCCGACCACCGTGATCCCGTAGCGCGTCCGCAACGCTGACTCTGCCAGCGTCTTGCCGAGAGCCTCTTTCGGTGGGCGGGTCTTCACAATGGCGAAGTCATCGTCGAACTCGATGAAGTCGATCATCTTTCCGGTCACCAGATGCGCGACCCGCTCGCCCATCGCGGCCTCGGGGAAGACCACGTGGTGGGCGCCGGTTCGCTCCAGAATCTTGCCGTGGTTGGCGCTCACCGCCTTTGCCCAGATGTCCGGCACCCCCAGCTCGCTCAGGGCCAGAACGGTCAGAACGCTGGCCTCGATGTCTGAGCCGATGGCGACAACCGCGCGAAGGAAATCGTGCGCGCCGAGCTTGCGAAGGGTTTCGATGTCCCGGCTATCCGCCTGAACGACATGCGTCAGCTGTTCGGACCAGCGCTGAACGAGGGACAGGTCCTCGTCGATGGCGAGAACGTCGTGGCCCATATGGGCCAGACTCTGCGCGACAGCGCCGCCGAACCGGCCAAGGCCGACAACCAGGACGCTATTGCCTTTTGTCTTGTTCGATCTAGCCAACGATGGGGCGCTCCAGCGGATAGCGATAGGGGACGTGACGAGCCCGCAATGCGAGGGCGGCGGCCACAGTGATGGTGCCCACCCGTCCCACGAACATGAGCGCGATCAGGATCGACTGGGCTTGGGGTGGCAGGTCGGCGGTGATGCCCGTGCTCAGGCCGACCGTCGCGAAGGCCGAGATGACCTCGAACAGGACCCGGTCCAGCGGAAAGGTGGTCATCGAAAGAATGGCAAGGGTGGCGACACCGACGAGTCCCACGGACATGAGCACGACAGCCAACGCCTGACGCTGTGCGTCAGGACATATCCTTCGCTTGAAGATGGTGACGTCCGACCGACCCCGGATCTCGGCCCAGACCACCACGCCGAGCAGCAGAAAGGTCGTCACCTTGATGCCGCCCGCAGTTCCCGCGCTTCCTCCGCCGATCAGCATCAGCCCGTCAGTGAAGAACAGGGTTTCGGGCCGCATTTGCCCGACGTCGACGGCGTTGAACCCTGCGGTGCGGCTCATTACGGAGTGGGTGAAGGCGTTCAGGAGCTTCCCGCTCGTCGTGAACTCGCCGATGGTGGCGTTGTTGTTCCATTCGGCGATGAGCACGGCGCAGAACCCTGCGATCAACAATCCAACGGTTCCGTAGACCGTGAGTCGGGCATGGATCGACCACTGGTCCGGTCTGCGCCAGGCCGCGCGAAGTTCATTGATGACCGGAAATCCCAAGCCACTCACGATGATGGCGACGGTCAACGGAAGCAGGACAAAGGGGTCGAGCGCGAACCGGACAAGGCTGTCCGAATAGGTCGAGAAGCCAGCATTGTTGAACGCCGAAACAGCGTGGAAGACCCCGTTCCATATCGCTAAGCCCCAGGGCTCTCCGTAGGTCGCGTGAAGGCGCAGCGCGATGATCGCCGCGACGGTGACCTCGAACACCACCGTCACACCGAGGATGGTAGCCATCACGCTCTTCACGTCCCCGAGTGACAGGCTCTTGGTTTCCGCCTGAACGACCAGGCGACGCCCCAGCCTCATCCGTCTGGTGATGAGCAGTCCCAGCAAGGTCGCGCCGGCCATGATGCCGAAACCCCCGACCTGAAACAGGGCGAGGATCACACCCTGCCCGAAGGGCGTCCAATAGGTCCCGGTATCAACGACGACCAACCCAGTAACGCAGACCGCCGAGGTCGCTGTGAACAGAGCCGTCAGCAGCGGTGCAACCTGTCCGTCCGCGCTGGAGAAGGGAAGCAGGAGAAGGATGGTGCCGACGATGATCGTCACCAGAAACGCCAAAGGGACGATCCGCGCGGGATGATCCAGGATCGGTCGTCGCAAGGCTCGCCTCCGGGAGTCGGGGCCGATTACACCCGATCTCCGCCTCGGGAAAGAACCCCGTGCGCTCGATGCAGAGTCACAACCGCGAAATCACCGCCATGATCTGTGGCAGCGATCTCCGCTTCCCACCCTCAACGGTCCCTCAAAGGGACCGCCTCCAAGCCATTGAGAGGGGTCTCGGCAGCCGATCGTGGGCTCAGATTCTATGAGCCGACCTTGCCGAAATCCCTGCCTGTACCCATTTCACGGCCATCGAATATCCGCTCGCGCGGACCCGATTTCAGACATTTCAGACGATTCAGACTCTGTTTCTCGCAGCGGCCTTCCGCCGCCAACGCCAAGGCCGGAATGACCGATACGCCGCCCCGTCACAAGCGCTCCGGCCTGTTCGCCCCCATCGGCCTGTTCCTGATCGTGCTGATCGCCTGGTCGGTCTGGTGGTTCGTGCTGGCGGGCCAGGTGCGGGAACGCCTGGACGCCCGGATCGAGAGCCTGCGCGCCACCGGTTGGGATGTTGCCTATTCGGGCATGAACACATCTGGCTGGCCGTTCCGGGTACGGATCGGTGCCGAGAACGTGCGGGTCACGGCGCCGTCCGGCCATGCGCTGGCCGCGCCTGATCTGGCGGCCGAGGCCAACGCCTGGAACCCCGATCGGTGGGTCATGGTCTCGGGTGATGGCCTGGTCCTGACGCGGGCGGGCAAGGGCGACGTCGCGATCAATGGCCGCGTGATCCGCGCCAGCGTCAGCGGTCTGACGCAAGCCTGGCCCAACGTCGCGGTTGAGCTCGCCGACGTCCGTTTCACGTCTCACCGGGACGCCGAGGTGTTCCCGATCTCCCAGGCCGAGCGGATCGAGGCCTATCTGCGCCCCCATCTGGCCCCCGCCGGGACCGAGGGCGTGGAGAACAGCGTCGATGTCCTGTTCCGCCTGATCGACGCCGAGGGCCGCCCCGGTGGGCCGGTCGAGGGCATGGCGCGCAACGGCAAGCTGACCCTGCAGATCGAGACGGTCATCGAGGACGCCGACCGCCTGCAAGGCGCAGACGCCGCCGGGGTCTTCTCGGCCTGGACCCGCGCGGGCGGGCGTTTCACCAACGTCCGGGGCGAGGTGTCGGCGGGCGAGAGCCGGGCGACGCTGGCCAGCGAGGTCCTGTCGGCCCGTCCCGACGGACGGCTCGAGGGCACCCTGTCCCTGAACGCCCAGCGGCCGATGGCGGCCATCGCCGGGCTGGCGGGATCCCGTGACGGGGCGGTCGATCGGGCCGGTGCCGCTGGCGCCGCGGCGGCCAGCACGGTCGAAGGCGGCGAGGACGTGGACATCGCCATCGTCTTCCGCGACGGCCGCACCTTCCTCGGCCCCTTCGCCCTCGCCCCCGCGCCCAAGCTGTTCTGATGCTGGAGGAGCCCCAGCTCGACGCCGGGCGGCTGGCGCTCGACCGCGCCCTGATCGAGGCGCTGACCGCCCGCATCGCCGCGGGTGCCCACAGCCGCGCCGACGCCCGGGCGCTGGCGCTCCGCGAGGCCCTGCGCGACGCCGATCCGCTTCAGGCCCGGATCCTGCGCGCTGTCCATGGGCGGATGGAGGTCGCGGGCGGTCGCCGCTTCGTCGCCTCCGGCCCGATCTCGGCCGTGCTGGCGGCCGACCGCTGGGGCGCGGCCACGCCCGTCGCGGACGCTGAGACGGCGCTGGGCCGCGTCGATCCCTCCGTCTTCGCCCTCATCGATCTGGGCGACCGGCCCTGGTGGGGGCGGCTGCTGGCCCGGCCCGACCTGCGCGTCGTCGGGGCCCTGCCCGACGACCGGGCCAGCGCTCCCCGCGCCCTGCTGATCGCCTGCGAGACGACCGGCCCCACGGGCGACGACCGCACCTTCTGGGTCACCGACAGCCCGCTCTCCGACGCCCGCGTCCGGGCCGAACTGGCCGCGCTCGGTCTGGCCGCGACCCTGCTGACCTCGGCCGGCGGGTTGAAGCTCTATGCCCTCGCGGGCTATGTGCAGCCCGAGGACGGGCGGCTGCATCAGGCGCCCGGCGCGCTGTCCGGCGTCATCGGGTCAGCGCCCGTCTACTGAGAAAGCCCCAATGACCCAGGCCGCCCCCCAGCCGAAGCCCGGCATCCTCGACATCGCCCCCTACGTCGGCGGCAAGTCCGCCATCGCCGGCATCGCCGAGCCGATGAAGCTGTCCTCCAACGAGAACATGCTGGGCGCCGGCGAAAAGGCCCGCGCGGCCTATGAAGCGGCGATCCGCAACATCCACATCTATCCCGATGGGCGGGCCAACAAGTTGCGCGCCGCCGTCGCCGAGACCCATGGGCTGGAAGCCGAGCGTCTGATCTTCGGCAATGGCTCCGACGAGGTTTTCGCCCTTCTGAACCAGACCTATCTGACGGCGGGCGACAATATCGTCACCGGCCAGTACGGCTTCCTCGCCTACCGCATCTCCGCACTCGGCTGCGAGGCCGAGGTCAAGCTGGCCCCCGAGCCGGGCTACAAGGCCGAGGTCGACGCCCTGCTGGGAGAGGTCGATGAGCGGACGAAGATCGTCTACGTCTCCAACCCCTCGAACCCCACCGGCAGCTGGAACTCGGGCGAGGAAATCCGCCGCCTGCACGAGGCCCTGCCGGCCCACGTCCTGCTGGTCATCGACGAGGCCTATGCCGAATACGTCACCGAGCCCGACTGGGAGACGGCCTTCCCCCTGGCCCGCGAGGCGAACAACATCGTCGTCACCCGCACCTTCTCCAAGATCCACGGCCTCGGCGGCCTGCGCATCGGCTTCGGCTACGCACCGCTCCCCGTGTCGGAAGCCATCGACCGCATCCGCCTGCCCTTCAACGTCTCGGTCCCCGGCCTTGAGGCGGCCACGGCCGCCCTGGCCGATGAGGCGCACCAGAAGGCGTCGCGCGAGCTGATCCAGACCTGGCGGCCGCGCCTGACCCAGGCCATCCGCGGCTTCGGATTCACCGTCCTGCCGTCCGCGGGCAACTTCATCCTGGTGCTGTTCCCGGACGAAAAGCGCAGCGCCACCGCCGCCAACGACTACCTCAACTCGAAGGGCATCATCGTGCGCCAGGTCGGCGGCTACGGCATCCACGACGGCCTGCGCATCACCGTCGGCACCGAGGACCAGAACCGGGCTGTCATCGACGCCTTGAGCGAGTTCGCGGCGAGCTGACAGCGCGGCCAAGCCGGGACCGCGCTGTCTTCCGCTCAGTATCCAGCCGGCAGCTGCAGCCCGTGGCCGTCCGGCGTGCTGTCGCTGACCGTGCCTATGGTCGAAGCGGGCCAGTGGGCCTGAATGATGCCCATCATGCCCTGGCCATAGCGCGGATCGGCGAAGTCCTGACCCAGGTCTGTCAGGATCGACAGCCAGCCACCCGTGACCGCACCCGCGTCGCGCATCCGGGCGATGGCGTCGGCCTCGGCCATCGGGCTGTTGGAGCCCGAGACGGCGGTGATGACGTAGACCTGATAGCCGTTCCGTAGCAGGTCCAGCGTGGTGTGGAGCGTGCAGTTGTCGATCGAGATGCCGCCGATCACCACCGTCTTGCGACCCGTGGATGCCAGGTAGGCCGCGACCTCCGGCGTGTAGCCCGACACCTGGGTCCGGTTGAACCGGTGGATGTCGTAGGTCACGTGCTCGGTGATCTCGGGCAGGAAGGTTCCGTAGTAGTCGTTCTCCTCGCCCAGCACGATCGTCGGCACCCGGAACAGTGGGTTGAACTTGGCGAAGGCGGTGATGTTGTTCCGGAATTGGGCGCGCGGGATGGTGTTGATCAGATTGTCCAGCCCGGTGACGTAGTCGACATAGATCAGCACCGTGTCATCCAGCGCAGGCCTTGCGAGCGCGGCAGGTGCCGTGCTGTTCTGGGTTGTGGTGTTCCGGGTGGCGGTCTGAGCGTGCGTGGTCGTTGCGGCCGAGGCGAGCAGGAGGGCGGCGGCGAGGGCGAGCAATGGCTGACGCATCTTTGATATCCTCATGTGACGACCCGTCGAGCGGGCGCGAGAAGGTCTCCCAAAGCGGGGCGGCGTGCGCGCCCGATCCTGCTTGGAGCCGACTGGATGTTGCTGGATTGGGCGAGGGCGCCGCGCTGAGCCGCCTGATCCGACCGAGCGGGCCGGTCACCGTGGGCGCAGGCGCTGCGATGGCCGTGGCCGTCCGGATCAACCTGATCGCGCGAGAGCGGTCGATGGATCGTCCGGACCCGGCCCGGCTAAAGGCCTGCGTCGCGCCGGACTACTATACGATCGCGCCGGCGGGCGGAGAGGCGACGCTGGCCGCCCATGCCGCTCAGGAAATCCTGCTTCTGACAGTCGGGGTTGAGACCTTTCTGCGCTTCGGCGTGACGGACGAAGGCTGCCCTCTGGCCGCCCTGCGCGGCCGAGTGCTGGTGGACCCCTTGATCACCGGCCTGGTCGAGCAACTGGCGGATCCGACCTCCGCCGATGACGCCGGCCTGAACGAGAGCATCCTGCGGACCCTGGTCCTGACCCTGGTCAGGACCGCGCGGACCCGATCGCTCGAGGCTGCGCGAGGCGGCCTGACGGCGCGCCAGCTGGGGGCGCTGCGCGACCATGTGGAGGCGGGTCTGCATCGCCCGCTCAGGACCGCGGAACTGGCCAAGGTCGCGGGGCTGTCGCCCTTCCATTTCGCACGGGCCTTCAAGGCCTCGATGGGGGCTCCTCCGGGAGAATGGATACGCCTGCGTCGCCTGACCGTCGCCCAGACCCTGCTCGAGAAGACGCAACAGTCGATCACCGACGTCGCCGCCGCTGTGGGCTATGAGAGCCCCAGTCGCTTCGCCCGGGCCTTTCGCGCCACCACGGGCCTGAGCCCCAGTCGCTTCCGCCGCGCTCAGGCCTGAGGCGGAGCCAGGAGCCGCGTCGATGCCGTTTCGATCCGGCTCTCCAGCTCGGCCATGAACGGCCCGCGCTTCAGATCGGCCGGGATGGGCGGCAGGAACTCATAGACTGCGACGCCGGGGTTCCGGCGGAACCCGTGGGCTGGCCAATACAGACCCGCGTTGGTCGCCACCGGCGTGCACGGCATGGCCAGATCGCGATAGATGGCCGCCACGCCCGGCTTGTAGTCCGGCTCGGTGCCGGGAACGGCGCGCGTGCCTTCCGGAAAGATGACGATCTGGCGGCCTTCGCCCAGCCGTTCCCGCGCCTGTCGCACCATGTCCTTCAGCGCCTTGGCCGCCGCCTCCCGGTCGACCACGATCATCTTCGTCTTCAGCGCGAACCAGCCGAAGAAGGGCAGGATGGCCAGCTCCTTCTTCATCACGATGCAGGGGTCGTCGAGCATCAGGAACGGCACGATCACGTCCAGCATCCCCTGATGCTTGGCCGCGACGAAGGCGGGGCCGACCGGTCGGTGCTCCAGTCCCCGGAACTCGACCCGGACACCCGCGATCCAGTGAAGCCCGAACAGTACAAACCGCGCCCAGGCCCGGATCACGGCCATGGCGTAGCGGTGCGGCAGGATCAGCGCCGGCGACAGGCCGACGGCGAAGATCGCCATCGACAGATACAGCCAAGCGACGAACAGGAGCGACCGCAGGGTGGTCAAGACGCCGCCGCCTCCTGGGCCTCGGCGGGCGCGTCCACTTCGGCGCCCTCGCCGGTGATGCGGTCCAGCGTGACCCGGCCCATCACAGCCAGATACTTCATGTATTCCAGCGTCATCCGCCGCGCGGTCACCGCCGCCCGCCACCAGCGGCTGTCGTCCAGAGAGGGCGTCTCGACCGCATAGGGCGTCAGCTCCACGCCCGGGGCAGCGCTGCGGATCTCCATCAGCGAGCGCGGCATGTGGTAGTCAGACGTCACCACGATCAGGCTGTCATAGCCCTTGGACCGCGCCCAGGCGGCGATCTCGGCCGCGTTGCCCGTGGTCGTCTCGGCTTCGAAGCCCAGGTCCACGCAGCAGTTGAACAGGCGGTTGGACCCCGGCGTCAGTTCGCGCAGTTCCTGGCGACGGACCTCGGGATTGACCCCCGAGATCAGCACCCGCTCGCCCTTGTCCTGTTCCAGCAGGCGGATGGCGGCGTTGACCCGCTCGGCCGAAGGGCCGGTCAGGGCGACGATGGCGTCGGCGCGCTCGGGCTCGTCCGCGGGCGCGAGGCTGCGCACCCGCTCGGCGAAGGCGAACAGCCCCACCAGCCAGATCAGGGCGACGATCCCGATAAGCGCCAGAAACTTCATCGTTTCTCCCTACCGGCCAGCGTCGCCGCCGCCAAGCCGCGACAGCGCCCGCCCCGCCGCCAGCCGCGCCGCGACAAGCGCCACCGTAGCCGCGACCATCGGGGTTGGCGAGAGGATCAGCAGATCGCTCCAGGCCAGGGGCAGGGCGGGCGTAAGGCCTTCACCTCCGCCGAGGAACCGCACCAGCGCCGCCAGCGCCAAGGCAACCCCGGCCCCCGCCGCCCCGCCGACCAGCGCCAGCCGCGCGAACCGCAGTTGAAACAGCCCCACGATCGCGTCGTCGGTCGCGCCGGACAGGCTGAGCGTCTCGATCACCGACCGCCGCGCCTCCACCCCCGCCCGAACCGCATGAATGATCGCCGCCGCCGTCGCCCCGGCCACGGCCAGAAAAGCCGCGATGGCCAGAAGGGTCACCGTGGCCGCCGACCGCTCCACCTCGCCGCGCCAGAGGCTGTGGTCGTCCACCGTGGCGTCGATGCCGGCCTCGGCCAGCGCCCGGCCGAGCACGAGCGCGCTGGCCGGCGCGTCCTGATCCAGCCGCACGGTGACCAGATGCGGCAGGGGAATATCCTCCAGCGCCGCCTCACCCATCCAGGGGGTGAGCAGCTTCTCCGCGGTCGCCCGATCCATGGCGGCGGCTTCCTCGACACCCGCGACGCCCGCCAGAGCCTCGGCGGCGCGGGCGGCGGCGGCGTCGCCGGTCTCGCCCACGCCCGGCCGCACCTGCACGGTGGCCTCGCCGCGCAGCTCGCGCGCCCAGCCGCCCGCCGCCCGCTCGGCCGAGAGGGCGCCCAGCCCCGCCAGACAGGCCACGAAACACAGAACCGCGATCACTCCGCCCAGCCACCGCTCGCCCGCCCCGTCCCGGGGCAGTAGGTCGCGCTCCGGCGGCGCGGGCGCGGCCTCAACTGGCCCGAAGAGGGTGGACCAGCGGATCATGCCGCGCGCGCTCTCGGCGCCGTCGTCAGTCGCCCGTTCGCAAGCCGCAGCACGACCGCGCCTGACCTCTGGGCCAGGGCCTCGTCGTGGCTGGCGATCAGGACCGTGACGCCCTGCTTGTTCAGCGACTGGAACAGCTTCAGCAGCTTCTCGGCCATGACCGGGTCGACGCTGCCGGTCGGCTCGTCGGCGACGATCAGGTCGGGTCGGGCCATGACGGCGCGGGCGATGGCCAGCCGCTGTTTCTCCCCGCCCGACAGGCTGGTGGGCCGCTCGCCCATGCGGTCGCCCAGCCCGACCCAGGCCAGCATCTCCTCGACGTCCGGGCCATATTCGGCAGGCTTGTCGCCGCGCAGACGACGGGGCAGGGCGGCGTTGTCGAAGACGCTGAGGTGATCCAGCAGGCGGAAGTCCTGAAACACCCCCCCCATGCGCCGCCGGAACCGGGGCCGGTCCTTGGCCGAGACCGCCGTAGCGTCCTCGCCGAACAGGGCGATTCGGCCCGCGCTCGGGCGCTCCGACAGGGTGATGAGCTTGAGCAGGCTGGACTTCCCCGATCCCGACGCCCCGGTAAGGAAGTGGAAAGAGCCGGAAGGCAGAATCAGCGAGATGTCCGAAAGCACGTCCGGGCGTTCCGCATAGCCGAATCCGAGACCCGTCAGGCGGACGGTCTCGGGCGAGGGCGCGGGATCGGCGGCCGGGCGGCGCGTTCGGGGCATCGGTGTCTAGTCGTCAGGAACGGCGCGCAACCGCGCCGATGGGAGGGGGCCGAGGGATCGGCCTCGCATAGTCAGCGAACATGATACTGACCTGCCCGTCCTGCGCCACCAGCTATTTCGCCCCCGACGACGCCATTCCGGCGGGCGGACGCAAGGTCCGCTGCCAGTCCTGCGCCCACGTCTGGCACGCCACGGCTGAGGAGCCCCTGACGCTGCAAGCGACGGCGCCCGCCGCGCCGGGGGCCGCCGAGATCATGAAGGCGGTGAACGCAGAGGTTCCGCCCGTCGCGCCCGAAACGCCCGCGCCCGAACTGCCCAAGGCGTTCCGGGCCCGCGCCGAGCAGCAGCGCCGCGTGCGCCGCGCCGCCACCCACGGGGCCGTCTGGGCGGGCCTCGCCAGCGTCTTCGTCGGAATTCTCGCGGGCAGCTGGCTGTTCCGCGTCGAGGTGGTGGAGCTCTGGCCTCGCGCCGCCGCCGCCTACGCCATGGTCGGGACGCCGGTGAACCCGACGGGGCTGGAGTTCGAGGCCGTCACCGCCAAGGCCATGCTGGACCGGCCCGACATGGTGATGGTGTCCGGCGCTCTGAGAAACGTGCGGGGTCGCGAGATCCTGCCGCCGCCGGTGCGGGTGGCCCTGCTGGACGGCCACGGCGCCGAGGTCGGCCACGCCGTCATCGAGCTGGACGGCGCGCCCGTGCTGCCGGGCGGGGTCCAGGGCTTCGCCGCCATGATCCGCGATCCGGGGGCCAAGGGCGTCGACGTCGGCGTCCACTTCGTCGGCACGACGCCGGCCGCGAATGAACCGGCCCACGATGCCGGGGCTGCACACGGCGAAGACCACGCCGCCCCCGCCGGTCACGACCGCCCCCGCCCCGAGGGCGACGACCACGGACTGCGCCCCGCCATCATTGAGGCTGCGCCCACCGCCCACGCCGAACCGATCGACGCCCAGCCGATCGTGGGCACGAGCCACGCCGCCGAGGCCGAGCACCACTAGGGCCTATCGACAGCGACGGCGCCGAGGCGCTATCCGGCGCCCATGGCCGAAACCCCCACCTCGCCAACCGTCCTCCTGCCCGAAGCCGAAGTCGCGCGCGTCGTCGCCGACCTGGCCGCCCGGGTCGCGCCCCATGTCGATGACGAGACCGTCGCCGTCGTCCTTCTGACCGGCGGCCTTTGGTTCGCCGCCGACCTGACCCGCGCCCTGTCGCGGCTGGGGCGGAACGTGCGCTTCGACGCCCTGTGGCTGGCCTCCTATGGCGACGATACCGAGAGCCGGGGCACCATCGACGTGCGCGCGCCGCTACAACGCCCCGTCACCGGCCGGAAAGTCCTGATCCTCGACGACGTCTTCGACACGGGCCTGTCGCTCGCCGAGGCCGCACGGCTCGCGAAGGAGGCGGGTGCCGCTCAGGTCCTGACCTGTGTCTTCGCTCGCAAGCCCTGGCCCCTGCCGCGCGCGCCCGAGCCCGACTTCGTTGGCTGGGAGGCCCCCAACCGCTTCCTCGTCGGCTATGGCCTGGATCACGCCGGAGCCTTGCGCGGCCTGCCTGACGTCTGCGCCCTGGACTGACCCTACTCTCCGCTCATCCCCGCGAAAGCGGGGACCCAGTGCTTTGGGCGACCGCTGCTGACGACCTGACTCGCGCAGGGATCCGATCACCCGCCCGTCTGTGCCCCACACAAGGACTGGGTCCCCGCTTTCGCGGGAAACATAAAGCCCTACTGCATCGACGTCTGGCTGTCGCCGTCGCCGCTCTCGGCCGCGTCGATTCGGAGCAGCGCGGTCAGGACCTCGACCCGGTCCTCCAGCGCCGGCGATTCCATCAGGGCCTGCTTCTCCGCCGGCTCGAACGGCAGGGCCATCGACAGGCTATTGACCAGGGCTTCCTGAGGCGCCGCCTCGGCGGTTTCCCAGTCGATCTCCAGCTGACGGCGTTCGAGGTACTGGCGCAGCGCGCCCAGGAACGCCGCGCGGTCGAAGCCCTCGCCGCCGGTCGGCGCGGTCAGGTCGGCCTCGAACGGCTGAAACGCCGCGCGCACCTGGCGATAGGGGGTCTGGACCGGCAGTTCTGACGCCACGCGGAAGCGTGCCACCCCGGTCAGCGTCACGAGGTAACGCCCATCCGACGTTTCGGCAAAGGTGGTGATCCGCCCGGCGCAGCCCACCGCCGACAGGCTGGGCAGGCGGCGCGGGCCGCCGACCGGCTGGATCATGCCGATGATCCGGTCGCCGGCCATGGCGTCGTCGATCATGTTCAGATAGCGCGGCTCGAAGATGTTGAGCGGCAGTTGCCCGCGCGGCAGCAGGATGGCCCCTGGCAGGGGAAACACAGGGATCACCTGGGGCAGATCGACCGCCTTCACATAGCCCTGCGCCATCGTCGGCCCCTTATGCGAACAGGATGGAGGACAGGCGGCGGCGGCCGTCCTTGGCGATGTCGGACGTCAGCCCCGCGGCCTCGAACACGACCAGCAGCTGCTTCCTCGCCGCCTGCTCGTTCCACTCCCGATCGGCCTGGACGATGGTCAGCAGGCTGTCGACCGCCCCCTTCAGATCGCCCGAGGCGGCCTGGGCCAGCGCCAGGTCATAGCGGGCCTGATGATCGTTCGGATCGGCGGCGACCCTGGCCTGAAGCTCGGCGGTCTCGCCGGTCTCGGCACCGGACGCCAGCGCCAGTTGGGCGCGCACGCTGACCACCGAGGGCTCCTTGCTGTCGGCCGAGGCCATGGCGATGGTCTGACGCGCCTGATCGGCGTCGCCGCCGGCGAGATAGACCCGCGCCATGCCGGCGATGGCCTTCTCGTTCTCGGGCTCCAGCGTCAGGACGTGGGCGAAGGCCTGGGCCGCGCCGCCGAAATCGGACAGGCCGAGCGATTCCTCGCCGAGCGCCAGCAACTGCTCCACGTCGGAGTTGGCCGAGGATCCGCCCGTCAGCTTCTCGATGAAGGCCTTGACCTGACTTTCGGGCAAAGCGCCCTGGAAGCCGTCGACCGGCTGGCCGTTGACGAAGGCGTAGACCGTCGGGATCGACTGCACGCGCAGCTGGCCCGCATAGGCCGGGTTCTTGTCGACGTCGATCTTGACCAGCTTGACCGCGCCGCCCGCGGCCCGGACCTGCTTTTCCAGGATCGGCGTCAGGGTCCGGCACGGCCCGCACCAGGTCGCCCAGAAGTCGACGATGACCGGCTGCTGCTTCGAGGCCGCGATCACGTCGGCCATGAAGCCGGCGTCCGAGCCCTCCTTGATCAGGTCGTCGTTTCCGGCGGTCGGGTCGGCGAGGCTCATCGTGGGGTCATCCTGTCGGCGTGTAACGCGAGAGCCGACAGATGGTCGCGACGCGCCAAAGACTCAAGCGGCGAAGTCGACGACGATCGCTTCACGCCCGATCGCGTCGAGGAACCGGCGGAACGCACCTTGCGTCAACGCCGTCGTCGCAGTGTTGGTCAGGGGGTGGAAGTTGACGATGTCGGCCTCCCACAGCCGCCGGTCCAGGACTAAAGTCACGCGCCGGTCCACGTCGTTAATCAGGCCCAGCGCCGTCACCGATCCGGGTCGCACGCCCAGCGTCTCCCACATCAGGGCCTCGTTGCCGAACGAAAGCCGGTCCGAGCCGATCCGCTTCGGCGCCGCCTTCAGATCAATGATCGTGTCCTGCCGCGCCGAGATCAGCCACAGCCGGCCTTTCTTGTCCTTGAGGAACAGGTTCTTGGTGTGGGCGCCCGGCATGGCGGCCTTGAGTTCCAGCCCCTCCTCGACACGAAACACCGCCGGATGGTCGTGGGTCGTCTGCGCGACCCCCCGGTCGGCCAAGAAGACTAGCAGGCTCTCTCGATCATGCGGCGGTTGAGCGGTCATGGGCGGGCCGATAGGAAGACGATACGACCCGCTTAGCCGAAGGACGCCGCCTCGTGGAACTGGAATGCTACCCGATGTCGTCGCGGCCGCCGGACCTGGTGCCCGGCCGCCAGTCGCGGAACTGGATGGACGCCTTCGCCAGCCGCCATCCCTACCGCTGTCTGCCGCTGACCATGGCCAACTCCACCGGGTGGGAGCTGCTCTGTCCCTTCACCTTCACGGCGGAGTGGACCGGCGGGCCGTCGCAGAACGACATCACCATCACGCCCGAGCGGCATCAGCCGGAACTGGACCACTTCGTCACCTCGCACTTCTCGCGCGGGGTCCTGACCATGCACCCGCAGTATCTGTTCCGCACGCCGCCCGGCTGGGGGATGATCTGCTCTGGTAGCCCCAACCACATGAAGGACGGCATCCAGCCCCTTGTCGGGCTGATCGAGACGGACTGGCTGCCTTTCCCGTTCACCATGAACTGGCTGTTCACCCGGCCAGGCCGCGTCAAGTTCGAGAAGGGCGAGCCCTTCTGCTTCATCCACCTGGTCGAGCACCGGAAGATGGAGGCCGTCCAGCCGGTGATCCGGACGCTGGAGTCCAATCCGGTGATGAAGGGCCAGTTCGAAGCCTGGAACCGCCAGCGCACCGACTTCAACCAGCGCCTTGCCTCGGGCGATCCCGACGCCGCCAAGGAGGCCTGGCAGCGGTACTACTTCAAGGGCGAGATCCCCGAGGCGCTGGGCACGGCCCCGGCCACGCACGCCAACAAGCGGCGGCTGAAGAATCCGAGGGTGGGATAGGCATAAGGTTCTAGGTTCTAGGTTCTAGGGGCTAGGGGTTATGCGTTTGCAGCAGCACAGCTT
Source organism: Brevundimonas sp. AAP58 (assembly GCF_001295975.1). Classification (GTDB taxonomy): domain Bacteria; phylum Pseudomonadota; class Alphaproteobacteria; order Caulobacterales; family Caulobacteraceae; genus Brevundimonas. The sequence goes on along the minus strand of NZ_LJHU01000094.1, from coordinate 5,298 downwards.
CCCTAGAACCTAGAACCTAACCCCTCGAACCTGCCCTACATCGGCCGCGTCACGCGCCCGCCGAGGTTGGCGATGACCTCGCGCGCGTCGAAGGCGTTCGGATCGCCGGCCGGCTTCGTCCCGCGGCCCAGCACGATCTCGGCGTTGGCCTCGAAGCGATCGATTTCGCGCACGTCGAAGTCGCTGCGGTTCCAGAACGGATCGTTCCAGCGGCTCCAGTAGCCGCGGTGGTAGTAGCGCCACGACGGGCCCCAGAACCGGCTGTAGGGCCGGTAGAAGGGGTCGGGGAAGGTCTGATAGCGCACGTCGCGATCGGTCGCGCGTTCGACCGTCGAGAACCAGTCATAGCCGTTCTCCACCGTGATCTCGGCGGCGCGCAGCAGCAGGCCCATCTCGACCTGCTCGCGCGAGGTCACCGAGTTGCCGGCGAAGCTGACGCGATAGCGATCGGTCTCCAGCCGCTGTTCGGCGTATCCGCCGCGCTGGCCGTTGAAGCCGGCGGGGGCGTAAGGCGTGGAGGTCGCGCAGGCTGAGAGCGCCAGCGCGGCGGCGGCGACCATCAGGATGGATCGGGTTTTCATGGGTACGCTCCGGAGGGTGGCGGACACTGGGTCATCCGACCTGAACGGCGCATGAACGACGCCGTTCCGGGGACGCACAAGTCCCTATAAACGCGAAACAATCAGTACAGAAGCGATCAGCAGCAACAGGCCGACGATCACGCCGAACCATCGCCGGAAGCGGGGCTCGTCCATGCGCCGGGCCAGCGCCGCTCCACCGAAACCGTAGGTCGTCATGGTGATCACGTCCATGAGGATTACCGCCGCAGCGAACAGGGCCAGCTGCGGCGCGGCTGGCCGATCCACGTCGAGGAACGGGGGCAGCACCGCTGTGAAGAACAGCACCGCCTTGGGATTGGCCAGCTGCACCAAGAACCCGTCGACGAAGGCGGGCCGCCGCGTCTGCACCGCTCGCGCCTCACCCTCCGACGGCGACGCCGACTTTAGCGCGCTCCGGATGGAGGACGCGCCCAGCCACCCGACGTAGACAGCCCCGGCTATGGCCATCCACCGGAACGCCTGCGGAAACGCGGTCACGAGCGCGCCGAGGCCCAACGCCGCAGCCCCGAACCAGACCAGGGTGGCGACATTCATCCCCGCGACGGCCAGCAGCACGGCGCGCCTGCCCCGCTCCAAGCCGGTGGCGATCGAAAACAGGTTCGCCGGCCCGGGCGTCACGGCCAGCACGGCCATGACGCCGCAGAAGGCGATGTAGAGCTGAGGGTCGACGGGAAGGCGCATCAGGCAGAGAGACACACCACCTGGGCCACGCGCAGATCGCGCCGCAGGTCGTCGGCGACCCGACCGTAGTTGTCGACGGTGACCGGTTCGCCCAGGACCGGTTCGTCAGCCCGCTGTTCCCCCCGGATGGCGGGGCCGAGCGTGTCCGGCGCGGTGGTGTAGATGAGGCCGCGGCGCGGGGCCTCTGCGATCGTAATGCCCACGGCCCGGCCCTGGCGATCGAGCGCCGGTGAGCCCGACAGGCCCGCCAGCGTCCCCTCCAGCCCCTCGGTCCGGCCGACCTCGGCCCAGGCCAGCACCGGCTCGTCGCGCGCGCCGCGTCCCCTCACCTTCAGAACCTCGCGACCGAGAAGCCGCGACGTCACCTCGCCCGGCTTGCCCTGCGGATAACCCGGATGGAAGGCGCGCTGGCCAATGCGCAGGGGCCCCGTCGTCGTGACCGGCAGGGCGGGCGGCCCCCCGGCGGTGATCAGGAGCGCGATGTCCGCGCGCGGCGCCAGTCGTACGTCGGCCGAGACCGCCCGCCCGCCGCCGACGACGAGCGCGGGCCTGCGACACCCCTCGACCACATGCCGGGCCGTCAGCCAGCGCCCTTGCCCCGCGATCGAGAAGGCCGTGCCCGCCGACGGAACAAAGGGCAAATCAGGCGTCGTCACGGTGACCGAAGGGTCAAACGGCGTGATCGGACCCAGAAGCGCCCCCTCGATCTCGTCGGGGAGCGGGGGTGCGGGCGGCGCGTCGGCATTCTCGCGGTGGGTGAGCGAGCCGACCAGCACGAAGAACAGAAGGCCGCCGTAGACCAGCCAATCCGGCGGGCGCAACCGGGCCATGACTGCCTCAGCCCGTCAGCGCGGCAGCGAGGATCAATGCCGTGGCGAGCTTGGCGGCGACCAGCAGGACGGCAGCGGAGACCTCGCCCTCCTGAATGCGCTGGGGCAGGCCGGTGAGGACCAGATCGACCACGCGGAAGGCCAGTAGCTGCAGAATCAGCGTCGCCACTCCCCAGAGCAGTATGTCCCTGACCGACGTCGACACGGACAGTGACACCGCCAACGGGATGGCCAGGCCCAGGAGCACCCCGCCAAAGGCGACGGCGGCGGCCGAGTTGCCCTCGCGGATCAGGGCGATCTCCTTCCACGGCGTCAGCAGACCATAGATCACCGCTCCGCCCGCCAGCAGGGCGAGCGTCGCCGCCAGATGCATGACCAGCACCGGAAAGCCGCTGGCGAAGGCCTGCACCTCGGGACTGGCGAGGGCGTCGGTCAGGGGACTGGCAGCCATGGGCAGAGACGAACCGGCGAACAGGTGAAGGGAACGAAAGGCGAAGCGACTTGCCCCATTGCGGCCACGATCCGCAAGGTCACGGCGGCCACACTGTGTGTCCAATGATTGCGGAACCGTGAGCGGCCCGATAAGCGCCCGCCATGACCGACGTGGAATCACCCCTGCCCACAGTCCTGGTGGTCGCCTGCGCCCTGGTCGACGCCGACGGCCGGGTGCTGATCGCCAGACGGCCCGAGGGCAAGGCGCTGGCGGGTCTGTGGGAGTTTCCGGGCGGCAAGGTCGAGCCCGGCGAGCGTCCCGAACAGGCCCTGATCCGTGAGCTGAAGGAGGAACTCGGCATCGACGTCACCGAGGCCTGCCTGGCTCCGTTCGTATTTGCCAGTCACGCTTACGATTCGTTTCACCTGTTGATGCCACTGTATTTATGCCGACGCTGGTCGGGCGTGGTCACCGCGCGTGAGCATCCCGAACTGGCCTGGGTGAAGCCGTCCGGACTGGCGGCCTATCCCATGCCGCCCGCCGACGCGCCCCTGGTCGCCTGGCTGCGCGACCTGCTCTAGGTCCGGAGGCCGCCGATGACCGCGCTGATCCGCCGTTTCCTCGCTGACGAGCGCGGGGCTACCGCTATCGAATACGGCCTGATCTGCGGTCTGATCTTTCTCGTAATCATTACGGCGGTGACGCTGTTCGCCAGCCGAGCCACCGACATGTTCGACTATATCAGTTCTACGATCGCCGCCGTCATCTAGGGGCGGTCACACGCCCTTGCCGTGCTCGACGACGCCGAGCGCGTCGGCCAGCCGAACCTTGGCCGACCCGCGCTTCAGCGGTTTCGGCTGGCTTTCGTGGGGTGCCCAGCCCGCGAGGTTGACGATCTCGAAAGTCGCGGGAATGCGGCCGTCCGCCTCGGCGAACCGCTCGGCATACAGGTGCGCCGCCCGCGCCAGGATGGCCCGGCTCAACGGCTGGATCGGCCCGGCCAGCGCATTGGTCTCGCCCATGGCGCGTAGATCGCGCACCAGCGCGGGCAGTCCGGAGTAGCGCACCGTCAGGCGGTCCACGTCCGCCACTGGCAGGGCGAACCCCGCCCGCTGCAATAACCCCGCCCCGTCGAAACCGTCCGCGAAGGGCGAGACGCGCGCGCTGGCCCCCTCGCGGAGCTCGAGCTCAGCGTCCGTCAGCACCGCCCGTAGCTCTTTAAGCGTGCCCGCGCCCAGCAACGTCCCGAGGAACAGGCCGTCGGGCTTCAGCGCGCGACGAATTTGGGTCAAGGCTCCTGGCAGGTCGTTGGCCCAGTGGAGCGTCATCAGCGACACGATCAGATCGGCCGAACCCTCGGTGACCGGCAGGGGCACCGCGCCCGGATCAGCGGCCAGACCCGCATCCGCCAGGGATGTCGGCGCACCCACCCTGCCCGCAGCGTCGGATCCGGCCAGAGCCTGCGCGAAAGGCCCGGACAGGGCCGAGAGGTCGACGACGACCGGAAACTCCCGCAAGGTCGCCTCCAGGCTCTGGACGGCGTTCTCGGCGGCGCGGCGATGCAGGAAGTCGGCGTCGGCGAAGCGCCGCGCGGCGCGGGCCAGCCTCGCCGCCCGGCGGTGGGGGTCGAAGATGACGGGGGGACCGGACGCGCTCATGCGCCATCAGGATGGGGGCTGGAGAGACCGATGGGAAGCCGGGCGGGCGCGCGCTGCGCCGGCCCTGCGTGATTTCGCGCGCGGCCTGACCGACCTGATCCTGCCGCCGCTGGCCCACGACAGCCCCGAGGCCACGGCCCAGGCCGGCCTGACGCCGGACGCCTGGAGCCGCGTGATTTTCCTGGAGGACCCCGTCTGCGACGGCTGCGGCGCGGCCTTCGAATACGACGGCGGCGACTTCGCCTCGGACCGGTGCGCGGCCTGTCTGGCGAAACCCTATCGCTTCGAACGCTGCCGGGCGGCCTGCGTCTACGACGAGGCCTCGCGCGGCCTGATCCTGAAGTTCAAGCACGGCGACCAGCAGCAGTTCGCCCCCCTGTTCGCCCGCTGGCTGTCGCGCGCCGCAGCCCCCCTGATCGAGGCCGCCGACGCCATCGCCCCTGTGCCGCTGCATCCCGGACGCCTGCTGACCCGCCGCTTCAACCAGGCCGCCGAAATGGCACGGCCGCTGGCGCGGAGCGCGGCCCGCGACTACCTGCCCGACGCCCTGATCCGCGCCCGCGCCACCGAAACGCAAGGGGGACGCAGCGCCAGGGGCCGCCGCCTGAACGTCAAGTCCGCCTTCGCCGTAACCGACGCCGGGGCGCGGCGGGTCCGGGGCCGCCGCATCCTGCTCATCGACGACGTGCTGACCACCGGAGCCACCGCCGAGGCCTGCGCGACGGCCTTGCTGGAGGCCGGAGCCCGCGCTGTGGACCTGGCGGTCGTGGCGAGGGTGCGAACAGCGCGCGAACCGCCTACATAGTCCGATCTCGCCTCAGTTTTCCGGAGTTCCCGCCTTGGCCGACGTCGTGATGTACACCAAGCCCGGCTGCCCCTACTGCATCGCCGCCATGGGCCTGCTGGACAAGAAGGGCATCGACTTCACCGAGATCGTTGCCTCGTTCGATCCGGCGAAGAAGGCCGAGATGGTCGAGAAATCCGGCGGCCGCATGACCTTCCCCCAGATCTTCATCGACGGTCGCCACATCGGCGGGTCCGACGACCTGCACGCGCTCGACCGCAAGGGCGAGCTC
>NZ_LJHU01000093.1 GCF_001295975.1 Brevundimonas sp. AAP58 | reverse complement strand
GATGTCGACGGACCCGCCGCTGTTGCTGTTCTGGGCGCTGGCGTTGCTGGCCTTCGTGCGATTGAGGGCGGGGGGCGGCGTCGGCTGGGCCGTGGTGCTGGCGTTCGGGATCGGGCTGGGGCTGCTGTCGAAATACGCCATGCTCTACGTCCTCGGCGGTCTCGCGCTGGCGGCGCTGGTCGATCCGGAGACTCGAAAGACGTTGAAGCGTCCGGTCGTCTGGGGGGCGATCGCGGCGGGGCTGGCGATGCTGGCGCCCAACCTGATGTGGAACCTGGACAACGGCCTCGTCACGGTCCGGCACACCGGAGAGAACCTGAGCGACGGGGAGGCGGGCCTCGTGCTCGGGCGGTCGCTGGCCGACGCGGGGGAGTTCATCGCGGCGCAGTTCGGCCTGGCCGGGCCGGTGGTGTTCGCCGCTGTGATCCTGGCGCTCGCGCGGTGGCGGAGGTTGAGCGGGGCGCAACGCCTGATGCTGGCGTTCAGCGCGCCGGTGTTCGCCGCGGTGACGGTCGTGGCCTTCATGAACGGGGCCAACGCCAACTGGGCGGCGGCGGGGCTGATCGGGGCCTTCGTGCTGGCGCCGATGGTGTTGAAGGGCCGGTGGGGCCGTCGATGGCTGGCGGGGGGTCTGGTCTTCGGTGTGGTGGTTCAGGCGGTGCTGCTCGTGGGGGATGCGGGCGCGGACCGACTGCGGATCGGCGGCGAGCCCTATGAGCCGGTGCTGGGATGGAACGAACTGGCAGGGGCGGTCACCCGGCGGGCCCAGGCGGAGGGCGCGGGAACGGTCGTGGGCGAACGGCGGGGCGACGTGGCCCAGCTGACCTACGGACTGCGCGATGTCCCGGTTGATGTGCGCGCCTGGCCTGCGGAGATCGGCCGTCCTCCGCAGAACTATTTTCAGATGGCGCAGCCTCTCCAGGGGGGCGGCCCCGGGGCGGTGCTGGCAGTGTCGGCCTGTGCGGACCTGACGCGCTTTGAGCGCCGCTGGACCCGGGCCGACGTGGTCGAGACGGTGACGGTAGCCGCCGGACCGGGGGCCTTTCGCACCTACAGCCTGATCCGGCTGGAGGGACCCATCGGCCAGATCGTCGCTCCAGCCGCTTGCCCCGCAACCTGACATTCCCCGCCTTGACAAGTTAGATATCAAACTATAATTGTTCGACATCAAATGATCTGCATGGCGCGGGTCAGGGATGGAGAGCGGCGATGAAGCGGCGACAGTTTCTGGCCCTGGCGGGCGGCGGCGTGGTCCTGGCGGCAGGGGGCGGGGCAGCAGCCTGGCTGACGACCCGGACGCCCGAGCGGGCGCTGGCGCCATGGAAGGCGGCCGCAGAGTCGGAGTACGCCGATGCGCGGTTGCACGCGCTGAGCTATGCGATTCTGGCCCCCAATCCGCACAATCGTCAGCCGTGGATCGCGGATGTGCGCACGCCCGGCGAGGTGACGCTGAGGGTCGATACCGGGCGGATGCTGCCCCACACGGACCCCTTCAATCGCCAGATCACCATCGGCCTGGGCTGCTTTCTGGAGCTGATGACGATGGCGGCGGCGGAGCGGGGCGTCGGCGTGACCCTGGACCTGTTTCCGGACGGGGAGGATCCCGAGCGGTTGACGACGGACCGGGTGGCGGTGGCGCGGTTCGGTCAGCCGGGGTCGGCCCGGCCCGATCCCCTCTTCGCGCATGCGCTGGATCGACGGTCGAACAAGGAGCCCTATGATACAACGCGACCGGTCGACCCCGCCTTGCTGGCGCGGGTGCTGGCGGCGGCCCGGACGACCCCGGCGGCAGGGTCGGTCGACGAGGAGTCGATCCGCGAGCTGCGCGCCCTGACGCATGAGGCCCTGCGGATCGAGATCGAGACGCCGCGCACCTATGGCGAAAGCGTCGACCTGTTTCGCATCGGCCGGGCGGAGGTGGAGCGGAACCCCGACGGGATCGACTTCACCGGGCCGCTGTTCGACACGCTCGGCGCCGTGGGCGTGATGAATCGGCGGGCGCTGGCGGACCCGGAAAGTCAGATGTTCAAACAAGGGCTTGCGGCGGTCTTCGCCAACACCGACACGGCCATGGGGCATCTGTGGATGGTTACGGCCGACAACGGGCGAACGACGCAGATCACGGCGGGGCGGGACTGGGTCCGGCTGAACCTGGCGGCGACCCGCGAAGGGCTTGCGATGCAGCCCTTGAGCCAGGCGTTGCAGGAGTTTGCGGAGATGAAGCCGCTTTATGATCGCGTCCACGCGCGGCTGGCTCCCCAGGGCGGGGTGGTGCAGATGCTGGCGCGGGTCGGCTATGGTCCGAGGACGGCTCCCAGCCCACGCTGGCCGCTGAATGCCAAGGTGATCGTGTGACGGAAACGGCGAACGACGAAACCGGCCTGTTCACTGTCTTCAACGAGATCGGCATCATCCATCAGCTGGCCTCGGCGCTGTTCCTGAAGGTGCTGCCGGACGGGGTGCACATCGCCCACTTCGCCATTCTCAATCACATGGTGCGGCTGGGCGACGGCCGGACGCCGGCGCAGCTGGCCTCGGCCATGCAGGTGACCAAGCCGACCATGACCCATTCGCTGAAGGTGCTGGAGGGACGCGGCTTCATCGCCGTGCGTGCTGACGCCACCGACGGGCGGGCCAAGCGCGTGGCGCTGACCGAGGCCGGTCGCCGGTTCCGCGACGAGGCGATCGCGGCTCTGGAGGCCGGGATGGCGGGCATCGCCGATCAGCTGGACGACGGGTCCCTGCCGGAGACCGTGGAACGGTTGCGCCGCATCCGCCGGGTGCTGGACGCGGCGCGCTGAGCGCTTAGGACCGGTAGGCGTCGTGGCAGCTCTGGCAGGTCGCCCGCGTCGCGGCCCAGGCTTCGTTCGCGGCGGCCCGGTCATCGGCGGCGATGGCGTCGCGCAGGCGGGCGGTTGCGGCCTGATAGTCGGCGGCCTTGGCCTGGAAGCCGGTCCAGTCGGTCCAGATCTCGGGCTTGGCCTTGGTCGCGGGAACCGCGCCCGGGCCGGTGCCCGGCGGGAAGGCGATGGTCATGGACGCCGCCCAACGGGCCAGACCGTTGGAGGCGAAAGCCAGTTGCTGGAGCGGCACGCCGGCGTCGAGCCCCTGCTTGATGCCGCCGAAGGTGGCCGCCGACATGGCGAACGACGCCTGGCGGACCGAGACAATCTTGGCCGCGTCCTCCGGCAGGACCTCGTCCTGGGCCCCGGCGACGCCCGCGAAGCACATCAGGGACAGAGCCCCCGCGATCAGAATACGCTTCATCGACCCGCCTCCTGAAGGTTGAGAGGCGAGGCTGCGCCCGTGCCGTCAAGCTGTCAAACCGGGGGCCTATGGTCTTTCGGGCGGTCGCGCTGTAAGAGGCGCGCGCTCCCCGCAATGACGCCCCTGACCCAGCGGCCCCCGCACCTGTCGGCCGCCCTTTCGCATTGACAGATTAGAAACTCGGCCATGAACCTCCGCAACGTCGCCATCATCGCCCACGTCGACCACGGCAAGACCACCCTGGTGGACCAGCTGCTGGCCCAGTCCGGCGTGTTCCGAGCCAATGAGGCGACGACCGAGCGGGCGATGGACTCCAACGACCAGGAGAAGGAGCGCGGCATCACCATCCTGGCCAAGTGCACCTCGGTGCTCTGGAACGGCAAGGCGGGCGAGACGCGCATCAACATCATCGACACGCCGGGCCATGCCGACTTCGGCGGCGAGGTGGAACGCATCCTGGGCATGGTCGATGGCTGCGTCATCCTGGTGGACGCCGAAGAGGGCGTCATGCCCCAGACCAAGTTCGTCCTGACCAAGGCCCTGAAGATGGGCCTGCGGCCCATCCTGTGCATCAACAAGGTGGACCGGGCCCACGCCGATCCGGACCGGGTGCACAACGAGACCTTCGACCTGTTCGCCGCCATCGGCGCGACCGATGAGCAGCTCGACTTCCCGCACATCTATGCGTCGGGCCGCAACGGCTGGGCGACGCTGGACCTGAACCAGCCCAACGACAATCTGGCCCCCCTGTTCGATCTGATCGTGGATCACGTGCCGCCGCCGGCCGTGCAGGCGAACAAGGACAAGCCGTTCCGGATGCTGAGCGTGCTGATCGAGAGCGATCCGTTCCTGGGCCGCATCCTGACCGGCCGCATCGAGAGCGGAAAGGCCGTGCCGGGCATGGCGATCCATGCGCTGGACCGCGAGGGCAAGGAGATCGAGCGGGGCCGCATCACCAAGGTCCTGGCTTTCCGTGGCCTGAAGCGCCAGCCGCTGGACGAGGGCTCCGAGGCCGGGGATATCGTCGCCATCGCGGGCCTGTCCAAGGCGACCGTGGCCGACACCCTGTGCGCCATGGAAGTCACCGAGGCGCTTCCCGCCCAGCCGATCGATCCGCCGACGATCAGCATGACGGTGTCGGTCAACGACAGCCCCCTGGCCGGTCGCGAAGGCGACAAGGTCCAGAGCCGCGTCATCCGCGACCGCCTGCTGAAGGAAGCCGAGGCCAACGTCGCCATCCGCGTGACGACCACCGAGGGCGGCGATGCCTATGAGGTCGCGGGCCGGGGCGAACTGCAGCTGGGCGTCCTGATCGAGAACATGCGCCGCGAGGGCTTCGAGGTGTCGATCAGCCGCCCGCGCGTGGTTTATCAGACCGGCGAGAACGGCGAGAAGCTGGAGCCCATCGAGGACGTCGTGATCGACGTCGACGACGAGTTCAGCGGCATCGTCATCGAGAAGCTGTCGGCGCGTAAGGGCGAGCTGACGGACATGGGGCCGTCCGGCGCCGGCAAGACCCGCATCCAGCTGAAGTGCCCGTCGCGCTCGCTGATCGGCTATCAGGGCGAGTTCCTGACCGACACGCGCGGCTCGGGCGTGTTGAACCGCGTGTTCAGCCACTATGAGCCCTACAAGGGCGAGATCGCGGGCCGCCTGAAGGGCGTGCTGGTGTCCAACTCCGACGGCGAGACGGCGGCCTACGCCCTGTGGAACCTGGAGGAGCGCGGCGTGATGTTCGTGGGTGCCGGCGAGAAGACCTATCAGGGTATGATCATCGGCGAGAACAGCCGCTGGGACGACCTGGACGTCAATCCGATCAAGGGCAAGCAGCTGACCAACGTGCGCGCCTCCGGCAAGGACGAGGCCGTGCGCCTGACCCCGCCGCGCATCATGAGCCTGGAGCAGGCCATCGCCTACATCGACGAGGACGAACTGGTCGAGGTGACGCCGAAGTCCATCCGGCTGCGCAAGCAGGTGTTGAACCCGAGCTTCCGCAAGAAGCGCCAGAAGCCGGAGTAGGGGCAGGCCCCCGGACACGATGGAGATCGAGCCGTGAGGTGATGGCTCGATGTTCGCTCCGTTCGCTGTTCAGCCGTCCGCGCCTCGCGCACGCCTACATAATGCTCGCTGATCGCTGCCTCGTCGCTTCCGCCCAGGCTTGCGGCGCGCCCTGATCATAGCTGACGGCTCCCGCTGAGGCAGCGTCTCGCCACATTTTCGCCTTCCTTCGGCAAGCCTTTTGGCACCCTGGAACAACCGGAGGTCTGGCGATGGTCGTATCAACCCTGAAACGAGGTCTGGCCGTGGCGGTCGGCCTGGGGCTGGCTTTGCCGACCGGGGCCGCGACCCAGCCCGTGCAGAGCCGCACGGCCTATGCCCCCGGAGACGGCGCGGTCAGTCGGGCAGCCTGCGCGGCTGTCGGGATACCGCTGCGGTCGGCACCGACCGAAAACATCGTCGTCAGCGGCGCGCGGAGCCGGTGGGGCGGCTCGGCCCCGCCTGTGGCAATGCCTACGCCCCCTCCGCCGCCGCCTCCGATGGCACCGCCGCCTCCACCGCCGCCCGTCGGTGCCTATCTCGCCACGGCACCCGCGCTTTCGAACAGCACCGTCCCGGGCCAGCCGTCCGTTGCCACGGACACCGAACGCTATCCCGACGCCACGCCCAATCCGGTCCGGCGGGTGGCCGATGAGCCGGTCTCGACCTTCTCGATCGATGTGGACACGGCCGCCTACGCCAACGTCCGGCGCTTCATCTCTGATGGCGTGACCCCGCCGCGCGACGCCGTGCGGGTCGAGGAGATGATCAACTACTTCGACTACGCCTATGCTAGGCCCGCAAGCGCGGCCGAGCCGTTCGCGGTCGAGACGGTGGTGACGGATTCGCCCTGGTCGGTGGGCCGCCAGATCGTCCATATCGGCCTGCAGGGCTATGAGCTGCCGGAAAGCGAGCGTCGGCCGCTGAACCTGACCTTCCTGGTCGATGTGTCGGGATCGATGGATTCGCCCGACAAGCTGGAGCTGGCCCAGCAGGCCATGAACCTGATCATCGATCGACTGAGGCCCGAGGACCAGGTGGCGGTGACCTACTATGCCTCGACCGAAGGCACGGCGATCGGGCCGACGTCGGGGGCCGAGAAACTGAAGCTGCGCTGCGCGGTGGCGACGCTGAGCGCCAGCGGCGCGACGGCCGGAGCACGCGGCATGGTCAACGCCTATGAGCAGGCCGAGGCCGCGTTCGGCGAAGACAAGGTCAACCGCATCCTGATGTTCACCGACGGCGACTTCAACGTCGGTGTGACCGACGACCGGCGCATCGAGGACTATGTCGCCGACAAGCGCGAGACGGGGATCTATCTGTCGGTCTACGGCTTCGGGCGCGGCAACTACCAGGATGAGCGGATGCAGACCATTGCCCAGGCGGGCAATGGCACCGCAGCCTATGTCGACGACCTGAACGAGGCGCGCCGCCTGTTCGGCCCCGCCTTCGACCGCGGCGCATTTCCCATTGCCGACGATGTGAAGATCCAAGTGGAGTTCAATCCGGCGGTCGTGTCGGAGTATCGGCTGATCGGCTACGAGACCCGTCTGCTGAACGAGGAGGACTTCGACAACGACGCGGTCGACGCAGGCGAGGTCGGGTCCGGCGCCTCGGTCACGGCGCTGTATGAAGTCACGCCGGTCGGCGGGCCCAGCCAGATCCGCGACCGCCGCTATGAGGGCAATCGGCCCGAGACGACGGCCGGAGCAGGCGCGGGGTCGGGCGAACTGGGCTTCGTCCAGGTGCGCTACAAGCTGCCGGGCGAGGACACGTCACGGCTGATGCAGACGGCGGTGTCGGCGCAGGCCACGGCCCGGGTGCCCGAATCGACCCGCTGGGCGATGGCGGTCGCCGCCTTTGGCCAGCGTCTGCGGGCCGATCCGTGGATGAGCGCGGACTTCGACGAGGCCGCGATCCTCAATCTGGCGCAGGGTGCGCGGGGCGAGGATCCCTATGGAGAGCGGGCGGCGTTTGTGCAGATGGTGCGGGCCGCCGCCTCGTTGCCCCCGCGCCGGGAGCCGTAGGGGGCCGCTGACCGTCAGGCCGGGCGTAGGGTCGGTCCCCGAAAAGGCACGATCCGGTCCGGCCAGGGGTCTCCTGCGGCGTGAGCCGGGGAGGGGCGACGCACCCGGGAGGTCCGGCCGGTCCGCATGCGTTCGGCCACCTCGTCCGGGGGCGGAAGGGCATCATCAATGGCCAACCAATGCGTGATCGACGCCTCCGAGCATGAACGGGACAGTCGGGGCATGGCCTTGGCATGCGCGCCGCTGCTTCGATAGGCGACCATCGCGGCCTCATTGATCCATGCGGTCACGGTCCATAGCGCCGGGCCGGGGCCGGTCGCCAGATAGCCGCCAAGGAAGCCGGGCGCGCGCTCGATCTGACGACGGCTGCGCAGGGTGTGCAGGGCGATGGACGGGAGGTTCAGGACGCCTCGCGGCTTCAGTCGTGTCACCGAGATGAAGGCCATGACCGATCCGCGTTCCCAGAGCCAAGCACGCCAACCTAACAGTAGCTCAGCCTTCGGGGACACCCCGTGCCGGAGACTGGATCAAGGCGGAGGTCGAGCAGACGGGGCATCCCGGGTCGGCCGTGACCTCGACCGTCCGGCTGGTCGCCGACAGGCCGTCGTAGAGCAGGAGCCGGCCTGTCAGGGGCTCGCCCGCGCCGGTGACGAGCTTGATCACCTCCAGCGCGGCCATCGATCCGATCACGCCCGCCAGAGCGCCCACGACCCCGACGCGGGCGCAGGTCTCCGCGTCAGGCGGAAGGTCGGGTACGAGGCAGCGATAGCAGGGGCGGCCCGTGAAGACGCCGACCTGACCGCTCCAGCGTCCCAGGGCGCCTGAGACAAGCGGGATGCCGGCGGCGACGCAGGCGGCGTTGACGGCGTGGCGGACGTCGAAGTCGTCGGTGCCGTCCAGCACGACATCGGCCCCGGTGATCAGGCGGGCGGCGGTCTCGGCGGTCAGGGCCTCGGGCACGGCGTGGAGGCGGACGCCCGGGTTGAGCGCGGCGAGGCGGCGTTCGGCGACCTCGACCTTCAGCCGGCCAGTGTCGACGGTGTCAAACAGGACCTGACGCTGGAGGTTCGACAGGGACACGGTGTCGGGGTCGATGATCCGAAGCGTCCCGACGCCCGCGGCCGCCAGATAGAGGGCGGCCGGAGACCCCACGCCGCCCGCGCCGATGACGGCGACCGTCGAGGCCGCGAGCTTCTGCTGACCCGGCCCGCCGATCTCGGACAGGACCAGATGGCGGGCGTAGCGTTCGACGTCTTGGGGAGAAAAGCCCATGCCCCTCAGTTAGGGACGCGGGCGGACTTCGTCACGCGGCCTGTTTCAGCTCGACGATCCGGTCGGCGTGATAGGCGGTGATCTGGGCCATGTTGGTCAGGCCGATGGCCTTCATCATGGCGCAGGGGTCGTCGCACAGGCCCATCGGCTCCGGGAACCGGCGCTCGGCGACCGGCTTGTCCGAAACGATGCGGATGTTGTTCAGGCGGCGGTCGTCCCTGATGCGGCGCATCAGACGGTCGACATCCTGGCGCGACCCCTCGATGCCCTGCAGGCACCAGCCGTCGTGGAACATCACGGCCGAGGTGATGTTATCCCGGCGGTTGTTGACGGTGGCCGCGCCCAGGATCTGGGCGAGCGACAGGGTCGATGCGCCAGTCGAGCCGACGGTTTCGGCAGCGTAGATCAGCCTGTAGAGCACGGCACGTCCCCTCAAACGCGATGTATCGGTGTAACTGTGCATATGTAACCGATTACAATGGTTACATTGTGGCAGAGGTGCGGCCTTGTATTTGCAACGGTTTTGCGTCGCCGGGGCTTGTCGCGCCCCAATTCGGACGCCATGTCGACGGCCATGAGCGAGCAGACGACGACCGGCCCCGGCTGGCATGGCACGACGATTCTGGCGGTCCGGAAGGACGGCCGGACGGTGATCGCGGGCGACGGTCAGGTCTCGATGGGGCCCACCATCGTCAAGGGCGCGGCGCGCAAGGTGCGGACGCTGGCGGGCGGCAAGGTGCTGGCGGGCTTCGCGGGCGCCACGGCGGACGCCTTCACCCTGATCGAGCGGCTGGAGGCCAAGCTGGAGCAGTATCCCGACCAGCTGGCGCGCGCCTGCGTCGACCTGGCCAAGGACTGGCGCACCGATCGCTACCTGCGGCGGCTGGAGGCCATGCTGCTGGTCGCGGACAAGGCCAGCATCTTCACCGTGACCGGTGTCGGCGACGTGCTGGAGCCGGAATATGGCGTGGCTGCGGTGGGGTCGGGCGGCAACTATGCTCTGGCGGCGGCGCGGGCCCTTCTGGACAACACCGACCTGGACGCCGAGGCGATCGCGCGCCGGGCCATGGCGATTGCGGCCGATATCGACGTTTACACAAACGGCAATCTGACGATCGAGACACTCTAGGCCGTCAGGAATGGTCAGGGCGCGCGGACCCGCATTGCGTCGATTTCACGGGACATCGCAACCGATCCGGGCATGAGTGAGCGGGCTGGAGACGACCCCATGCCTCGCCTGATCGCCATCATCGCCGCTGCCTGGCTGTTCGCCGGGCCCACCCACGCTCAGACCGCCGATCCCGAGCCGGTGATCGCCGCCGAGCGCGCCTTCGCGGCCGACGCCCTGACGATGGGGGTCGACCGGGCGTTCCTGAAGTGGGCCATGCCGGGCGCTGTCCTGATCGCGGGTGGATCGCCCCAGCCGGTCGAGGACCTGTTCGACGAGGGTGCCGTGTTCGATCCGGCGACGCGGCCGCTCGTCTGGTGGCCCAACTGGGCGGGGATCGCCGCGTCCGGCGACCTGGGCTTCACCACGGGCGGAGTCGAGGTGAACGGCCGACGCACCGGCCACTATTTCACGATCTGGCAGAGGCAGGCGGACGGGACCTGGCGCTGGGTCTATGATGGAGGCGTGCCGTCCAGCGCGGCGGATGTGCCCGGCCCCGAGAGCGAACTCCAGATCCTTGCGACATCGACCGTCGCGCCGAGTTCGGCCGAGGCCGCGCTGGGAGAGCTGAGGGCGGTGGAGGCCGTGCTGGCGGCCGCGGCGGCGGGAGACCAGAAGGCGGCGCATCTGTCGCTGCTGGCTCCGGACGGGCGCCTCTACGTTGGCGACCTGCCGCCGGCGATCGGTCAGGCGGCGTTCCCCGCGGCTCTGGACGCCTGGCCCAAGTCCTTCGACCTCAGCCCCCCGCTCGGCAGCGGAGCCTCGGCGGCCGGGGATCTGGGCTGGACCTACGGTCGGGCGCTCTGGAAGGACGGCGATGCGAACGGCAGCGGTTACTACGTCCACCTCTGGCAGAAGCGGGAGACGGGGTGGGCGCTGGCCTTCGCCAAGCTGATCGTCGATCCGCCGGCCCCTCCCGCTCCGGGCTGAGCCGCCCTATGTGCGTGGGATGACAGACCTTTCCCCTCGCGAGATCGTTTCCGAGCTCGATCGCTTCATCGTCGGCCAGGAGGACGCCAAGCGCGCCGTGGCCGTGGCTCTCAGGAACCGCTGGCGCCGGAAGCGCGTGGCCGATGAGCTGAGGGACGAGGTCACGCCCAAGAACATCCTGATGATCGGGCCGACCGGGGTGGGCAAGACCGAGATCGCGCGGCGCCTGGCCAAGCTGTCGGGCAGCCCCTTTCTGAAGGTCGAGGCGACCAAGTTCACCGAGGTCGGCTACGTCGGCCGCGACGTCGACCAGATCATCCGCGACCTGGTCGAGGCGGCTTTGCTGATGGTGCGCGAGCAGAAGCGGGTCGGCGTGCGGGCCAAGGCGGAAGCAGCGGCCGAGGAGCGGATTCTCGACGCCCTGGTCGGGCCGGGTTCGCAGCCGGCGACGCGCGATGCGTTCAGGAAGAAGCTGCGCGCCGGCGAACTGGACGACAAGGAGATCGAGGTCCAGATGGCCGAGACCGCGCCCGCCGTGCCGGGACTGGACCTGGGTGGTCAGAACGTCGGGCTGATCAATCTGTCGGAGATGCTGGGCAAGCTGGGTGGGCAGCGGACCAAGCCGGTCAGGACGACCGTCAAGGCGGCGCTTGCTCCTCTGATCACCGAGGAGAGCGACAAGCTGCTGGATCAGGACAGCCTGGCGCGCGAGGCTGTGGCTCTGGCCGAGAACGAGGGTATCGTCTTCATCGACGAGATCGACAAGGTCGCCGCGCGTCAGGACCGCGGCGGGGCCGATGTGTCGCGCGAAGGCGTGCAACGGGACCTGCTGCCCCTGATCGAGGGGACCACGGTCTCGACCAAGTACGGGCCGGTGAAGTCGGACCATGTGCTGTTCATCGCGTCCGGCGCCTTCCACGTCGCCAAGCCGAGCGACCTGTTGCCCGAACTGCAGGGCCGGCTGCCGATCCGGGTCGAGCTGAAGGCCCTGACGCGGGATGACTTCGTGCGCATCCTGACCGAGCCGGAGGCCAATCTGATCCGCCAGAACCAGGCCCTGCTGGCGACCGAGGACGTGACCTTGAGCTTCACGCCCGACGCGGTCGAGGCGCTGGCGGACGCGGCGGTCGCGGCCAACTCGGCGGTCGAGAACATCGGGGCGCGGCGGCTGGTGACGGTGATCGAGCGGGTGCTGGAGGAGACCTCGTTCAAGGCCTCGGACCTGTCGGGCCAGACGGTGGCGTTCGACGGCGAGGCGGTGCGGGCGCGGGTGGCGGAGCTGGCCAGGAACGCGGACCTCAGCCGGTTCATTCTCTAGCGTCCTTCTCCCCTTGCGTGAGAAGGTGGCAGCCGAAGGCTGACGGATGAGGGGTACGAGGACGCGCATGCGCTGTGTCAGGAAGCCCTCTCTCTCGACCGAGTTTCACCCCTCATCCGGCCCTCCGGGCCACCTTCTCCCGCAAGG
>NZ_LJHU01000092.1 GCF_001295975.1 Brevundimonas sp. AAP58 | reverse complement strand
GGCCCGGCGATCATCGCCTGTGCATCGCATTGCCGCCCCCACCCGGTCTCCGCTTCACTACGACCACCCTCCCCCACTGGGGGAGGGAGAGGTTCCGTCCCTCCGCCGCTTCCGCTATCCCCCTCCCATGACCAAAGTCTGCGTCGTCGCCGCCGGGGGCACCGGGGGCCACATGTTCCCCGCCGAGGCGCTCGCCCGCGAGATGGCCGCGCGCGGCTGGCGGGTCGTGCTGGCCACCGACCGGCGCGGCGAGCAGTACGCCCACGCCTTCCCCGCCGAGGAGCGGCTGGCGCTCGACGCCGCCACCGGTTCCGGCCCGGTCGGCCTGGCCAAGGCGGGCGTCGCCATCGTGCGCGGTGTGGCTCAGGCGCAGGCCGCGTTCAAGCGGCTAGACGCCCGGGTCGTCGTTGGCTTCGGCGGCTATCCGTCAGCCCCCGCGCTCGTCGCCGCGATCCTCCAGCGCCGCCCGACGGTTATCCACGAACAGAACGCCGTGCTCGGCCGCACCAACCGCATCCTGGCCCCCTATGTCCGCGCGGTCGCCTCATCCTTCCCGACGCTGGAGCAGGCCAGCGCCTCCGTGAAAGGCCGAGCCCAGGTCGTCGGCGCCCCCGTCCGCGCCGACATCCGCGCCCTTTACGACCGGGCCTACGCCGCCCCTCACGACGGCCCGATCCGCGTCTTGGTCACGGGCGGCAGCCAGGGCGCCCGTATCCTGTCCGAGACCACGCCCCGCGCTCTGGCTCAACTGCCCGAGGCGATCCGCGGTCGCCTCAAGGTCCAGCAGCAGTCCCGCCCGGAGACGCTCGAGATCGCCCGCCAGATCTACCTCGACGCCGGCATCGACGCCGAGGTGGCGCCCTTCTTCCGCGACATGGCCGGCCGCCTGTCGGAGGCCCATCTGGTCATCGGCCGCGCCGGCGCCTCGACCTGCGCCGAGCTGGCGGTCGCGGCCATGCCGTCGGTCCTGATCCCGCTGAAGATCGCCACGGACGATCATCAGCGCCTGAACGCGCAACTGCTTACTGATGTCTCGGCCGCAGAGGTGATCCTGGAAGATCACCTGACGGTGGACAACCTCACGGACGCCGTCACGCGCGTCCTTTCGGACCCCGCGCGGCTCGCCTCCATGAGCGCCGCCGCCCGCTCCGTCGCCATCCCCGACGCGGCTCGCCGCCTCGCCGATCTCGCGGAGGAGGCCGCGCGGTGACGGTCCCGGCGGGAACCGAAGACGCCGCCGACACGCTGTTCTCGGCGATGCCCCCTGAAATCACCGAACTGACGCGCCAGATCATCGCGCTCTGGCGCCGCTTTGACTGGTTGCCGGAATGGGCGGTCGTGGCGCTGGTCATGGCCGTATTCGTCGGCGCCGGCTGGCTGGCCCATCTCGTGGTCTTCGCGATCCTGCGGCGTCTGGTAAAGAGCCGGGACCTCTTCTGGCGCGGCGTGGTCGAACGCGCGCGGACCAAGCTGCGCCTGCTCATCATCCTGATCGCGGTCGGCTTCTCGGTGACGGTTTCGCCGCTCGACCCCGACCCGTCCCAGTCGGTGCGCGCGGTGATCCTCTTCCTGACCATCCTGGTCGTCGGCTGGATCGTGGCCGGGGCGGTCGAGATGTGGGCCGTCGTCTATCTGCGGAAGTTCAACCTCGAAAGCGAGGACAACCTCGCCGCCCGCAAGCACGTCACCCAGACGCGGATTCTCCAGCGTGCCGCTGTGATCGTCATCGGGATCGTCACCGTGGCCCTGGCCATGATGACCATCGGGGCGGTGCGCCAGTGGGGCATCTCGCTGCTGGCGTCGGCGGGGGTGGTGGGCATCGTCGCCGGCCTCGCGCTCCAGCCCTTCCTCAAGAACCTGGTCGCGGGCATCCAGATCGCCACGGCCCAGCCGATCCGCATCGACGACGCCGTCGTCGTGGAAGGCGAGTGGGGCCAGGTCGAGGAGATCACCTCCACCTATGTCGTCGTCCGTCTGTGGGACTGGCGGCGGCTGATCCTGCCGCTCAGCTACTTCATCGAGCAGCCCTTCCAGAACTGGACGCGCGAGACATCCCGTCTGATCGGCGCCGTCATCCTGTACGTCGACTACGAGGCTCCCATCGACCGGCTCCGGACCGAGCTGGAACGCATCTGTCGGGCGTCTGTCCTGTGGGACGGTGACGTCATGAACCTCGCTGTCACCGACGTCACCGACCGCGTCGCCGAGGTCCGTTGCCTGGCCAGCGGCCGGAACGCCGGCGTCGTCTTCGACCTGCGCTGCGAGATCCGCGAAAAGATGCTGGCGTTTATGCGTGACGAATGCCCAGAGGCGTTGCCGAGGGATCGTCTCGATCTCCCTCCCCCTCTGGGAGCGGGAGCCTAGGCCACCAGCTTCTCGGCCTGCTTCAGGTCCACGCTGACCAGCTGGCTCACGCCCCGCTCCGGCATGGTGACGCCGTACAGCCGGTCCATCCGGCTCATGGTGACCGGGTTGTGGGTGATGACGATGAAGCGGGTGTCCGTCCGGTTCCGCATCTCGTTCAGCATGCGGCAGAAGCGATCGACGTTGGCGTCGTCCAGCGGCGCGTCGACCTCGTCCAGCACGCAGACGGGGGCCGGATTGGCCAGGAAGACCGCGAAGATCAGAGCCGCCGCCGTCAGGGCCTGCTCGCCGCCTGACATCAGGCTCATGACCGACAGCCGCTTGCCGGGCGGACAGGCGTAGATCTCCAGCCCGGCCTCCAGCGGGTCGTCGGACTCGACCAGTTTCAGCTCCGCCTGGCCGCCGCCGAACAGGGCCTCGAACAGGCTCTTGAAGTTGTCGTTGATGACGTCGAAGGCGGCGGTCAGTCGTTCGCGGCCTTCAGCGTTCAGCTCGTCGATGCCGTCCCTCAGGCGGGCGATGGCGCCGGTCAGGTCCGACCGCTCCAGCCGCATGGTCTGCAGCCGCTCGCCGTATTCCTCCGCCTCGTCCTCGGCGCGCAGATTGACGGGGCCCAGCTGCTCGCGCTCCCGCTCCAGGCCGTAGAGCAGGCTCTCGGCCCCGGCGGCGTCGGGAGGACGCGCGATGGCGTCGTCGATCAGCTTCTGGCCCAGGGCCTCGGGCGACATCTGCGCCGTCTCGCGCAACTGTGCGTCCATTTCGGCCAAGCGCTCGGCCGCGCTTTCGGCCCGCGCCGCCAGCCCCGCCCGGGCCTCGCGCGCCTGCCCCG
>NZ_LJHU01000091.1 GCF_001295975.1 Brevundimonas sp. AAP58 | reverse complement strand
GGACGAGCCGGAGCCGAGGCCGATGGTCACCTGCTGGCGGGCGGCGACCGGGTCGCGGCGGGGCTTGTCGAAGACGCCGAGCGCGCGGGCCTCCGGGAGTCGGGCGATGTAGATGACGAGGAAGATCGCCAGCGACGCCCGCGCCCAGAAGGTGGCCCAGGCCGAGGCCTCGGCCCCGGCGACCCCGATTCCTAGCAGATCGGGCACCAACAGAAGGTTGAGCGCCAGGTTCACGCCGTTGGCGACCCACATGGCGATCATGCCGGGCTTGGGCTTGCCCAGCGCCTCCAGAAAGAACTGGCAGGCCACCGAGACGAGATAGGTCGGCATCGACAGGGAGAAGACGATCAGGGCCGGGCCGGCGGCGGTGCCCAGGCCGTCCTCCAGGTTCAGCCGCTCCAGCGCCCAGGGGCCGATGACGATCAAGGCCAGCATGGAGGCGACGCCGATCTGGGCGGCATAGACCAGGCCGCGCCGCAGGACCGCCCCGGCTTCGGACGGGCGGCCTTCGCCCAGAAGGCGCGCGGTCATGACCTGGACGCCCAGCAGCAGGCCTACCGCCGTCGTCACCACCACAGAGGTCGGCGCCCAGGCGAGGGAGTGGAGGGCCAGTTCGCGGCTGGCGTAGTTGCCCACCACAATGGCGTCGGTCAGCCCCATGGTCATGATGCCGATGCGCGCCAGGACCACCGGCCAGGCCAGGGTCAGGAGTTCGCGGGTCGCGGCGCGGGTGGCGGGGGAGAGCAAGGGTCTAGGTTCGAGGTTCTAGGTTTTAGGGAAGAGCGCCGGAGCCACTCACGTGGACGGGCGGCTATAGCGGCGGCCACCACTCTTGTCTTGGGCCAAGCTCTTCGACAGGACCCCACCCGTCGTCCCTAGAACCTGGAACCTAGAACCTGGAACCTCATCCCTACCACGCCCCCATCTCCCGCAACTGCTTGGCCAGGTCCTCCGGCATGTTGCCGGTGTCGAGCGAGGACAGGTCCGGCGGGGCGTCCTTGGGCTCCAGATAGCGCCAGCCCTGGAAGGGACGGCGGACCTGGGGGGCGGTGCGGACGACCTCGGGCGACAGCTTGATCAGGCACATGGACGCCTTGCCCTCGCCCTTGGTGGAGATGTCGAGGATCGGCATGCGGCAGGTGACCGTGCCCTTCATGACCCAGTAGATGGAGCCGCCGTCCTCGATCTCGGCGGCGCGCTTGGGCGTCATGCGGGTGTTGACGGTCAGCCACTGCCCCTTGGCGGCGCGGCGTTCCAGCGTCTCGACGTGGGCGACGCCGACGCACAGCTTGATCATGTGGAGAGGCATGGGCCTGCCCTATTCCTTCCGCTCATCCCCGCGAAAGCGGGGACCCAGTGCTGTGGGCGAACGGTCGCACCGTGAGTGTAACGCCTTCGGTCCGGGATGCCCTGCCTCACGAAAGGACTGGGTCCCCGCTTTCGCGGGGATGAGCGGCGTCATGAGGTCGAGGCCACCACCGCGAGGACGGCGTCGGCGGCGACCTGATCGCCGACGGAGACGCCGATCTCGCCGACGACGCCGTCGAAGGGCGCGACGAGGGCGTGCTCCATCTTCATGGCCTCGAGCACGACGATGGGCTGGCCCTTGGTCACGGCGTCGCCGGACCTCGCGGGCGCGGCCACGATCTTGCCGGGCATGGGCGCGCGAAGGGAGCCGTCGGAGGCGCCGCCACCGCCCGCGCCGCGCGGCGCATGGCGGGAGACTGCATAGGCGTCGCCACCATGGAAGACGACGAAGCCTCCGTCGATCTGCGGGCCGTAACGCACCACGGGGTGGTTGTTCTCATACGGTGCCTGATGCCGGACGCCATCGACAAAGAAGGTTTGGCGCGTCACTCGGGCGGCGTTCAGACGGAAGCCGGGCGCGCCGTACTCCGCGTCCCAGACATCGTTGGGATCCACGTTGCGGGACCGCCAGAGAAGGTCGCTGGCGTCTTGAATGACCGCATCCGATGGTCGGGCGTCGGTGAGCGCAGCCTCTTCAGCGCCGATGAGCCCCGTGTCCACGTCACCCGCGGCGAAGCGCTGATGCTCGAGGCAGCGGACCAGGAAGCCCGCGTTGGTTCGCACCGGCCAGACCTCGATATCGGCGCAAGCGTCGGCGAGGGCTTGGGCCGCCGCCTCGCGCGTCTCCTCATGCACGATCAGCTTGGCGATCATGGGGTCGTAGAACTGGCTGACCTCGCCGCCCGCCTCGACGCCGGTGTCGACGCGGATGTCGTCGGGCAGGACGAAGTGGTCCAGGCGCCCAATGCTGGGGAGGAAGCCGTTGGCCGGGTCCTCGGCGTAGAGGCGCGCCTCCATCGCCCAGCCGGCGATCGACAGTTGGTCCTGCTTCAGCGGCAGGGGCTCGCCGGCGGCGACGCGGAGCTGCCATTCGACCAGGTCCTGGCCGGTGATCATCTCGGTGACCGGGTGCTCGACCTGCAGCCGGGTGTTCATCTCCATGAACCAGATGCGGTCGGCGCGCAGGCCCTCGGTTCCATCGGCGATGAACTCGATGGTGCCGGCGCCGACGTAGTTCACCGCCCTGGCCGCCCGCACCGCCGCCGCCGTGACGGCCTGCCGCGTCGCCTCGTCCATGCCGGGGGCCGGGGCCTCCTCGATCACCTTCTGGTGGCGGCGCTGGAGCGAGCAGTCGCGCTCGAACAGGTGGACGACCTCGCCGTGCGCATCGCCGAAGACCTGAACCTCGATATGGCGGGGCGACAGGATGTATTTCTCGATCAGCACCCGGTCGTCGCCGAAGCTGGAGGCCGCCTCGCGCTGGCAGGAGGCCAGGGCGTCGAGGAAGGCCGAGGCCTCGTCGACCCGGCGCATGCCCTTGCCGCCGCCGCCCGCGACCGCCTTGATCAGGACGGGATAGCCGATGGCGTCGGCCTCGGCCTTTAGCCGCTCGGGCGACTGGTCCTTGCCCATGTAGCCGGGGGTGACGGGCACGCCCGCCTCGACCATCAGCGACTTCGCCGCGTCCTTTAGGCCCATGGCGCGGATCGAGGCCGGCGGGGCGCCGATCCAGGTGAGGCCGGCGGCCATGACGGCCTCGGCGAACTCGGCGTTCTCGGAGAGGAAGCCGTAGCCGGGGTGGATGGCCTCGGCGCCCGTCGCCTTGGCGGCGGTCAACACCCTGGCCTGGTCCAGATAGCTCTCGCGCGCTGGGGCCGGTCCGATCAGGACGGCCTCGTCGGCCTCGCGGACGTGCAGCGCGTTGGCGTCAGCCTCGGAATAGACCGCGATGGTGCGCAGGCCCATGCGGCGGGCGGTGCGGAAGATGCGGCAGGCGATCTCGCCGCGATTGGCGACCAGGACAGATCTGAACATGGGGCCGGTTTAGAGGCGCGGAGTCCGGGGGTCGAGAGGACCGGGAGGAAAGGAGGCGAGTGGAAACCCTGGTCATTTATACGGTATTTTCATACCGTAACAAAAAGACCCATAATTTACAATGCACTAGAGCAGCATTGGGGCTCTGGGTACCATTGACCAGGGCGTCATCCTCCTCTAACAGCGCGCCTTCGCTCGTTCCGGCCGGTCCGGAGCGCTCCCTTTCGTCCCAAGGACACTCGTTATGCTGAAGAGCACCACGGCTTCGCTGAAGCCGGCCGAGGTCGAGAAGAAGTGGATTCACATCGACGCCGAAGGCGTGGTGGTGGGCCGTCTCGCGACCTTCATCGCCATGCGACTGCGCGGCAAGCACCTGCCGACGTACACCCCCCACGTCGATAGCGGCGACTATGTCGTCGTGACCAACGTCGACAAGGTGGTGTTCACCGGCAAGAAGAACACCGACAAGGTCTACTACCGCCACACCGGCCACCCGGGCGGCGTCAAGGAGACGACCCCGGCCAAGGTGCTGGGCGGCCGCTTCCCCGAGCGCGTGCTGGAAAAGGCCGTCGAGCGCATGCTGCCCAAGGAAAGCCCGCTGGCCCGCAAGCAGATGACGCACCTGCGCCTGTTCGCCGGACCGACGCACAGCCACGAAGCCCAGCAGCCCGAGACGATCGACTTCGCCGGTCGCTCCAAGAAGAACACCCGGAGCCTGTAAGCCATGACCGACGTCACGCAAGAAACGACGGCCACGGGCTTCGACGCCCTGAAGGGCCTGGGCACCGCCGGCGCCGTGGAATCGGCTCCCGAATACGTCCAGAAGCTGGACGCCCAGGGCCGCGCCTATTCGACCGGCAAGCGCAAGAACGCCATCGCGCGGGTCTGGGTGAAGCCGGGCACCGGCAAGATCACCGTCAACGGCAAGGCGCTGGAGCAGTACTTCGCCCGCCCCGTGCTGCAGATGATGGTGGCCCAGCCGCTGGAAGTCACCGACCGCACGACCCAGTTCGACGTGGTCTGCACGGTGGAGGGCTCGGGCCTCTCGGGCCAGGCCGGTGCCATCCGCCACGGTCTGTCGCATGCCCTGACGCACTATGAGCCGGGCCTGCGTCCGGTGCTGAAGCCGCACGGCTTCCTGACCCGCGACAGCCGCGTCGTCGAGCGCAAGAAGTACGGCCGCGCGAAGGCCCGCCGTTCGTTCCAGTTCTCGAAGCGCTAAGTCGCGAACCCGCGACGGGGATTACAAGGGCGCTTCGGGGAGATCCGGGGCGCCCTTTTCTATTGAGGAGAACCATGCCCGAGCTGCTTCAAAGCCTACTGCTTCTGGGTTTGGGCGCCGTGGTCACAGCTGTCGGCTTTCTTCTCAAACGGTACCTGAGCAAAGCGGCACGCCACGAGCAGGTCACCCTGTACACGCTGCTGGCAGACTTGCGCGCCAAGATGGAAAGCCAAGGCGTCTCCGCTCAAGACCTCGAGCTTTTCGCCGCCCAGCTGGCACCGAAGATCCGGGACGCTGACGCAAAGGACATCGCCTCAGGCGCAGAAGAGCCGAACTCCTATTGGACCCAAGGAGCTATGAATCAGCGAGGCTGGGCTGAGTATGAGGTTGAACGCGCAAAGCTCGAGATGGCCAATACAGAACTGGCTCATTTAATCGGTGACGGGGAGCGCTTGGCCGCTGCTCAAGACGCTTGGGAGAAGTACCGAGATGCGGCCGCCGAGATGGTGTCCTCTGAGTACTCTGGTGGCTCGATAAGGCCGTTGATTCACAGCGGCGAAATGACATCCCTGACGAAAGAGCGGCTCGCTCGCGTCCAGGCGATCATCAACTACCGTCGTGAGCGATACGGCTGATCATGACCCACACCATCTTCATCGACGGCGAGGCCGGGACTACCGGGCTGGAGATCCGCGAGCGGCTGGAGAAGCGCGCTGATCTGGAGCTGATCCTGCTGGGCGAGCGGCGGCGCGATCCCCAGGCGCGGGCCGAGGCGCTGAATGCGGCCGACGCCGTCATCCTGTGCCTGCCGGACGACGCGGCGAAGGAAGCCGTGGCCATGATCGAGAACCCGGACGTGCGGGTCATCGACGCCTCGACGGCCTATCGCACGGCGACGGGCTGGACGTATGGCTTTGCCGAGATGGACGCGGTCCAGCGGGGCGAGATCGTGGGCTCGCACCGGGTGTCGAACCCCGGCTGCTATCCGACCGGCTTCATCGGCCTGATGCGGCCGCTGGTGAAGGCAGGGCTGGTGCCGGTGGACTGGCCGGTCACGGTGAATGCCGTCAGCGGCTATTCCGGCGGCGGTAAGGCGATGATCGCGGAGTTTGAGACGGGGGAGGGCGCGCCGCCCTTTCGCGCCTATGGGCTGACGCTGAAGCACAAGCATGTGCCGGAAATGACCAAGCACAGCGGCCTGCATGTGCCCGTGCTGTTTTCGCCGGCGGTGGGGGCCTATCGGCAGGGGATGCTGGTCGAGGTTCCGCTGCATCTGGCGGCCCTGCCCGAGACCCCGTCGATCGACCGGCTGCACGGCTGTCTGCTGGAGGCCTATGATGGCTGTCGCTTCGTCGAGGTGGCGGGGCTGGACGAGACTGAAGCCATGACCGGGCTGGACCCCGAGGGGCTGAACGGGACGAACCGGATGCGTCTGCATGTGTTCGGCGACCGGGGCGGATCGCAGGCGCGGCTGGTGGCGCTGCTGGACAACCTCGGCAAGGGGGCGTCGGGGGCGGCGGTGCAGAACCTGAACCTGATGCTGGGCCTGGACGAGGCGACGGGGCTGATCTGACGCCTTGAAACCCCGGCGGGGATGCCGACGTAGTGGGGGCCATGACCCAGCCCATGATCTTGTCCCGTCGCGGTGTTCTGCTGAGCGGATCGGCAGCCGCGCTCGCGGCCTGTTCCTCGCCGGGGGAGGCGGATGCGTCCACGGCACAGTATGCGAACTCGCCGTTCCGGCGGATCACCGACGCCCAGTGGCGCGAGCGGTTGCCGGGGCTGAGCTATCAGGTGCTGCGGCACGAGGCGACCGAGCGGCCCTACACCAGCCCGTTGAACGACGAGCGGCGGCGGGGGACCTATGTCTGTCGCGGGTGCGAGCTGCCGCTGTTCCGGTCGGAATGGAAATACGATTCCCGAACCGGCTGGCCCAGCTTCTATGACGTTATCGACGGGGCGATCGGGACCAAGACCGACTTCGCCATCGGGATTCCCAGGACCGAGTATCACTGCGCCCGCTGCCTGGGGCACCACGGGCATGTGTTCAACGACGGGCCGCGGCCGACGGGGCTGCGTTACTGCAACAACGGCGTCGCCCTGATCTTCCGCCCGGCTTAAGGCTCCGCGCGCGGGGCCTTCATCGCCGAGCGCACGGTGTAGCCGAACAGGACGGCGGCGATGACCACCAGCAGGCCATAGTCCCAGCCCCGGAAGAAGAAGGGGATGACGGCCAGCACCGTCACCACGCCGGGGAAGATCGCCGCCCAGATGGCGGAGGTGGGCGCGCGCATGTCGATCATCGGCGGGCGGTCGGGGTCCATCCGCATCAGCTTGGACAGCGGCCGGTGCAGAACCACGAACATCGCCGTGTAGAGCCCCGCCAGGAAGGGATAGCGCCACAGCGGTCCGGGCTCGCCATAGACGGCGGCGGTCAGCGTCAGGAGCAGCAGCGGCAGGCCGGTGGCGACGGCGAGGAGGAGGTTCGGCTCAATACGGCTCAAGACTTCACTTTCACATAGGACCCGGGGGCGGGTTCTAGCGGTGAAAGCGGGCCTTTGTTGGGATCGCGGGCTGCGACCCATTCGCCCGAGCGGGCGTGGAGCCATTCGGCCCAGTGGGGCCACCAGCTGCCAGGATGCTCCTCGGCGCCCGCCTGCCATTCGGCGAGGGTGGCGGGGAGGTTCGGATTGACCCAGTGCTGGTACTTCTTCGCCGACGGCGGATTGACGACGCCGGCGATGTGGCCGGAGCCCGCCAGCGTCAGGGTGACGTCGGCGTTCCGAAACGCCTTGGCCGAGCGGTAGACCGAGTTCATCGGGGCGATGTGGTCCTCGCGGCTGGCCTGGAAGTAGAGCGGAATCGTCACCTTCGACAGGTCGACGCGCTCGCCGCCAATCTCGAACTCGCCCTTGGTCAGCTTGTTGGCCCCATACATGCTGCGCAGGTAGTTCATGTGCAGGGCCTTGGGCATGCGGGTCTGGTCGGCGTTCCAGAACAGGAGGTCGAAGGCCGCCGGCTCCTTGCCCATCAGGTAGTTCGACACAAAGAACGACCAGATCAGGTCGTTGGCGCGCAGCGCGTTGAAGGTGTCGGCCATCGCCGCGCCGGGCAGGACGCCGCCCGCTGCGTCCATCTGTTTCTCGATCTCGTTCAGCCAGTGCTCGTCGGTGAAGAGCAGCAGGTCGCCGGCCTCCTCGAAGTCGTGCTGGGCCGCGAAGAAGGTGGTCGAGTTGACCCGCTTGTCGCCCCTGACCGCCATGTGGGCGAGCGCCGCGCCCATCAGGGTGCCGCCGATGCAGTAGCCGACGGTGTTCAGCCGGTCCTGACCGGTCTGCTCCATGACCTTTTGCGTCGCTCGGTAGATGCCCTTTTCCAGGTAGTCGTCGAAGTCGTGGCCGGCCATCGAGGCGTCCGGGTTGACCCAGGAGCAGACGAAGACGGTGAAGCCCTGGCTCGACAGCCAGCGGATCATGGAGTTCTCGGGCTGGAGGTCCAGGATGTAGAACTTGTTGATCCAGGGCGGGAAGATCAGCAGCGGGATGGCGCGCTGCTGGTCGGTCGCGGCATCGAACTGGATCAGCTCGAACAGCTCGTCGCGCCAGACGACCTGGCCGGGGGCGGTGGCGACGTTCTCGCCGACGACGAACTTGCCGTAGTCTGCCTGGCTGATCTTGAGTTTGCCCATGCCGCGCTCGAGGTCGGCGGCGAAGTTCTGCATGCCCTTGACCAGGCTCTCGCCGTTGGTCTCGGCCATGGCCTTCAGGGCGGCCGGGTTGGAGGCGAGGAAGTTCGACGGGGAGAAGGCGTCGGTCAGCAGCTTGGTGAAGAACTCGGCGCGGCGCTTGGTGCGGGGGTCGACGTCCTCGACGGAGGAGACGAGGCCGTTCATCCAGTCGGCGGTGACCAGGTAGGACTGACGCATGACGTCGAACATGGGGTTCTCGGCCCAGGCGGGGTCCTTGAAGCGCTTGTCCTTCGAGGGCTGGGGCGGTTCCTCGCCCGAAACGCGCCTGGCCGTGGTGGCCCACAGGTCCATGTAGCGATTGAACAGATCAGCCTGGGCGGCGAACAGCTTGTCGGGGCGGGCCGCCAGGCTGGTCATGACCGAGTTCATCGCCGGGCCAACGTTGAACGGATCGGGCGACAGGGCGGCGGGGCGATCCGCCTGGGCCAGGGCCGCCTCGGCGATGGCGGCCTGGGCTGTCATGGCGGCCTTGGCCAGATTGACCGACAGGGTCTCGATCATCTGGCGCTGTTCCTCGCCGGGGAAGGCGAAGGGGTTGGCGGCGTCGGGTGCGGGCCCGGGCGGAGGCGAAGCGTCGGGGGCGGGTTCCGGTGTGACGGGTTGCATAGCGGCCACCTGCGGTTCCGCGATGGCGTCGGCGGTCAGAGCGCCCTTCTTGGCGCGCGGGGCGCGAGGCTTGGCGGAGGTGGTGCGGCCGGGCTTGCGCGGCTGGGACGCCACGGCGAGGGGTGTGGGCGGGGTCTTTGGGGCCTTGGCCATGACGTCTCCGGGCGTGTCCTGAGGAAAGGCGAGCGTTCGCTTCTCCCTTTTGCCTGTCACGATCATGGCCTAAGACCGGCGCGAGATGAACGCGCAACGAGCGAATTTCCTGATCGGGCTGGCGCTGGTCGGCGGCGCCGCCTCGGGCTGCGCGGGCGCGTTCGAGGCGGAGACCGACGCGGCCTCGCCCATCGCCCCGCGAATCCAGGCCCTGGTCGACGCCAATCGCGAGTATCCGCGCTGGGAGGACTTTCCGAAGGCCGCCGCGGATTCGCCGACGCCTGTCGAGGTGGCCGCGCGGGTGCAAGGTCTCACGGGCGCAGGATCGTCGCTGCAGTCCGAGGCCGAACGGATCGAATGGACGCTGGGCGACCCGGCGACGCTGGCCAGCGAGATCGGCGCGCGGGTCGATTCGCAGCAGATTTCGCCCGTGACCGCCGAGACCCAGGCCGAGGTCGAGGCCTTCGCCGAGGAGGTCCGCCGTCGCGCCGAGGCCCCGCCGCCCATCGACCGCACGCCCGCGCCCTCGAGCAATCGGCCGCGCTGACCCATACCCTATCGCCCGGTCGACAGAATCCGGGGATCATCCGCCCTCAGGAGCATGCCCATGGCCGACACGGCCCCCTTCGCCTCGACGCTCGCGGCCGACGCCGCCATGGTCACCGAACTGGCCGCCATCGCCAGCTGGGCCCAGATAGGGCGCGGCGACGAGAAGCACGCCGACCAGCTGGCCGTCGACGCCATGCGCAATGCGCTGAACGGCCTGGATATCGACGGGAAGATCGTGATCGGCGAGGGCGAGCGCGACGAGGCGCCCATGCTCTACATCGGCGAGAAGGTCGGCACCGGCAAAGGCCCGGCCATCGACATCGCGCTCGATCCGCTGGAAGGCACCACGCTCACGGCCAAGGCCATGGCCAACGCCCTGACGGTGCTGTCGATGTCGGCTGGCGGTGGGCTGCTGCACGCGCCCGACACCTATATGGACAAGATCGCCATCGGCCCCGGCTATGCGCCCGGCACGGTCGATCTGGACATGAGCCCGCAGGAGAATGTTCGGTCGCTCGCCTCGGCCAAGGGCGTGCGGCCGGAGGACATCACCGTCTGCTGCATGGACCGGCCCCGGCACGAGGCCCTGATCGCGGCGCTGCGCGAAGTCGGCGCGCGGGTCATGCTGATCACCGATGGCGACGTGGCGGGCGTGATCCACACCGCCGAACCTGAGACAGGAATCGACCTCTATCTGGGCTCGGGCGGGGCGCCCGAGGGAGTGCTGGCGGCTTCGGCGCTGAAGTGCGTCGGCGGGCATTTCCAGGGCCGGCTGCTGTTCCGGAACGACGACGAGCGGGCGCGCGCCGAGCACACCGGCGTCACCGACTTCGACCGCAAGTACGACCTGCACGACCTCGTGTCCAAGGACGCCGTCTTCGCCGCGACCGGCGTGACCAAGGGAGCGATGCTGGACGGAGTGGTGATGCGGGACGGCTTCGTGACGACGCACACCCTCGTCATGGACTCCTCGACTCGGACGGTGCGGCGCATCCGCACGACTCGTCCCGTCTGATGGCGGATGGCGCGGCATCTGGACTGACGCCGGGCTTCCTCGACGTCGCGCGCTCGCTGTCCGGCCGCGCCTGGAGACAGAGACCGGCGGAGACATCCGTGATCCGCGCCCACATGCAGATGCTGGGCCTGTCCGAGCCGCTGGCGCGCGCGTTAGCCGCGAGGGGCGTGGGGGCGGAGGAGGGGGCGGACTTCCTGTCGCCGACGCTTAAGCGGCTGTTCCCTGATCCGTCGAGCTTCATGGACATGGACAAGGCGGCCGACGCCATCGTCTCGGCCGTGCAGGCCGGTGAGCGGCTGCATGTTTTCGCCGACTACGACGTCGACGGCGCATCCAGCGCGGCGTTGCTGGTGCGCTGGTTCCGCGCGATGGGCGCGGAGCTGCCGATCTATGTGCCGGACCGCCTGAGCGAGGGCTATGGGCCGAGCCCGGCGGCGTTCGACCGTCTGAAGGCCCTGGGTGCCGATCTGGTCATCACCGTGGACTGCGGGGCGGCGGCCAACGAGGCCATCGCCCACGCCTGCGCCATCGGGCTGAAGGTCGTGGTGATCGACCACCACATGATGCGCGAGGAGCCGCCGCGCTGTCTGGCGGTTGTCAATCCAAACCGACCGGGCTGCGGCTCGGGGCAGGGGAACCTGGCGGCTGCGGGGGTGGTGTTCGTGCTGTTGGCGGCGCTGAACCGAGAGGCGCGGCAGCGCGGTATGTTCGAGAGACGGGTTGAGCCGGACATCCGGCAATGGCTCGACCTGGCGGCGCTGGGAGCCATCTGCGACGTGACGCGGTTGTCGGGCTTCAACCGGGCGCTGGCGGGGCTGGGGCTCGGCGTCATGTCGAACTGGACCAATCCGGGCCTGAAGGCCCTGCTGGCCGTGGCCGGCAGCGAGCCTGGGCCGGCCAAGGTCAATCATGCGGGCTTCATCCTGGGGCCCCGGATCAACGCGGGCGGGCGGATCGGCCGGGCCGATCTGGGCGCGCGACTGCTGTCGACCGACGATCCGGAGGATGCGCGGGCGCTCGCCGAGGAACTGGACGCGCTGAACGTCGCTCGGCGCGAGGTGGAGCGCGAGGTAACGGAGACTGCGGTGCGCCGCGTCGAGGCTGCAGGGCATCACGCCGACGGATCGGCGGTCGTGGTCGTGTCGGGCGAGGACTGGCATCCGGGCGTGGTCGGCATCGTCGCCGGGCGGCTGAGGGAGCGGTGGCGGAAACCGGTTATCGTCATCGGCGTGGATGCGGCAGCGGGCGTCGGCAAGGGCTCTGGACGGTCGCAGCCGGGCATGAACCTGGGCCGGGCGGTGCAGGCGGCGTGGAAGGACGGCTTGCTGCTGGCGGGCGGCGGACACGCCATGGCCGCGGGGCTGACGGTTCACCCGGACGGGATCGACCGCTTGCGGGACTATCTCAACGCGGCGCTGGCGTGCGAGCAGGTCGAGGCGGAGGCTCAGGACTGGGTCGAGGTCGATGCCCTGATCGATCCGTCGGCGGCCACGCGGGCCCTGTTCGACGATTTCGAGCGGTTGGCGCCCTTCGGACCGGGCAATCCCGAGCCCCTGTTCGCGCTGGGCGGCGTGCAAGCCCGCGAGCCGATGCAGATGAATGGCGGACATGTGCGATGCCGCTTGGTCGGGGCCGATGGGGCCTCGCTCCGGGCGATCGCCTGGCGGTGTGCCGACCTGCCGCTGGGGCGCGCCTTGCTGGCCGGGCAGGGGGGGCTGAGCGTGGTCGGACGGCTGAAGGCCGATGACTGGAACGGGCGGCGCGGCGTGCAGTTCGAGATCGAGGACGCCTCCGACCCGAGGATGTCCATTTAGCGACACGGAGTGCTTGCGCCCCTCGGAATCGCCCGCTATATCGCCCGCTCTCCGCGCAGCGGTCCCTTCGTCTATCGGTTAGGACGTCAGGTTTTCAACCTGAAAAGAGGGGTTCGATTCCCCTAGGGACTGCCACGCGGGGCCTCCCCCTCATCTTGACCTCGACTGCTGACCAGGGACAATTGACGTCTTGAATGGCGGCGTGTTGAGCTCGTTCGCCGGCCACTGCCCCCGGAGACTGTCGCGCAGGAAGCGTGGCCGTTTCTGAAACAGGCGTTTTTGCCTTTTCCAGCGTTCACAGAACCGTGTTAAACATGAACCGTCCGCAATGTTCGCGGACGGGGGGCTGAACGTGTCTGACTACGAGGGGCTGGATGCGCCGGACACCGTCCGGATCGTCGGGCGAGTAAAATGGTTCGATCCGGGCAAGGGGTACGGCTTCATCGTTCCTGACGACCCGGGCCAGACGGGTCACAAGGATGTGCTGCTTCACATCAGCAGTCTGCGCGATGGGGGCTGGGACCAGGCCGGAGAAGGCGCTTCGATCGCCTGTGATTGCGCGCGTCGGCCCAAGGGCTGGCAGGTCACTCAGGTCCATGATCTGGGCGAACCCGAGCCCGACACAGTCGCGCCGCGCCGGGGCTACGAGAGCCTGAAGTCGGATCGCCGCAGTCTTTCGGCTGCACCAGAGGCTTCCGGCGACCTCGAGACCGCCACGGTCAAGTGGTTCAATCGTACCAAGGGCTATGGATTCGTGGTGCGCTCGGCCGATCCGGGCGATATCTTTGTGCATATCGAGACGCTGCGGCGCTGTGGCCTGGACGATCTGGTTCCGGGCGAGACGGTGTCGGTGCGGTTCGCCAGCGGGCCCAAAGGCCTGGTGGTCGCAGAGATCAGGCCGGGCGGCTGACACGTCGCCCCGAAAGGGTGACGATGATTTCAAAGCGAAACATTCTGGCGGCGGGCCTTGCTCTGATCCTGGCTGCCTGCGCTCAGAGCAATGGGCCCGTCGACGCGGCCGGAAACCCGTTGGAGCCCCTGACCATCGTCACGGCGTCCGGAGAGCATGAGTTTCTGGTTGAGATCGCCGACGACGACGCCGAGCGCGAGCGGGGCCTGATGTTCCGCCCACCCCTGGAAGACGACCGGGGCATGCTGTTTCAGTTCCCGGATGTGGCCGAGCGGGGCTTCTGGATGAAGGACACGCCCAGCTCCTTGGACATCATCTACATTGATCCGGCTGGGCGGATCGTTTCTATCGCCCGTCACACGACGCCTTATTCGGAGACGATCATTCCCTCCAACGGTGGCGCGAGCGGCGTGCTGGAGTTGCGGGCCGGGCGCTCCGAGGAGATCGGGGCACAGCCCGGTGACACGGTCCGCCACCCCTTCTTCGGCAACTGACCGATCGTGCGTTGCCCGCCGGGGCCGCGCGTGGCAGAGAGCGCGCCTTCGGAGTGTAGCGCAGCCTGGTAGCGCATCTGCTTTGGGAGCAGAGGGTCGCAGGTTCGAATCCTGCCACTCCGACCATCTCTTCTCGTTTGGACTACCGCTCGCGCCGCGGGTGCTCGCTGCTTGAGTCCGGTTCGCGTCTTTATGCTCTCTGGCACCGTTGCGTAGGGCGCGTCATTGTCCATCGAGAAATCGACTGGAGGGGCAGATGGCCGAACCGATCCAATCCATCCTTATCGTCGGCGGCGGGACGGCCGGGTGGATGGCGGCGGCGGCGATCAAGCGATCAGTAGGGCCGAACGCCGAGGTGCGGCTGGTCGAGAGCGCCGACATCGGCATCGTGGGGGTGGGCGAGGCGACGGTGCCGCCCATCCGCGACTTCAATGCCATGATCGACCTCGACGAGGCCGAGTTCATGCGCGAGACCAAGGCCACCATCAAGCTGGGCATCGAGTTCAACGGCTGGGGGCGGGCCGATAGCGCCTATTTCCATCCGTTCGGCACCTTCGGGCGCGGGCCGACGCTGGGGGAGTTCCCGGGCTCCTACTTCGCCCTGAAGGCACGAGGGAAGGCGGCAAGCCTCGAGGCCTATTCGGTGACCTCGCACGCCGCGCGACGGGGCAAGGTGGGCGAGCGGTCCAACGATCCTCGCTCGGCGCTGGCGGGCTTCCACACAGCCTATCATTTCGACGCGGTGCTGTATGGTCAGTACCTGCGCAAGGTCTGCGCTGGGCGGGGCATCGAACGGATCGAGGGCGAAATCGTCGAGGTCTTGCAGCGGCCCGAGGACGGTTTCGTGGACCACGTGGTGCTGAAGGACGGGCGGACGCTGAAGGCCGATCTGTTCATCGACTGCACGGGCTTCCGGGGCCTGCTGATCGAGCAGACGCTGAAGGCCGGCTATGAGGACTGGTCGCACTGGCTGCCGATGAACCGGGCTCTGGCCGTGCCCTGCGCCAAGGTGCGGGCGGTGGATCCCTTTACTTCGTCCACCGCGAGGGAGGCGGGGTGGCAGTGGCGCATCGCGCTGCAGCACCGGACGGGTAACGGCTACGTTTACTGCTCGGACTATATCGACGACGACAGGGCGCGTGAGACCCTGCTGGCCAATCTGGACGGGGAGGCCCTCGCCGAACCCCGGCCGCTGCGGTTCGTGACCGGACGCAGGAAGAAGCTGTGGGACAGGAACGTCGTGGCGCTGGGCTTGTCGTCAGGGTTCATCGAACCGCTGGAGTCGACCAGCATCCATCTGGTGCAGGTGGGGATCATCCGACTGCTGCAGCACTGGCCGGACATGGCCTTCAGCCAGCCGAACATCGACGGCTACAACCGACGCCTGACGCGCGAGATCGAGCTGATCCGCGACTTCGTCATCCTGCACTATCACGCCACCCAGAGGGACGACACGCCGTTCTGGCGGCACGTCAGCCAGATGCCGGTCCCGGACAGCCTGAGCGAACGGGTCGAGATGTTCCGCGACCGGGGCCTGCTGTTCCAGGTCGGGGCCGACGAGTATTTCAGCCAGGGGTCCTGGATGGCGGTGATGATGGGGCAGGGGATCACGCCGCGCGCCTACAACCCGCTCTACGACTATCAGAACCTGGATCAGGTCGCGGCCGGCTTCGAGCAGACGCGGCAGGCCTGGGCGGCGACGGCCAACGCCCTGCCCGCGCACGAGGACTATCTGAAGGCCAAGGGCATGTGGGCGGAAGAGAAGGCGGCGGCGGCGTGAGGCGCGCCGCCGATCATCCGAGTGGCTCCGCGGGTAGGATTCGAACCTACGACCAGCCGATTAACAGTCGGCTGCTCTACCACTGAGCTACCGCGGAACAGCTGCTCGGGAGGCGCGCCTATAGCAGCGGCTTTCCGCGTCGTGCAACGGGAAATCTTATCCGTGTCGATCCTGCCTGTCGAAGACCCCGACGATCCCCGCGTCGCCGCCTTCCGCGACATCCGCGAGCGCGATCTGACGGGGCGGGAGGGGCTGTTCATCGCCGAGGGCGAGGTTGTGCTGAACGTGCTGCTGTCGCCGCAGTCGCTGTGTCGGCCGAGGGCGGTCTTGATGGCGGCGCACCGGATCGAGCGCAGGGCAGAGCTGCTGGCGCGGGTTCCGGAGGGCGTGCCGGTCTATGCGGCGTCGCAGGCGGTGCTGGACCGAATTGCGGGGTTCGAGCTGCATCGAGGCATGCTGGCGCTTGGTGAGAAGCCGGTCCCTTTGGATGGCGAAACGATTCTGCGACAGCTGGGCGAGCGGGCCGTGGCGCTGGCGGTGTCGGGCGTCGGCAATCACGACAACATGGGCGGGCTGTTCCGCAATGCGGCGGCGTTCGGGGCGGCGGGGGTGCTGAGGGATGACCGCTGCTGCGACCCCTTCTACCGCAAGAGCATCCGGGTCTCGGTGGGCGCGGTGCTGAGGACGCCGACGGCCGTCGCGGGGCCGCTCGATATCCTGATCGAGCAGCTGGAGGCGGCCGGGTTCGAGGTGATCGCCCTGTCGCCGTCGGCGCGAGAGCCGCTGACGGCCGTGCGGCGGGAGGGGCGGCAGGCGCTGCTGGTCGGATCCGAGGGGCCGGGCCTGCCGGCGGCGATCATGGACCGCGTTCGGACCGTCGGCATCCCCATGGCCGGAGGTTTTGACTCGCTGAATGTCGCGACATCGGCGGCGATCGCCCTGCACCATGTTTGCGATCCGCCAGAGCCGTAACTGTCGTCAAAAATTCAAGCCATTAACGTTTCATCCACCTTGATGACTGGCGGTTTCCGTGTCGCTATGGGCTCAGAGAGGACGACATGGCTGGATTGTTGAGCTTTATGGGTCGCAATGTGCGGATCGTGGTCGCGGTGGCGGTCGTCGCCGCCAGTGTCGGCGCTGCGGGCGCGATCGGTTGGCTGACCGCGCCGATCTAGTTCTGATCCCAACGGGATCGCGATGGAGGCCTGACCGGGAATCGAACCCGGGTGCAAGGATTTGCAGTCCTCTGCGTCACCACTCCGCCATCAGGCCCTGAGGCCCTTGCGAACAGGGCCCCGCCATCGCGAGGGCCGTTCGCTATCAGATCGACCCAGAGCCTGCAATGAGGCCGTCGCAAACATTGTCCGGCGCGATACGCGACCCTATAAGCGCGCCAGTTTTCCTCTGAACACTGTCAGGACGCCCACCGCATGGACTTCGCCGCAGCCCGCAAGGTCATGGTCGACAGCCAGGTCCGTGTGAACGACGTCACCGACCGGACCCTGCAGGCTGCGCTTCTGGCCGTGCCGCGGGAGCGGTTCTGCGCATCCGACCGCGCCTTCAGCGCCTATGGCGAGGTGGAGGTCGAGATCGCCAACGGTCGTCGCTTGATGCAGGCCCGCGAGGTCGCCAAGCTTATCCAGGCCCTGGATGCCCGCGAGGGCGAGACGGCGCTGGCCATCGCGGCTCCGTATGCTGCAGCCGTGCTGGCCCGCATGGGGCTAAAGGTCACGGCGCAGGAGGCGGATCAGGTCGTGATGGACGTGGTCGCCCCGGCTCTGGCGGATGCGGGCGTGGTGGGCGTTGTCGCGCCGTTCACCCAGCCGGCCTGCGAAGGTTTCGACGTGATCGTGTCTGAGGCCGCCGTGGCGGTGAAGCCTGAGGCCTGGCTTGCGGCCCTGCGTGTCGGCGGTCGACTCGTGGTGGTAGAACGCCATGGCCCGAACGGACGAGCGGTGCTCTATGTGATGGCACAGGGCGGAGTGTCGCGGCGCGAACTGTTCGATGCGGCTCCGCCTGTGTTGCAGGAAATGACGCCCGCGCCCGCTTTCGCCCTCTGATCGCCGGATTGAGCGGCCACCAGACTGGCGTGCGCGTGAAAAAAACTTAACTGGCGCAAGGCGAAGCTCTTACGCACTACGCTCGTCTTGGGATACCGGCGCCGGGAAGGCGCACCGAAGGATCAGGTCATGTTCAAACGCTCGCGCGCGCTCGCTTCGGTCGCCGTCATCGCCGTGGTGGTCTCGTCGGCCGCTCCGGCCTTCGCCGACACGTTGCGGGACGCCATCGCGCTCGCTTATCGCACCAATCCGACGCTTCAGGCCCAGCGGGCCAGCCAGCGGGCGCTGGACGAAGCGGTTCCCCAGGCGCGGGCAGGCCTGCGCCCGGAAATCGGCGTGTCCGTTTCGGCCAACTACACCCGGACCGACAGCGCCGGCAGTGGTCCGGTGGACATCAACGGCGACGGGATCCCGGACACGGCCGGGAGCGGGGGCGTCAATGAAAACGACAACGGCAATGCGACGATCAGCCTGAGTCAGACGCTTTACGCCGGCGGCCGTATCGCCCGGGCGATCGACGCGGCCGACGCCGACGTCCGCAGTGGCCGTGAAGGGCTTCGTGGCGTCGAGCAGCAGATCCTCGCCAGCGTGATCCAGGCCTACGTCGATGTCTTGCGGGATCTTGAGATCCTGCGCATCCGCGAGGCGAACCTTCAGGTGCTCCGTCGCCAGCTGGACGAATCCAACGCTCGCTTCGAGGTCGGTGAAATCACTCGCACCGACGTGGCCCAGTCCGAGGCCCGACTGGCGCAATCCGAAGCCGACCTCGCGGGCGCACGCGCCCAGCTGTCGGTATCCCGCGCGGCCTATGCCAGCGTGGTGGGACAGGCCCCGGCCGACCTGACCACCCCGCCAGCCCTGCCGGGTGTGCCGGACGATTTCGAGGCGGCGCTGGATGTCGGTCTGGCCGAGAACCCCGCGGTGCTGGCCGCAGAATACGACCTGCGGGCGGCCGAGGCTCGCGCCGCCCAGGCCCGCTCGGCCTTCATGCCGTCGGTCGGCGTTTCGGCGTCCTACGGTGGCTCGGACGATCTCAGTTCTTTCGATCCGACCGAGAACACATCGTTCCGCGCCGGCGCGACGCTGACGGTGCCGCTGTTCACTGGCGGGTTGAACCGCAGTCGCCTGGCCCAGGCGCTGGAGCAGGCCAACGCAGCGCGCGCGCGCATCCGGGCCGAGGAGCGGACGGTCCTCCAGAGCGTCAGTTCGTCCTACGCCCAGATCGTCTCGGCCAACTCGCAGCTGTCAGCGGGAGAGGAGAGCGTGCGCGCCGCTCGGATCGCCGCCGAGGGCGTGCGCCAGGAACAGCAGGTCGGTCTACGCACCACTCTGGATGTGCTGAACGCCGAGCTGGAACTGAGGAACGCCGAGATCACGCTCGCCCAGGCCCGTCGCAATCAGTATGTGGCTCAGGCCCAGCTGCTCGCCGCCATGGGGCGGCTGAGTGGTGAGGATCTGGTGCCGGATCTCGATGTTTATGATCCCACCGCGAACGCCGCGCGAGTGGCGGGGCGGGGGGGGCTGCCGACAGACCTCGTAGTCGAGACGCTGGACCGCATCGCCGCGCCGCCGGTGACCCCGGCCATCGACGGTCCCGAGGCGCCGGTCGATGAACAGCTGAACGGTGAGGTCGTTCGCACCGCGCCGCGCGGCCAGTAGGTCGGGAGATGGATCGGGCGGTTTAACCAAAGAGGCGAAAAAGTCTCGTTGATTCCGCAGGGCGTTGATGCGACGAACGGGGAGGGGCTGGCCGGGGGTCGGTCCATTGTCTCTCGTCCATGTTTTCGCCTTCCCGAAGGTTCGCTCGAGGCCCGACCATGACCGACACGACCGCTCAAGAACCGACGATGGAAGAAATCCTGGCGTCCATCCGCCGGATCATCTCGGAAGACGACGCCCCGGCCGCCGAGGCCACGCCGGCGGCGGCGGAGCCTGAGCCGGAGCCCGAAGCGACGCCGGAGCCCGAGCCCGTCATGGCGGCCACGCCGGAGCCTGGGCCGGAGCCTGCGCCCGCCGAAGAGGAAGTGCTGGAACTGACCGAGCGCTATGAGGCGCCGGCGGTGGAAAGCATCGGCGACCTGGACGTTTCGGCTGCCGAAGAACCCGAACCCGAACCCTTCCCGACCGCCTTCCAGCCGGAGCCTGAGCCCGTGCATCACGCGCCCGCCCCGTCAGAAACCTCCGCCCCGGTCGAGGCCCTGGTGGGCGCCGGCGCAGCCGCCAGCGCGGCCTCGGCATTCGCCGGCCTGACCGCCAGCCTGGCCCGGCCCGAGCCCGCCGCGCTGACCGGCGGCAGCGGCCCGACCATTGACGCCCTGGCGCGCGAACTGCTGCGGCCGATGCTCAAGGAGTGGCTGGATGCCAACCTGCCCGGCATCGTCGAGGCCGCCGTACGCAAGGAAGTCGAACGCATCGCCCGCAGCGCGGGCTAGCCCCGCTCGCTGACGGCGACTAAGACCAACAGGGGCGGTTCCCACGGGGGCCGCCCTTTCTGCATTCCGAGACCGCCCTCATGCAGCGAGGCGCCGCGCGCCGAGCGACAGGGCTCAAGAGACCGCCATGCTTGAGAAGACCTTCGACCCCAAGGCCGCCGAACCCCGCCTCTATGCGATGTGGGAGGGCTCGGGCCTGTTCGCGCCGCGCCAGGATACGGCCGCCGAAGCCTATTCGATCGTCATCCCGCCGCCGAACGTGACGGGGTCGCTGCACATCGGCCATGCGCTGAACAATACGCTTCAGGACATCCTGGCCCGCTATCACCGGATGCGGGGCAAGGCGGTGCTGTGGCTGCCGGGCACGGACCACGCCGGCATCGCGACCCAGATGGTGGTCGAGCGCCAGCTGGCGGCCCAGGGCAACGTCGGCCGGCGCGACATGGGCCGCGACGCCTTCGTGGCTAAGGTCTGGGAGTGGAAGGCCGAGAGCGGCGGCACCATCGTCCAGCAGCTGCGTCGCCTGGGCGCCTCGTGCGACTGGAGCCGCGAGCGGTTCACCCTGGACGAAGGTCTGAACGCGGCGGTGAGGAAGGTCTTCGTCGAGCTGCACAGGAAGGGCCTGATCTATCGCGACAAGCGGCTGGTGAACTGGGACCCGCAGTTCCAGACGGCGATCAGCGACCTGGAGGTCGAGCAGCGCGAGGTGGACGGCCACTACTGGCACTTCGCCTATCCGCTGGCCGACGGCGTGACCTATGAGCACCCGATCGCCTTCGACGAGGCGGGCGAGGCGACGGAGTTCGAGACGCGCGACTACATCGTCGTGGCGACGACGCGGCCGGAGACCATGCTGGGCGACACCGGCGTG
This sequence comes from Brevundimonas sp. AAP58, assembly GCF_001295975.1. GTDB lineage: Bacteria > Pseudomonadota > Alphaproteobacteria > Caulobacterales > Caulobacteraceae > Brevundimonas. The sequence continues at coordinate 8,420 of NZ_LJHU01000091.1, read as the reverse complement.
GCGGTGCATCCGGACGACGCGCGCTATGCGGGGCTAGTCGGAAAGTTCGTGACCCTGCCCATCGTCGGGCGGCGCATCCCGATCGTGGCCGACGACTACGCCGACCCGACCAAGGGGTCGGGCGCGGTGAAGATCACCCCGGCGCATGATTTCGACGACTTCGGCGTCGGGAAGCGCGCGGGACTTCAGGCCATCAACGTGATGGACGCCTTCGCGCGGATCACCGCAGCGGACGCGCCCGACGTGCCGGCCGAATACGACGGCATGGACCGCTTCGCGGCGCGCAAGGCCATCGTCGCCCGCGCCGAGGAAGAGGGCTGGCTGAAGGAGATCGAGAAGACCAAGCACGTCGTGCCCCACGGCGACCGCTCCGGCGTGGTCATCGAGCCCTGGCTGACGGACCAGTGGTACGTCGACGCCGCGACCCTGGCCCAGCCCGCGCTGAAGGCGGTGGAGCAGGGCGACACGGTCTTCGAGCCGAAGTCCTACGAGAAGATCTATTTCGAATGGCTGCGGAACATCGAGCCTTGGTGCATCAGCCGCCAGCTCTGGTGGGGCCATCGGATCCCGGCCTGGTACTCTCAGTTTCGCGAAGACGATCCTTCCGGCCTGCCATTCAAAATTTTCGTCGCGGAATCGGAAGGCGAGGCGCTAGCCGCTGCACAAGAGTACTGGGGCAATGCGAAGGTCGAACTATCCGACCAACCGACTGTCGAATGGAAGAATGACGTCGCCGTCCGCGTCGGATTGAAGCGAGACGAGGACGTCCTCGACACCTGGTTCTCCTCCGCCCTGTGGCCGTTCTCGACCATGGGCTGGCCGCAGGACACGGACGATCTGAAGCGCTTCTACCCGACCTCGGACCTGGTCACAGCGGCGGACATCATCTTCTTCTGGGTGGCCCGGATGATGATGATGGGGCTGCACTTCATGGATGAAGTCCCGTTCAAGCGGGTCATCATCAACGGCCTGGTCCGCGACGAGAAGGGCCAGAAGATGAGCAAGTCCAAGGGGAACGTGATCGATCCCCTGACCATCATCGACGAGCTGGGGGCCGATCCCCTGCGCTTCACCATGGCCATCCTGTCCGGCACGCGCGACATCAAACTGTCGAAGCAGCGCATTGAAGGCTATCGCAATTTCGGCACCAAGCTGTGGAACGCCGCGCGCTTTTCCCAGATGAACGACTGCGCCCGCGTCGAAGGCTTCGACCCCGCGACGGTCCAGCAGACCATCAACCGCTGGGTCAGGGGCGAACTGACCAAGGCCGAGCGCCAGGTGTCCGAGGCCATCGAAGGCGGGCGCTTCGACGATGCGGCGAGCGCGCTCTATCGCTTCGTCTGGAACGTCTTCTGCGACTGGTATCTCGAACTGGCCAAGCCGGTGTTCCAGGGCGCCGACGAGGCGGCCACGGCCGAGACCCGGGCCATGACGGCCTGGACGCTGGACCAGACGCTGAAGCTGCTCCATCCGGTGATGCCCTTCATCACCGAGGAGCTGTGGGCCGAGCTCGGTAAGGCGGGGGCACCTCGGCATGAGGCCATGCTGCTGGGCGCAGCGTGGCCGGTTCTCCCGGACGGCTTCGTCGACGCCGACGCCGAGGCCGAGATCGGCTGGCTGGTCGATCTGGTCGGCGAGATCCGGGCCCTGCGCGGCGAGATGAACGTGCCCCCGGCCGCCAAGCCGCCGCTGACCTTCGTCCAGCCTGACGCCGTGACCGCCGCCCGTATCGAGCGGCACCGCGACCTGATCCTGACGCTCGCGCGGGTGTCCGGGGTCGCCGTGGCCGAGGTCGCGCCGGAGGGGGCTGTGACGATCGTCTCCGGCGGCTCGGCGGCGGCTCTGTCGCTGGCGGGCGTCATCGACGTGACGGCCGAACTGGCCCGCCTGACGAAGGAGATCGCGGCGGCCGAGAGCGATATCGGCCACGTCATGAAGAAGCTGGGCAACCCCAACTTCGTCGACCGCGCCGCGCCCGAGGTCGTCGAGGAGCAACGCGCCAAGCTCGCCGAGGCCGAGGCGACCAAGGCCCGTCTGCAGGCGGCGCTGGGTCGATTGGCGGGGCTTTAGCGCATCCGGGGCATGCTGATGCTGACGCTCTCGGCGGCCACCAGCATGCCGCGCCGCGTAGCCGGGATCAGCAAGAGCGCCGCGACCAGGATGGCCAAGGCGAACAGGACGGAAATCACGCGCATCAGGGCCTCCTGAAACGGCAACGGTGTCCGGGTTTCGCCGGACGCCGCGTGGTCGTTACTGAGACTGGATCACCCCAGCGTGGCCGGCATGGTCGGGCTGACCGATTGGGCTGCGATCAGCATGTCCTGACCGCCGCCGATCGGCAGGACCAGGACGACGCCCGCCAGGATGGCTAGGCTGAAGAGAACGGTCAGAGTGCGCATGAAATGGGCTCCGGCTGCGGCGCCGACCTCGGGAGAAAGGCCGGCACCGTCTCGGGGGGAGGGGATCAGGCCGCGCGGCGCGGCTCGAAGGCGTTGGCCTGGAAGGCGGCGTCGACCGGGGTCTCGGCGATGTGGTTGACGTAGTTCGAGATCGTCTTCAGCCCCACGCCCAGCACGACCTCCAGCACATTGCCCGCCGTGTAGCCGGCCGCGATCAGGCGGTTGACGTCGGCGTCCGACACCCAGCCGCGCTCACGCACCACGCGGGTGGCGAAGTCACGGAGCGCCTCCAGCTTGGCGTCGGCGATCGGCCCGCCGTCGCGGACGGCCTGAATGACGGTCTGGTCCAGCTTCTGGCCTTGCGTGACCGTGGTGTGGGCGGCGACGCAGTAGTGGCAGGCGTTCTCGACCGAGGCGGCGATTAGGACGACCTCGCGCTCCAGCGGGGTCAGGCCCGACTTCTGATAGGCGCCGGCCAGCGCCAGATAGCCCTCGATGACGGCCGGGCTCTCCGCGAACTCTCCGACCAGGTTGGGCACGATGCCGAAGGCGGCCTTGGCGCCGGCGATGAAGGGGCGCGAGGCCTCCGGGGCGGTGTCCAGGGTGTGGATGGGGAACTGGGTCATGGCGGTCTTCCTTTGGGTTCGGGCGGCGCATCAGCGCGTCGTCGAGGAGGAAGGTGCGCCCGGATCGGTCCGCGCAGTAGCCGGGCGGATCGGCTTTGACTTATGCGCCAGACGCATGAAATGACGGGGCATGGACCGCCTGTCCGCCCTTCGTCTGTTCGTCCGCGCCGTGGAGAGCGGCAGCTTCTCGCGCGCCGGGCGGGACGCGGGCCTGTCACAGTCCGCCGCCAGCCGGGCCATCGCGGGGTTGGAAGCCGAGCTGGGCGCGCGCCTGCTGCTGCGGACCACGCGGCGGCTCTCGGTCACCGAGGCGGGGCAGCGGGTGTATGAGCAGGCCCTGCGGCTGCTGGAGGAGGACGCGGCCCTCGTCGAGGCGGCGGCCGGCGCGGATCGCGAGCCCATCGGGCGGCTGCGGGTGTCGACGTCCGTGGCCTTCGCCACGGCGGAGGTCGCGCCGCATGTCGACGGCTTCCTGCGCGAGTGGCCGAGGCTGAGGCTGGACCTGGCGGCGACGGACGCGCGCATCGACGCGGTGGCGGAAGGAGTGGATCTGATCCTGCGGCTTGGCCCCCTGACCGACAGCAGTCTGACGGGCCGCAGGCTGGGGACCTATGAGCGATGGCTTGTGGCGGCGCCTGAAGTGGCGAAGTCCATCGACACCGACGCGCCTCTGGCGGAGCGGCTGAGGGAACGATGCGTGGTCTTCTCCGGGACCAGCCTGGCCCAGAAGTGGCGGCTGGAAGGGCCGGACGGCGGGATCGAGCTGGAGCCGTCGGGGCCGCTCAGCGCCTCTGCGGGCGCCGTGGTGCTTGGCCTGGCCGAGGCCGGGGCCGGGGTGGCCTTGATGCCGTCGTTCGCCGTGCGCGACGCCGTGGCCGATGGCCGGCTGGCGCGGGTGGCGCCGGAGTGGTCGGGCCCCGCCATGCCCCTGACCGCGCTGTGGACCCATCGCGACTTGCCGAGAAAGGCGCGGCTGTTCCTCGATCACCTGACGCCGCGCCTGAGGCTGGACCAACGATGAGCATGCGGCTCGACGTGCTGCTGGTCTCGCGCGGCCTGGTCGAGAGCCGGGCGCGGGCCAAGGCCGCCATCGAGGCGGGCGGGGTCACCGTCGATGGTCGAGCAGCGACGAAGGCGTCCGAGACCGTGGCCGAGGACGCCGCCGTGATGGTGGAGGAGCCGCATCCCTGGGTCGGTCGAGGCGCGCTGAAGCTGGTGGACGCGCTCGACCGGTGGGCGATTCCCGTCGGAGGCCGGACTGTGCTCGATCTGGGAGCCTCAACGGGCGGGTTCACCGAGGTCTGTCTCAGCCGAGGCGCGGCGCGGGTCTATGCGGTGGACGTCGGCTCGGGCCAGTTGCATCCGCGCGTCGCGGCGGATCCGCGTGTGGTCAACCTGGAGCGCACCGATGCGCGCTCTCTGACACGATCGCTGATACCCGATGCACCCGAACTGATCGTCTGCGACGCCAGCTTCATCAGCCTGATCAAGGTGCTGCCCGCTGCGCTTGAGCTAGCGCGTGACGAGGCGGATCTGATCGCCCTGGTGAAGCCTCAGTTCGAGGCTTACGGTCCGCAAGGCATCGGCAAGGGTGGGATCGTCAAGGACGCCGATGCCCGCGGCGTTGCCGTCGACCGGGTCGCGGCTTGGCTTGAAGCGATCGGTTGGCGGGTTAAAGCGACGGCGGAAAGTCCGATCACCGGCGGAGACGGCAACGTTGAATACCTGCTCTGGGCCATGCGTCGCTCAAGCAGCGAGCCGCCGCGCGGCGGCCTGTAGCGACACCCCAAAAAGCAACCGCCGGCGGATTGCTCCGCCGGCGGCGCCCGTCACGATCCCGATCGACAGGGGGGCTGAAAACTAACCGGGACCGCGAACCCTGTGCGATCAGCGCGGCAGCCAGCCCCGGCGCGGATCGTAGTAGTAATAGCCATCGGCGGAGACCTCGTAGCCGTTCTCATAGCGGCGGCCGTCGTAGCGGTTGTCGTAACGGCCGTAGTTGCGGTCGTCGTAGCCGCCTGAGTAGGCGCGGTCGTTGTAGCGGTCGTAGCCGTAGGCCCGGTTGTCGTACGAACGGCAGTTGTCGTTGGAAGCCCGACCGACCTGCGAGCCGATCACCGCGCCGAGCACCCCGCCGATGATGGAGCCTTCGGTCCGGTTGCCGCGACCGGCGATCTGCGAGCCCGCGACCGCGCCGATGCCGCCGCCGATCAGGGCACCCGCGCCGGTGCGGCCTTGGCCCAGGGTCCGACAGCGGTCGTAGGACTGGCCGTAGCCGTTGTTGTAGCCGTACGGCTGGCTGTAGCCGTTGTTGTAATGGCCGTTGCCGTAGCCGTAGGACTGGGCCGTGGCGGCGGCGGGGGCCAGCGTCATCGCGCCGACCAGGGCGGCGGCGACGGCGGCGGGCTTGGCGAACTTGCTGGGCATGGGAAGCTGTCCCCTGTTCCGGCGCCGGGACATCCGGCGTCTGTTGAGGAGAGTATTAGGGCTCGCAACCTGAACCGGTTTTGATCGGGCCGTTCATCTTCGTTCATGTTTCGCGGGCGGGCCGACCGGGCTAGAGACCGCCGATGACGACGATCCTGACGATCGCCCGCGTGGCCGGGCAGGGCGACGGCGTGGCCGAGACGTCCGCCGGGCCGGTGTTCGCGCCGCTGACGCTGCCGGGAGAGGTCGTCCAGGGCGAGGTGCGGGACGGGCGGCTGGAGGGCGGCGAGATCGTCCAGGCCAGTCCGGACAGGGTTGAGCCGGTTTCGCCGCACTATGGCGACTGCGGGGGATGTTCGCTTCAGCATTGGGCCAGCGCGCCGTATCTGGCGTGGAAGCGGGAGCAGGTGGTCGCCGCCCTGGCGCGGGAGCGGATCGAGACCGAGGTCGAGGCGATGGTGGCCGTGCCGGCAGGGACCCGGCGGCGTCTCGCGCTGCATGCGCGGGGGCTAGCGGACGGGCGGGTCGTGCTGGGGTTCAAGGCGAGGAAGTCCTGGCGGCTGGTCGAGGTCAGCGAGTGCCCGGTCGCCGATCCCCGGCTGGTGCGGGCGATTCCGGCGTTGGCGAACGTAGCGGCGGCGTTTCTGGAGCATCCGAAGTCGGCGCCGACGCTGCATGTGACGTGGACGCTGGATGGGCTGGACGTCGATGTGACGGGGGTCGAGCGGCGCTCGGGCGGGCTGTCGGCGGATCGGCGGGCGCAGGCCGTGCGGGCGGCGGCGGAGGCCGATCTGGCGCGGCTTTCGCTGGCGAGGGAGACGCTGGTGATGGCGCGCCAGCCGCGCGTCGCGTTCGGGCCGGCGACCGTTCCTCTGCCGGCGGGCGGGTTCCTGCAGGCCGTGCCGGAAGCCGAGGTGGCGATGGTCTCGCGGGCGGTGGAGGCGGTCCGGGACGCGAAGAGGGTGGCGGACCTGTTTTGCGGGGCCGGGACGTTCACCTTTCCTCTGGCGACCTTGGCGAGCGTGGTCGCGGCGGATGCGTCGGCGGCGGGCATCGCGGCGCTGAAGGCCGGGATCGGGACGGCGTCGGGCATCAAGCCGATCACGGCCGAGGCTCGGGATCTGTTCCGGCGACCGCTGACGCCGTTCGACCTGAAGGGATGCGAGGCCATTGTGTTCGATCCGCCGCGCGCCGGGGCGATCGAACAGACGGCGCAGATCGCGGGGACGAAGGCGGGCGTGGTGGTCGGGGTGTCCTGCAATCCGGTGACCTTCGCGCGGGATGCGCGGGTGCTGATCGAGGCGGGCTTTCGGCTGGAGCGGGTGACGCCGGTCGACCAGTTCCTGTGGTCCAGCCATGTCGAGCTGGTCGGGGTGTTCCGGAGATGACCATGGACGAGCGGGAGCCGGACTTCGGCGAGGATGGCGGCGGGTTCGACGTCGACGACTGGCGGCGGTTGGCGCCGTTCACGGGTCGCGTGGCGACGCTGGACGACGTGCAGGCCAAGCGGGCGGTGTTCGCCCTGAGCGAGACGGACGACGCCCGGCCCATCGAGATGGAGCTGCCCCAGCCGGTGATCTGGTGGGACGAGGACGGGGAGCAGGCGGCGATCGCGGTGCAGGCCGAAAGCCATGTCGGTCCTGACGATGAAGTGATGGAGGTGCTGGGCCTGATCCTGCCGGACGGGGAGGGGGTGGTGGCCCTGCTGGAGGACGTCGATCTTGTCGACGACACCGATCCGACCTGGCGGGCGCTGGTGGACGGCGCGGTCTGAGCCGTCAGGCGAACAGCTCCAGCTGGGGCCGGGCGTCGGCAGGCACGCGGAACTTGGTGACGTCGAGGTCGTGGCGGGGGCCGTCCAGGCCGTAGCGCTTGATCGCGGCCTTGAAGCGGGTGCCGATCAGGTCGGCGACGGGGCCGGAGCCCCTCATGCGCTGGGACCAGTCGGGATCGTAATCCTTGCCGCCGCGCGTTTGGCGAACGAGTGACATGACGCGGGCGGCGCGGTCGGGCCGGGCCTCGGCCAGCCATTCGCGGAACAGGTCCTTGATCTCCAGCGGCAGGCGCAGGGTGACATACATGGCGGTCGTGGCGCCGGCCTTGGCGGCGGCTTCGAGCACGGCCTCGAGCTCATGATCGTTCAGGCCGGGGATCACGGGCGCGAAGCCGACGCCGACCGGCACCCCGGCCTCGGCGAGGCGGCTTATGGCCTCCAGACGCTTGGGCGGGGTCGATGCGCGGGGTTCCATGGCGCGGGCGAGCTTGCGATCCAGCGTCGTGATCGAGACGAAGGCGCTGGCCAGACGGTCGCGGCCCATCGGCCCAAGGATGTCCACATCGCGGGTGATCAGGTTCGACTTGGTGATGATGGAGAAGGGCTGGTTGAAGCGGCGGCAGACCTCAAGGATGCCGCGCGTGGACTTCAATTCGCGCTCGACCGGCTGGTACGGGTCGGTGTTGCCGCCGATGTGGATGCGCTTGCAGACGTAGCGGCGGGCCGAGAGCTCCTGTTCCAGGAGACGTGCGGCCTCGGGCTTGAAGAAGATCCGGCTCTCGAAATCCAGGCCCGGGGATAGGCCCATCCAGGCATGGGACGGACGGGCGTAGCAGTAGATGCATCCATGTTCGCAGCCCTTGTAGGGGTTGATGGACCGGTCGAAGCCGATGTCGGGACTGGTGTTCCTGGCGATGATGGTCCGGGCGTGTTCTGGGGTGAGCGTCGTCCGGATCTGGGTCGCCGGCGCATCACCAGAGGTCCAGCCGTCGTCGAAGGCTTCGGTCGTGGTGGGTTCGTACCGCCCCGTGGCGTTGGAGCGGGCGCCGCGGCCTTTCGTCTGAAGCGGCGTCGAGGACATGCAGGAAAGATGGCGGGACATGAGAACAAAGCAAGAACTATGTAGCTCCAGGCACGCCTCATCGCTCTTCCGCTGTGAACGGGTGGGAAGGGCGGGCGGAGCAGCCGGGCCTT
>NZ_LJHU01000090.1 GCF_001295975.1 Brevundimonas sp. AAP58 | reverse complement strand
GGCGAGGGTAACACACCCGGATATGAGGGCGCGTTCAGCGCGTCTCGAACAGGAAGGGCGTTGATTCCACTGACGAAATCCGGGCGTCGTTGGATGATTGAGAAAAACGACGCACGTTCTCCTTCTCCCGCAGGGGGAGAAGGGAGACAAGGAAGTCGGTGAGAGGGAAACCTCTCACCCTTTCGGCTGAACGGCGCGCTCCGTTTGCCGAGCCTCAAGCCCTCTCCCGATTGGATAGGGTGTCCTTTTCGCGGAAAAGCAGGGAGCCGTCACCGTAGGAGTAGAAGCGGTAGCCGGCGGCGATGGCGTGGGCGTAGGCGGTCTTCATGGTCTCCAGGCCCGCGAAGGCGCTGACCAGCATGAACAGCGTCGACTTCGGCAGGTGGAAGTTGGTCATCAGGACGTCGGCGGCGCGAAAGACATAGCCGGGCGTGATGAAGATGGCCGTGTCACCATGGAAGGGCTGGATCACGCCGTCGGACGTGGCGGCGGATTCCAGAAGGCGCAGAGAGGTGGTGCCGACGCAGACGATGCGCCCCCCCGCTGCGCGCACGGCGTTGAGGGCGGCTGCGGTGTCGTCCGAAACCGTGCCCCATTCGCTGTGCATGCGGTGGTCGGCGGTGTCTTCCGCCTTGACGGGCAGAAAGGTGCCGGCGCCGACGTGGAGCGTCACGGCATGGGTGGAGACGCCGCGGGCCCGCAGGGCGTCGAGCAGGGCAGGGGTGAAATGGAGCCCGGCCGTGGGCGCGGCGACGGAGCCGTCGTGGGCGGCGTAGACGGTCTGGTAGTCCGAGCGGTCGCGGTCGTCCTCGGGGCGCTTGGCGGCGATGTAGGGGGGAAGCGGCATGACGCCGACGGCGCGGATGGCGTCGTCCAGCGCAGGGCCAGCGAGGTCGAAGCGCAGGGTGATCAGGCCGTCTTCGCCCTTGGCTGTGATCGTCGCGCTCAAGCCCTCCCCCTCGAGGGGGGAGGGTTGGGTGGGGGTGGAGGCAGGATGTGTCGG
>NZ_LJHU01000009.1 GCF_001295975.1 Brevundimonas sp. AAP58 | reverse complement strand
GGCGGGAAGGCCCCAATCTAGGCCCGACGACCTGCCGCCACAACATCTTGTGTCAGGATGCGGCGACCAGACGCCGAAGCTTGGCTAAGGCGAGCCGCTCGACAGCCTTGGGCTCCATCGCAGGACCGACCGCCGAGGCCTCGATGCCCGTTGCCGCGTGGATGGCCGTGACTTTCAGAAAGGCACCGTCGCGAGTCGCCTCAAGGATGACCTCGCCGAGGTCGTTCGCCGTCACGCCGCGACCGGCATCCGCGCGACGTTGCAGTGGGTCCACAGCCTGTCCATGGCCTGGACCAGGGCGTCCATCATGCCGTCGTCGTGGTCGGGCGAGGGCGTGAAGCGCAGCCGCTCGGTGCCCTTGGGCACGGTCGGATAGTTGATCGGCTGAACGTAGATGCCGTGGTCTTCCAGCAGCATGTCCGAGATCATCTTGGTATGGACCGGGTCGCCCACGAAGACCGGCACGATGTGGCTCTCGGACGGCATGACCGGGATGCCCGCCTCGGCGAAGCGGCGCTTCAGCGTCGCGGCTCGCTCCTGATGCGCCTCGCGCAGTTCGGGATGGGCTTTCAGGTGGCGCACGGACGCCAGGGCTCCGGCGGTCAGGGCTGGCGGCAGGCTGGTGGTGAAGATGAAGCCCGAGGCCCAGCTGCGCACCGCGTCCACGATCACGGCGTCGGCGGCGATGTAGCCGCCCATGACGCCGATGGCCTTGCCGAGCGTACATTCGATGATGTCGATGTCCGCCAGCACGCCGTCGCGCTCGGCCACGCCGGCGCCGGTCGCGCCGTACAGGCCCACGGCGTGGACCTCGTCGAGGTAGGTCATCGCGCCGTACTTGCGGGCCAGGGCGATCGTGCCCTTCAGGTCGGCGATGTCGCCGTCCATGGAGTAAACGCTCTCGAAGGCAATCAGCTTGGGCGCATCGGCCGGAGCCGCCGCCAGAAGCGATTCGAGGTGCGCCAGATCGTTGTGCAGGAAGACGTGCCGCTCGCAGCCGCCGTTCCGGATGCCCGCAATCATCGAGGCGTGATTCAGGCTGTCCGAGAAGATGATCAGCCCTGGCAGGATGCGCTGGAGCGTCGTCAGCGTCGCCTCATTGGCCACATAGCCCGAGGTGAACAGCAGGCTGGCGTCCTTCTGGTGCCAGGCGGCCAGTTCGGCCTCCAGATCGACCGCCGAACGCGTCGTGCCCGAGATGTTCCGCGTGCCGCCCGCGCCGGCCCCGGCCTGATCGACCTCGGCCTGCATGGCCTCGACCACGACAGGGTGCTGACCCATGCCAAGATAGTCGTTGGAGCACCAGATCACGACATCCTGCTCGGACCCGTCCGGACGACGACGCACCGCGCGCGGAAACTGGCCGCGCACGCGCTTCAGGTCGGCGAAGACGCGGTAGCGGCCCTCGCTCTTGACCTGGTCGACGGCGTTCTGAAAGGCGGCCTTATAGTCGAACAAAACGGCGCTTCTTCTGCTTATCTGGCTGTGGCCGGTATCTGCGCCGATGACACCGCAATGTCCACATGCCGGGCAAGGCGAAAACGTCGCAAGACCTTTATTGATAACGGTTCTCATTACACCTTGGGCAGATCTTCGAGGCGTCCGCGCAGCATCTGGAGGATGCCCGAGAAGTCCCGCCCGCCGTAGCCGAGGCGGTCGAACAGCTGGAACAGCGCCTCCGTCTGGGCCCCTAGCGGAGTCGATGCCCCGGCCTTGGCCGCAGCGTCCTGCGCCAGCTTCAGGTCCTTCAGCATCATCGCCGTCGCGAAGCCTCCGTCGTAGCCGCGATTCGAAGGCGCGGTCGGTACGGGACCGGGCCAGGGATAGTAGGTCGTCACGCTCCAGCTCTGGCCCGAGGACTTGGCCACGATGTCGAACATCTTGACCGGGTCCAGGCCCAGCTTTTCCGCCAGAGCGATCGCCTCGCAGGTGCCGAGCATGGTGATGCCCAGGATCATGTTGTTGCAGATCTTGGCCGCCTGCCCGGCGCCGTGGTCGCCCGCGCGGAAGGTCGCCCGGCTCATGGGCTCAAGCGCCGCTTCGATGCGCTCAAAGTCCGGCTCGTCGCAGCCGACCATGAAGGCCAGGGTCCCCGCGTCCGCCGCCATCGTGCCGCCAGATACGGGCGCGTCGGCAAAGGCGTAGCCCGCGTCACGAGCAAGCCCGGCGACCTTACGCGCGGTATCGACGTCGATCGTGGAGCAGTCCAGCAGCAGCGCTGACGTCGGGGCCGCGCCGATCACCTGCTCCGAGTAGACTTTCAACACATGCGGCCCGGCCGGCAGCATGGTGATGACCACGTCTGCCTCCTTGACCGCCTCAGCGACCGAGCCAACCGGCGCGCACCCCGCCGCCCTCGCCCGCTCCAGCGCGGCTTCGGACAGATCAAACGCAGAAACCTGATGACCCGCCTTGGCCTGATTGGCGGCCATGCCGCCACCCATGTTGCCGAGGCCGATGAAGGCGATCTTGCGAGCGGTCATGAAGCGTCTCCCGGAGCGTTCTGATTTTCGCTCCGGTTAGCTGTTGACGATCCTCACCGCCAGTGCGGTCACTCAGGTTTGCGGAAACGGTAGACGAACTGATCCGTGCGACCACGGATGGCTTCGTCGAACACGTTGATCGTCCGGTCGTCATCCGGATTGCGCAGGGCGTCGCTTTCGGCCTCGAAGACGAAGCCCGCCGCCTCGACCTCGGCCTTCAGGAAGTCGCCGTCGATGCGGTGCAGCGTCTGAACCTCGGTCGCGCCTGTTCCCGCCCGACCGGAGTGGTCGATGACGACATAGACGCCGCCGGGCTTGAGCGCGTCGAACACGGCCCGGTTCATGCGGGCGACATCGGTATTGAAACCGGGGATGTGGAAGTCGTGGTATTCCTGGACCATGAAGACCGCGTCGAGCGGCTCCGGGAAGCTCATCGCGTCCAGAGCCCCGGCGAGCGGCGTCACATTTGAAAAGGCGGCCGCCAGAGCCTCGGCCAGCGGCGTCTCGCGCGTCGCCGTGCGTGTGGGGACGAAGGCGTAGACGCGGCCTGTCTCGCCGACGGCGGGGGCGAAGAGCCGCGTGAAGTAGCCTTCCTCGGGGCGGATATCGGCGATGCGCTGGCCTGGCTGAACCTCTCCGAAGGCCAGCATCTCGGCGGGCTTCCGCAGGGCGTCGCGCGCGACGTCTTCAGCGGGGCGCCGGGAATCAGCGACGGCGGTTGCGATGTGGGGTGCCGCCGCGTCCTGGGCCGAAAGAGCGGCGACCGCTGCCGAGGCCGCGTCCATGGTCATCAGCGCCAGGACCAGTGCGGCGATACCGGTTCGTTTCAGCATGAGAAGTCTCCCGTATGGACGCCGCAGCTACGCCCGTGATCATCCGGGGACGCAAGCGTCAAATCAGCGGCGACCATTCCTCTTCGGGCGGCAGAGGGGCGAACAGGCCGTCGATGTCAGCATCCGACACGTCCTGCAGCGAAGACGGCGACCATTGCGGCGCATTGTCCTTGTCGACGATGACCGCCCGCACCCCCTCCTGAAAGTCGTGGGTCCGGACGATCCGGCCGCCCAGCCGGTACTCCATCGCCATGACCTCGGCGAAGTCCGTCATGCGTCGACCGGTTCGCAGCTGGCGCAGCGTGACCTTCAGCGACTGCGGCGACTTGGTCCGAAGGGTCGCCAACTGCTGCAGGGCCCAGTCCGATCCGTCGGTTTCAAGGGCGTCGAAGATCGCCTCGACGGAGTCGTGGGCGAACAAACGGTCGATCGCCTCTCGATGCGGAGCCAGAGGGGGCGGACCCGCGTCGCCGGCATGGCGGCTCAATGCGTCCGTTTGCCCAGACAGGATCGCGGCCTTCAGACCATCGATCCGCTCGGCCGGAACGAAGTGGGTGTGTATGCCCAGGGCGACGGTGTCGACGGCCTTCAACCGCGCTCCGGTCAGGGCCAGCCAGGTCCCGGTCTCGCCCGGCAGTCGCGGCAGAAACCAGCCGCCGCCCACATCGGGGAACAGGCCGATGCCGGTCTCCGGCATGGCGTAGGTGGTTCGTTCGGTGGCGATGCGCACGTCAGCCGGCTCGGAAATCCCGACACCGCCGCCCATGACGACCCCGTCCACGATGGCGGTGATCGGCTTGGGATAGACGAACATCAGATGATTCAGGCGATACTCGGCGTGGAAGAAGGCCTTTGCCTCAACCGCGTCCCCGGCCCCGCTCTCGGCGATCATGCGGATGTCGCCTCCAGCGCAGAAGCCGCGCTCGCCGGCGTGGTCGAGCAGCACGCTCCCGACCGCCGGATCATCGCGCCAGGCCAGCAACGCCTCGGTCATGGCCTCGCACATGGCGAGGTTCAGGGCGTGGAGCGCCTTGGGCCGGTTCAGGGTGATGCGGCCGACGCGGCCTTCGATGCGGGTCAGGACTTCGGCTTCGCTCATGGCGCGGCGAATAGCCCGCTCCTCCCCGAAAAGAAAAGCCCGGCGCGGACGCCGGGCCGAAAGTCGGTGATGGTGGGTGTCCTCAAAGAGAACACGCCCTTGGTCGAGCGAATTGGTTAACCAGGCGTTTCAGGGACCGCCGCGGGAAACCAGGTGACCTGACGCGCGCCGTCGGGCGCGGTCCAGATCAACCGCCAGCCGCCATTTGCCACGCTCAGGCCGTCAGACCCGTCGATCGACAGGGCTGGACCGAAGCCTTGCCCGCCGACACGTATGGATCCCGGCAATCCCGCCGGCGCCGCAGTCCAACGGCCGGTGCGGTCGGCTGTCACGTCCCGAACGACGCCGGCCTCGATCCGCACCGAGGCTCCCGCCTCTGCGCGTCCACTCAGGATCAACGCACGGCCGTCGGCATCGACGGCGTCGAGCGGCGGGGCCGGGTCGAAGCGCTGCGTCGCAGCGCCCGCGCTGACGAAGGCGATCGGTCCGCCGGAGCTGGACGTCACCAGCAATCGGCCGGGCGCGAGGTATCGTGCCTGCCCCGACTGGACCTCGAGCTGATAAAGCGTCGGCCGGTCCGGGCCAGGCATGACAAGGCGGAACCCGCCTCGGTCATCGGCGGCCACGGCGAACTGCTGACCGTTCGGATCGCTGACGACGACGCGCCCCCCCGGAGACGCTGTTCCGGACAGAGTCAGCGATCCAGCCGCCACGCTGGCCGTCTGGATGAAGGGCGGCGTGACCCAGGCGGTCTCGATCGCGCCCTCGGCTTGTTGCGACGAGGGGCTCTCGCCACAGCCCGCCGCCGCCAGCCCGAAGGCGATCACCGCGCCGATCCGTCGTTTCATCGCTCGCCCCATCTCTGTATGACCCGCTTCCGGATAGCGCGACAGCGGTCGCCTGTCCCCTGTTTCGCACCGAGGTTTCATGTCGCCCGCCCATCCCTCCATCCAGCCGTTCGACGGCCCGTCGGTCTGCCTGTTCTGCGGGTCATCGGACGCCGCCGATCCGGTGTACACCCAGGCCGCCCGGGATTTCGGACGTGCGGCCGCCCGGGCTGGCTGGAGGCTGGTTTATGGCGGCGGTGGGGTCGGCCTGATGGGCGCATCGGCGCGTGCGGCGCACGAGGCCGGAGGCCGCGTGCTGGGCGTCATGCCCGAGTTCCTGCGCAGCCGGGAACGCCTCTTCGACGAGGTCGAGACCCTGGTCGTGCAGACCATGCATGAGCGCAAGCAGATCATGTACGACCAATCCGACGCCTTCGTCGTTGCGCCGGGCGGCATTGGCACCCTGGAAGAGGTGGTCGAGCTGCTGAGCTGGAAACGGCTGGACCTGCACGGCAAGCCGATCGTCTTCCTGAACATCGACGGCTTCTGGGACACCTTCTTCGCCCTGATGCAGCACAGCGTCGAGACCGGCTTCACACCCGCCGCCTTCCTCAACGCCTGGGTCGTCAGAGACACGGTGGAGGGCGCGATCGAGGCCTTGGCTGCGACTTCGGGGACAGTCGGCTTGCAATATGATCAGCGATAAGTGATCGTCGTTCATCGCGGCGCGGTCTGGTCCGTCTTTTTTGACTACGCGCCTTGACAGTTTTCAAACGCGACGCACTATGTCGTTCGGCCGACCTGGCCATTTTCCTCTTCGGAGTCTCCCCATGCGCTCTGTCTTCTCCATCGCCGCCCTCTGCCTCGCCCTCGGCGCTCCGGCTGTCGCCCAGACGCCGACCGGCACGCGGCTGACGCTGACCGATGCGGCAAATGCTCCGACCCGCCCCGTCATCATCGACGGTGCCAGCTGGCGGTGTGAGGGCGCGACCTGCACCGCTTCGGGCGGCACCAACCAACCCGCGTCGCGTGCCTGCCGCCGCGTGGTCGCGCGCCTCGGCGCCGTCAGCGAGTTCACCTGGCGCGGAACGGCCCTGACGGCGGAACAAATCGCCGCCTGTAACGCCTGATCTGGTTTTCTGGAGGGCGGCGCGTCCGCCCTCCTCAGGCCGTCTCGCCCTTGAGACGGCGCACGATCCGTTCGCGGCCGATCAGGGGAACGAGCGTCGCCATATCCGGCCCGCGCTCCTGTCCCGTCAGGATGTGGCGGAGCGGCATGAACAGGGCCTTGCCCTTGGCACCTGTGCGCGCCTTTACGGCCTCGGTCCAGGCCGCCCAGACGTCGGCATCGATCGTCTCTGGCAGAACGTCCAGCGCGGCGGCCGCGAACGCCGCGTCCTCCACGACCGGCGTGACGGGTCCGGTGACCATACGGCTCAGACCCACGATGTCGCCGAAACGGTTCAGGTTCGGCCGCAAGGCGTCCCACACAGCTTCGCCCAGATCGCAGCCGAGCGCCGCCAACCGAGGTTTGGCGACGGCAAACGGCATGGCGTGCAGCGCCTGGGCGTTCAGCCGGTCCAGGTCGTCGGTGTCGTAGCGGGCGGGCGACCGGCCCATCTTGTCAAAGCTGAAGCCCGCGCCCAGGGCCTCGAGGCTCTCGGCGACCTCCAGCGCATCTGACGTTCCGATCTTGCCGAGGTGGCTGGTGATCGCCAGCGGCTCGTAGCCCAGGTCGCGCATGTCCGCGACCGACAGCGAGCCAAGCCGCTTGGACAGCGCCGCCCCGTCCGCACCCACCAGCAACGGCATGTGGGCGAACTTCGGCGTCGCCGAACCGAGACCGGCGGCGATCAGGGCCTCGAAGATTTCGATCTGGGCCCCGGTGTTCGTCGTGTGGTCCTCGCCCCGGATGACGTGGGTGATGCCCATGTCCAGATCGTCTACCACCGACGGCAGCGTATAGAGGTAAAGGCCGTCCTCGCGGATGAGGACGGGGTCGGACATAGAGGCCGTGTCGACTTCCACATGACCCTTGGCCAGGTCCTCCCAGGCCACGCGGCGGCCATCCAGCTTGAAGCGCCAGTGCGGCTTCCTACCCTCCGCCTCCAGCGCGGCGCGGTCAGCATCCGTCAGAGCCAGAGCGGCGCGGTCGTAGATCGGCGGCAGGCCGCGCGACAGCTGCACCTTGCGACGACGATCAAGCTCCTCTGCAGTTTCGTAGGCTGGATACAGGCGCCCGGCGGCCTTAAGGCGCTCGGCGGCGTCGTGATAGCGGTCGAAGCGTTTGGACTGATTGTGCCGCTCGTCCCAGGTCAGGCCGAGCCAGGTCAGGTCCTCTTCGATGCCCCGTTCAAACTCCGGCGTGGAGCGGGCCAGGTCGGTGTCGTCGATGCGCAGGACGAACTGCCCGTCTTGACCCTTGGCGAACAGCCAGTTGACCAGCGCGGTGCGGACGTTGCCGACGTGCAGCTTGCCGGTGGGAGACGGGGCGAAACGGACCTTGACGGACATGGGGAGGCGCGACCTTGGACAGCGAGGCGCGTAGGTCGTCTCCCCGCCCCCTCAAGTCAAGCCGCAGCCTCTCGCGCAGCACATCTGCTTTTCGGCTTCCAACGCAAGGATCTTGCGGCATAAGGCGGCGATGACCGCCACCGCCACTCTGACGATCGACCTCCAGGCCCTCGCGCACAACTTCCATGCGCTTGAGGCCGCCATCGGCGTGCCGGTCCACCCGGTCGTAAAGGCCGACGCCTATGGACTGGGCGCGACCCGCGTCGCCGAGCGTCTGATGGCCGAGGGCGCGCGGACCTTCTTCGTGGCGCGGCTGGCCGAGGGCCTGAAGCTACGCGAGGCTCTCGGGGTCGAGCCGGTCATCTATGTCCTCGATGGTTGCGTCGGCGAAAGCGCCGGAGCGTTGCGGGGCGCGGACTTGAGGCCAATCCTCAACCACGGCGCGCAACTCGCCACTTGGCAATCCAGTGGCGGCGGACTGTGCGGGCTGCAGATCGACACCGGCATGAACCGGCTGGGCTTTCGCCCCGAGGACGCGCCCACGGCGTTCGACGGCCTCGAGTTGGTCATGAGCCACCTGGCTTGCGCTGACGATCCGGCCAGCCCCATGAATGCCCGCCAGCGGGACGCATTCGCCGCGATCGCCGCACATTATCCCGACGTCACCCGGTCCTTTGCGAACTCGGGAGGCTGCTTCCTGGGCCGGGACTACGGCTTCGACGCCGCGCGGCCCGGCAACTGCCTCTATGGCGGCGGTCCCGAAGGACGGCCCGATGCGCGGCTGCGACCCGTCGCCACTTTTGCCGCCGAAGTGCTCCAGGTTCGCGACGTCCCGGTCGGCGAGAGCGTCGGCTATTCGCGTGGCTTTGTCGCCGACAGGCCGCGCCGGATCGCCACCTGCGGGGCCGGGTACGCCGACGGCGTACTGCGCAGCCAGAGCCAGGTCGGTCATGTCTGGGCCGCCGGAGCCTTGCGGCCCATACTGGGCCGGGTGTCGATGGACGTCATCGCCGTCGATGTGACCGGAGCCGATATCGCGGTCGGCGACACCGTGGAGCTGTTCGGCGCCAACCGCCTGCTCGACGACGCGGCGGCGACGGCGGGTACGATCGGCTACGAGCTGCTGACGTCTGTGACAGCCCGCGTTCCGCGACTTTATCGCTGAGCCTGCGGACTTGCGGTCCGGAAGCGCGGCCCTACAGTCCGCCGCGTCCTGATGGAGTCCCGCATGCGTTCGATCGCCCTCGCCGCCCTCATCGCCGCACTGCCCGCCGCGACGCTGGCCCAGACGCCGGCGTCGGTCGACCAGCCGGCGATCCACGCCCTGGTCTCGGAGGTCCGGACAGATCGGCTGAGAGCCGACATCGAGGCGCTGGTCGGCTTCGGCACGCGGCACACCCTGTCCGACACCGTCAGCGAGACGCGCGGCGTCGGCGCAGCCCGGCGCTGGGTGGCGCGGGAGTTCGAGAGCATCAGCCGCGCCTGCGGCGGCTGCATTGAGGTCGAGCTTCCGTCCGCCGTCATCACCGCCCCGCCGCGCGTCCCCAATCCGACCGAGATCGTCAGCGTCGTTGCCGTGCAGCGCGGCCAGAGCGATCCGAACAGGGTGATCCTGATCTCGGGCCACCTCGATTCGCGGGTCACGGACGTGATGAATGCGACCGACGACGCACCGGGTGCAAACGATGATGCGTCGGGCGTGGCCGCCCTGATCGAGGCGGCCCGGGTGCTGTCCAGGGAACGCTTCGCCGCGACGCTGGTCTACGCCGCCCTGACCGGCGAGGAGCAGGGTCTGCACGGGGCGACTATCGTGGCGAACTGGGCCCGCGAGCAGGGCTGGGACGTCATCAACCTGAACAACGACATGGTCTCCAACGTCCAGGGCCAGGACGGAAACATCGACACGACTCGCATCCGCGTTTTCGCCGAGGGGACCCGCACCGTCGAAACGCCCCAGGAAGCCAACCAGCGCCGCTACAATGGAGGAGAAGTCGACAGCCCGTCGCGCAACCTGGCCCGCTACATCGACACCATCGCCGACCGGTACCTGACCGACTTCGACGTGGAGATGATCTACCGCACGGATCGCTATGGCCGGGGCGGCGACCAGACCGGCTTCCTGCGCGTGGGCTATCCGGCGGTGCGGATCGTCGAGGGCAACGAGAACTACGACCGCCAGCACCAGGACCTGCGCATTGAGAACGGCCGCGTCTATGGCGACACCATCGAGGGCGTGAACTTCGACTACCTGACCCAGGCGACGCGCCTGAACGTGGCGACGATGGCGTCGCTGGCCCGCGCCCCGGCCCCGCCCAGGGGCGTGACCATCGCGGGCGCGGTGCTGCCCGACACGACGCTGAGCTGGGAAGCCGTTCCGGGCGCGACGGCCTACCGCGTCTGGTGGCGGCCGACCACGGCGGCCCAGTGGACGAACTTCCGCGACGCCGGGAACGTCACGACGTTCACCCTGCCCGGCGTGGTGATCGACGACTTCTTCTTCGGCGTCTCGGCGATCTCGGCCGATGGCTATGAGAGCCCGGTCGTCTTCCCGGGAGCGGCCGGGTCCTTCATCGCCCCGCCGCTGGCCGCACCGGCCCCAGCGAACTGACCGATGCCGGATGCCGACGGCCGCGTGCGCGTGGCCATCCTGATCTCCGGAGCCGGCTCGAACATGGCCGCGCTGATCGACGCGGCGCGCCGGTCGGAGAGCGCCTATTCGGTGGTGCTCGTGGCGTCCAACAATCCTGACGCCGGGGGCCTGGCCCTGGCTGTGGCTCAGGGCGTGGACACGGTCGCGATCGACCATCGGCCGTTCGGCAAGGACCGTGCAGCTCACGAGGCCGCGATCAACGCGGAACTGGAGCGACGCGGGGTCGAGGTGGTGGCCCTCGCCGGGTACATGCGTCTGCTGACTCCCTGGCTGGTCCGGCGCTGGGAGGGGCGGATGCTCAACGTCCATCCCAGCCTGCTGCCGCTCTATCCCGGTCTGGACACTCATGCCCGGGCGATTGCGGCGGGTGATGCCGACGCCGGATGCACGGTCCATCTGGTGACCGAAGGCGTGGACGAAGGTCCCGTCCTGGATCAGGCGCGGGTGCCGGTCCTGCCGGACGACACACCCCAGACGCTGGCGCAGCGCGTGTTGACGGCCGAGCATGCGCTCTATCCGGTGGCCCTTAACGCCTTCTGCGCCGGGCTGAAGGACTGATGCGCTGGGCCGGAACAGCAAGGGGCTCCGGATCGCTCCGGAGCCCCTTCTGTTTGCGCTAACGCTCGGCTCGCGGAGCCTCGCTGATTGAGCGCGGCTTAGCCGACGATCTGGTCTTCGGTGAAGAACTGTTCGATCTCGATCTTGGCGTTATCGAGCGAGTCCGAGCCGTGGACCGAGTTCTCGCCGATCGAGAGGGCGAACGACTTGCGGATGGTGCCCTCGGCGGCCTGTTCGGGGTTCGTGGCGCCCATGACTTCGCGGTAGCGGGCCACGGCGTTGTCGCCTTCCAGCACCTGGACGACGACCGGCTCGGCGGTCATCTGCTCGACCAGTTCGCCGTAGAAGGGGCGCTCGGCGTGGACGGCGTAGAACTTCTTGGCCTGCTCGGTCGTCAGCTTGACGCGGCGCTGGGCGACGATGCGCAGGCCGGCACCTTCGATGACGGCGTTGATCGCGCCGGTCAGGTTGCGGCGGGTCGCGTCGGGCTTGATGATCGAAAAGGTGCGTTCGGCCATGGGAGGTCGTCTTCTTGTTTGGGAGTTTGAGGGTCGCGGGCTTATAGACGCGGCCCTCCCGCGTTCCAAGCCTCCCTTCTCCCAGTGTCCCTAACGCTCGCGGCGCGGCCGCTCGCTGCTTGAGGGACGACCCGAGTTTCCTGCCGCCATGCTCCAGATCACCAACCTGACGTTCAACGCCTGGGGCCGCCAGTTTCTGGACGACGCCTCGGTCAGCCTGCCGCCGGGTGCCAAGGTCGGGCTGGTCGGACGAAACGGCATCGGCAAGTCGACGCTGTTCAAGATCATCCTGGGCGAACTGGCCGGCAACGGCGACGAGGTCTCTCTGCCCAAGACGGCCCGGATCGGCTCGGTCGACCAGGAGCATCCGGCCACGCCCGTCAGCGTCATCGAGACGATCCTCGAGGCCGACGTCGAGCGTCACAGCCTGCTGACCCGGCTGGAAACCGCCGAGCCGGAGGAGATGGGAGAGATCTGGGCCCGGCTGATCGAGATCGACGCCGACGGCGCCCCCAGCCGGGCGGCCGAGATCCTGGCGGGTCTGGGCTTCAGCCACGAGGACCAGCAGCGGCCGATGTCGCACTTCTCGGGCGGCTGGAGGATGCGGGTGGCGCTGGCGGCGGCCCTGTTCGCCCAGCCGGACATGCTGCTGCTGGACGAACCGACCAACTACCTGGACCTGGAAGGGGCGCTGTGGCTGGAGGCGCGGCTGAAGAAGTATCCGGCGACCGCGCTGATCATCTCCCACGACCGGGAGATGCTGAACGAGGTCTGCACCCACATCCTGCACCTGTCGAACAGGAAGCTGACGCTCTACACCGGCAACTACGACACGTTCGAGAAGACGCGCGCCGAGAAACTGCGCCTGATGGCGGCGACCCAGGCCAAGCAGGAGGCGGAGCGGGCGCACCTGCAGAAGTTCATCGATCGCTTCAAGGCCAAGGCGTCCAAGGCCACCCAGGCCCAGTCGCGCGTCAAGAAGCTGGAGAAGATGGAGCGGATCGAGCTGCCGCCGGACGAGCGGGTGGCCCCCTTCGTCCTGCCCTCCCCGCCCCGGCCGCTGGCGCCGCCCCTGATCCGGCTGGAGGGGGCCAGCGTCGGCTATGAGGCGGACAAGCCGATCCTGAAGCGGCTGAACCTGCGGATGGATCTGGACGACCGGATCGGCCTGCTGGGCGTCAACGGTGCCGGCAAGTCGACCTTCGCCAAGATGATCGCCGGGGCATTGAACATTCAGGCGGGAGAGCTGCACCGGGATCGCAAGATGAAGGTCGGCTGGTTCCACCAGCATCAGATCGAGGCGATGGATCCGACCGATACGCCGCTGGAGATCATCCGGCGCGCCATGCCGGATGCTTCGGAATCGAGCCGCCGCAGTCGGCTGGCGCAGTTCGGCCTGCCGTTTGAAAAGCAGGAGACCAAGGTCGAGGCCCTGTCGGGCGGCGAGCGGGCGCGGCTGCTGCTGAATCTGGTGGCCATGGACGCGCCGCACGTCCTGATCCTGGACGAACCGACCAATCACCTGGACATCGACAGCCGCCGGGCCCTGCTGGACGCGCTGAACGAGTACACGGGGGCGGTGATCCTGATCACCCACGACCGGTCCTTGATGGAGCTGGTGGCGGATCGGCTGTGGCTGGCTGCGGACGGGACGGTGAGGCCGTTCGAGGGCGACATGGACGATTATGCGAAGTTCGTCCTGGAGCGGGCGAAGGCTGCGGCGGTACGACCGAGCCAGGTGAAGGCGGAGGCGCCGCCGGCTCAAGCCGAACCCGGCCCTCAAGCCGCGAGCGCCCGCGACGCGAGCGATAGGGCCACAAAGAAATCCGGCCCCTCGCCGTCGACGCTGCGTCATGCGGCGAAAAAGGCGGAGGAGCGGGTCACGGCCCTGACCGCCGAGATCGCCCGGCTGGACGACGACCTCGCCAATGCGGCGGTGTCGAATCCCAGGGCGCTGGAGGGTCTGACGCGGGCGCGGGCCAAGGCGCAGGGCGACCTCGACGCGGCGGAGGCTGCATGGCTGGAGGCCGAGGAGGCTCTGGCCGAGCTGGTGTGAGCCCGACCCAGTCTCACGACATCGTTCGCGAAGGCGAACGAAGCGGAACGGCGGCGGGAAGGCCAGAAGGCCACCGCGCGCGTTCCTCAGCCCGGGATGGATCCGCGGTGTGTGCTGACGGCAACGTCAGAGACGATCGGCTGGGCGCAGGTTCCACGCGCTCAAGGCTGAGACGTCGAAAGCGGGCAGTCGCGGCATCGCTGCTTCCTGAGCTCCGCTTCGCGCGCCAAGGATTCTGCACGGGCTCTTTCCCAGCGTCGCAGCAGTTCAGCGCGAAGTTCGGCGCATTCTGCCTCCTCGCGGGCTGACCTGGACCGCGAGCGGGACGCGCGGGGTCTCTGATGACGGGACATGAGTTCGTCTCCATTCTGAAGGTTTGCAGCCCGCGTTGGGATAGCGGCGGACACGCCTCATCGCTCTTCCGCTGTGAACGGGATGGGAAGGGCGGGCGGAGCCTGGGCGCGAGGCCCGGTGACCGTGTGATGTTTAGTTTCGGCTTCGCGTCTTTCGCTCCGCGCGGCTGGTCTGACCGGAAGCGGACGGCCCCGCGTCGTTCGGACGCG
>NZ_LJHU01000089.1 GCF_001295975.1 Brevundimonas sp. AAP58 | reverse complement strand
CCTGCCGATCGACACGATCAACGGCGGGCCGGGTCTGCGGGAGTGGGTCGACGACGCCGAGGCAGCGCCTGGCGATCTGGACGCCCTGACCCGGCCGGACGAGGCGGCTTGGGACCAGGCCCGGCAGCCACACCTGATCTATTGATCAGGCGGGCTCGGCTTCCAGCCGTTTGTCGAGATAAGCCCCAACGCGGGTTTCGACCGCCGGGAGGTGGTCCTGCCAGAAGTGGCTGGCACCTTCTTCCAGCTCATAGTCGATGACGATGCCCTTCTGGGTGCGCAGCTTGTTGACCACGCGCTCGACCTCGATCGGCGGCACGATGGTGTCGGCTGTGCCGTGCAGGAACAGGCCGGACGCCGGGCAGGGGGCCAGGAAGCTGAAATCGTACATGTTCGACGGTGGCGACACCGAGATGAAGCCGTCCGTCTCGGGTCGGCGCATCAAAAGCTGCATGCCGATGTAGGCCCCGAACTGATAGCCGGCGACCCAGGTCTGGGTGGCGGCGGGATTGTTGGACTGGAGCCAGTCGAGCGCGGTCGCCGCGTCCGCCAGCTCGCCGATGCCGCTGTCGAACTCTCCCTGGGACTTGCCGACGCCGCGGCTGTTGTAGCGAAGGGTGGCGAAGCCGCGCTTGACGAACAGCTGGTGCAGGGTGACCGCGACCGGGTTGTTCATGTGCCCGCCCGCCTTGGGGTGAGGATGCAGGATCAGGGCGATCGGGGCGTTCGCGCGCTTGCCGGGGGAGTAGCGACCTTCGATGCGGCCGGAGGCGCCGGGCAGGATGACTTCAGGCATAGGGGCTCTGGAATCCGTTCAACTGTCGTTTCGCGGCCGCGAAATACTTGACCGCCACAGTCGGACTTTCTAAGTCCGATGGGGCGCGCAGGCCGCCTCGAGAAGCGGCGGGTCATAGCACAGGACCCCGAAAAGGCGCGCGATTTTTGCGAAGGCGACGATGCGACTGTCGACCAAGGGACGATACGCCGTGATGGCGATGGCCGACCTGGCCCGGCATGGCCGCGCCGAGGGCGGAAAGGCACGGGCGGTGTCGCTCGCCGAGATCGCCACGCGGCAAGAGATTTCATTGAGTTATCTGGAACAGCTGTTCGCGCGGCTGAGAAAGAGCGGGCTGGTCCAGAGCGTGCGCGGGCCGGGCGGAGGCTATCGCCTGGCCAAGACGGCGGGCGAGACGGTGGTGGCCGAGATCGTGCTGGCGGTCGACGAGCCGATCCGGGCGACCCGGTGCGCGGCCCATTCCTCGCCACGCGGCTGCATGATGGCCGGCGAACGGTGCATCACCCATAACCTCTGGGAAGACCTGGGCGACGAGATCCATCGCTATCTGTCCAGCGTGTCGCTGGAGGACGTGATCCTGAACCGGACGCGGCGCGCGCCGGTGGCGGGCGATGTCCAGGCCGCGGTCGGGGTGGCGGCATGAGCCCGGTCTATCTCGACTACAACGCCTCGGCCCTGGTGCGTCCCGAGGTGCAGGCGGCGATGGCCGAGGCCCTGGCCGACAACGGCAATCCGTCGGCTGTGCACGCGGCCGGACGGCGGGCGCGGGCGCGGGTTGAGACAGCCCGGGCGCGCGTGGCTGAGATGGTCGGGGCGGATGCTCAGTCCGTGGTGTTTTCCTCGGGCGGCACGGAATCCAACGCCCAGGCGATCGCCAGCGCGATCGCGGCCGGGTGTGAGCGGCTGATCGTCTGCGCGTCTGAGCACCCTTGCGTGGCCGAAGCCGCGATCGCGTCGGGCAAGCCGGTCAAGGTGCTGCCGGTCGATGCGCGCGGCGTGGTCGATCTCGGCAAGCTGTCGGAGCTGCTGCGGGCACCGGGCAAGGCGGTGGTGGCGATCCATCATGCCAACAACGAAAGCGGCGTCATCCAGCCGATCCGCGAGGCGGCGACCCTGGTGCGCGAGGCCGGCGGCTGGCTGCACGTCGACGCCATCCAGTCGGCGGGCAAGATCCCGGTCTCGATGGCGGCGCTGAAGGCCGACACCCTGACGCTGTCGGCGCACAAGCTGGGCGGGCCGCAAGGGGTGGGCGCCCTGGTGCTGGGCGAAGGCCGGTCGGCGGTGCAGATCGTGCGCGGGGCCGGGCAGGAGCGGGGCCTGAGGGCCGGGACCGAAAACGTGCCGGGCATCCACGGCTTCGGCGTTGCGGCCGAGTGCGCGGTGCGGGACCTGCCGGCGGCGCAGGCTCACGTCGCCTGGCGCGATGCGGCGGAAGCGGCCGTCGAGGCGGCGGGCGCGACTATCATCGGCAAGGGCGCGCCGCGCCTGCCCAACACCCTGTTTTTGTCGGTGCCCGACTGGGAGAGCCCGCAGGCCCTGATCGTGCTGGATCTGGAAGGCATCATGGTCTCGGCAGGCAGCGCCTGTTCGTCCGGCAAGACCAAGCCCAGCCGGACGATCGTGGCCATGGGCCGGATGGATCTGGCGACCGGGGGCGTGCGCGTCTCGGGTGGATGGGGCACCACGAAAGACGATTGGTCGCGCTTCTCCGAGGCGTGGACGCGCGCATATGCGAGACAGCGCGCGCGTCATTCGGCCCGTGTGAAGGAAACCGCCTAAGTCATGGCTGCTGTTCAGGAAACCATCGATGCCGTCGCCGCGCTGGAGAAGTACGAGCACGGCTTCACCTCGGACATCGAGACGGAATACGCCCCGCGCGGGCTGAACGCCGACATCGTGCGCTTCATCTCCGAGAAGAAGGGCGAGCCGGAGTGGATGCTGGAGTGGCGTCTGGCCGCCTATGAGCGCTGGCTGGCGATGGAGGAGCCCACCTGGTCGTCGGTGAAATACACGCCGGTCGATTATCAGGAGCTGTTCTACTACGCCGCGCCCAAGAAGAAGGACGGACCCAAGTCGCTGGACGAGGTCGATCCCGAGATCCTGGAAATCTACAAGAAGCTGGGCATCCCGCTGAAGGAGCAGGAAGTCCTCGCCGGGGTGGAGGGCGCGGCGCGCTATGCCGTGGACGCCGTGTTCGACAGCGTCAGCGTGGTCACGACCTTCAAGGCCGAGCTGGCGAAGGTCGGCGTGATCTTCATGCCGATTTCCGAGGCCTTGCGGGAATATCCCGATCTTGTGCGGCAGTATCTGGGGTCGGTGGTGCCGGTCTCGGACAACTATTTCGCGGCGCTGAACAGCGCGGTCTTTTCGGACGGGTCGTTCGTCTACATCCCGCCGGGCGTGAAGTGCCCGATGGAGCTGTCGACCTATTTCCGCATCAATGCGAGCCAGACGGGCCAGTTCGAGCGGACCCTGATCATCGCCGACAAGGGCAGCTACGTTTCGTATCTCGAGGGCTGCACGGCCCCGATGCGCGACGAGAACCAGCTGCATGCGGCGGTGGTCGAGCTGGTCGCCCTGGACGATGCCGAGATCAAATACTCGACCGTCCAGAACTGGTACCCCGGCGACGCCGAGGGCAAGGGCGGCATCTACAACTTCGTCACCAAACGGGCGGATTGCCGGGGCGACCGGTCCAAGGTCAGCTGGACCCAGGTCGAGACCGGATCGGCGGTGACCTGGAAATATCCGTCCTGCGTGCTGCGCGGGGAGGAGAGCTCGGGCGAGTTCTATTCCATCGCTATCACCAACGGACATCAGCAGGCCGATACCGGCACGAAGATGATCCATCTGGGCAAGAACTCGAAGAGCCGGATCATCGCCAAGGCGGTCTCGGCCGGGAAGTCGGACTCGACCTATCGCGGCCTGGTCTCGGTCCATCCGAAGGCCACGGGGGTGAGGAACTTCACCCAGTGCGATTCCTTGCTGATCGGCGGCGACTGCGGCTCTCATACCGTGCCCTATATCGAGGCCCGCAACGGCTCGGCCCAGCTGGAGCACGAGGCGACGACGACGCGCCTGTCCGACGACCAGCTATTCTACGCCCAGCAGCGCGGCCTCTCGCAGGAAGAGGCGGTGGCCCTGCTGGTCAACGGCTTCGTCCGCGACGTCATGCAGAAACTGCCAATGGAGTTCGCCGTCGAGGCGCAGAAGCTGGTGGCGATCAGTCTGGAAGGGAGCGTGGGGTGAGCGACGCTGACGTCCGGCCCTGGTTCCGGTCCAAGGACGGTCTGCGCTGGATGCCTGTGACCGCCAAGGGATGGGCCGCGCTTCTGGCCGTCATCGGCGTCGAGCTGCTGGTTGTCCTCTCGGCTGTGCAGCAGGTCCAGCTCGGCCGGCCGCTGTTCATGATCGCGGTCGTGCTGGCGACCCCTATCACCCTCGCTGTCCTGTTCTGGTTGCTGTCCCGCAAGGGAAAGATTGTTTCGGGTTCTGACTGATGCTCTCCATCTCCAACCTCCACGTTTCCGTCGGCGACAAGCCGATCCTCAAGGGGCTGACGCTCGACGTTCCGGCGGGCGAGGTGCACGCCATCATGGGGCCGAACGGAGCGGGCAAGTCGACGCTGGGTTATGCCCTGTCGGGGCGGCCTGGCTATGAGGCGACGGAAGGCGCGGTCGAGTGGCGGGGCGAGAGCCTGCTGGACCTGGAGCCGGCCGAGCGGGCCGCGAAGGGTGTGTTCCTGTCCTTCCAGTATCCGATCGAGATCCCCGGTGTGCCGGCCCTGACGTTCGTGCGCACGGCGCTGAACGCGCAGAAGCGGGCGCGGGGCGAGGAGGAGGTGTCGGTGCCGGCCTTCCTGAAACAGGTCAAGGCGGCGTCCGCGGCGCTGAAGATGGATTTCGAGATGCTGAAGCGGCCGCTGAACGTCGGCTTCTCCGGCGGCGAGAAGAAGCGGATGGAGATCCTGCAGATGGCTCTGCTGGAGCCGTCGCTGCTGATCCTCGACGAGACGGATTCGGGGCTCGACATCGACGCCTTGCGGATCGTGTCGGAGGGGGTCAACGCCCTGCGCAGCCCCGACCGGGCGATGCTGGTGATCACCCACTATCAGCGACTGCTGGACTACATCAAACCGGACCGGGTGCATGTGCTGGCCGCCGGCCGGATCGTGGCCTCGGGCGGGCCGGAGCTTGCGCATCAGCTGGAGGCGGAAGGGTACGACAAGTATCTGCCGCAGGCGGCGTGATGGATATCCTCACCCGCATCGCGGGGGAGGGGGACCGCGAAGCGGTGGAGGGGGCGACCCCAGACACGGTGCGCGCGTCCGCCCCCTCCACCACCCTTCGGGCGGTCCCCCTCCCCCGTGAACGGGGGCAGAGACGATGAGCGCCGTCGATCTGCGCGATCCCTCGACCTTCCCGTCGCGGCGGGTCGAGGCGTGGAAATACACCGACCTGGCCCGGGTGCTGCGCGAGACCCCGCTGCCGTCTCCGGTCGTCGAGATCGCGCCGGGCGGGCCGTTCGCGGACCTCGGCGGCGAGGAGATCGCCTTCGCCAACGGGCGGGCCGTCGGGGCCGACGCCTTCGTCGCTTCGGGCGAGCAGACGCTGCGCCTGAGGTTCGTGTCGGATGCCACGGGCACGGGGCACAGCGCCTCGGTGCGGATCGCCGTCAAGCCGGGCGCGAAGCTGACCCTGCTGGAAAGCCATGAAGGGGTGGGCGCAGGATATGTCGCCAACTATCGGATCGATCTCGACATCCCCGCGGGAGCCGAGGTGACGCGGGTCGTGGTGATCGACGAGCCGGCGGATGCGATCTCGGTTTCGGTGGCGCATGTGAAGACGGCGCCGGGCGCGGTCTATCGCCAGACGACCATCACCGCCGGTGCCAAGCTCCAGCGCCAGGAGACCCATCTGTCCCACGGCGGCGAGGCGACGGCGGTGACACTGGACGGCCTCTACGCCCTGTCCGGAGAGCGCCACAGCGACCTGACCAGCGTGGTGCGCCACGGCGGCTTGAACGGAGCCACCTCGCAACTGACCAAGGGGGTCGTGCGCGACACCGCGCGCGGCGTGTTCCAGGGCAAGATCGTCGTCGAGCGCGGAGCCGACGGCACCGACGCGCGGATGGGCCACCATGCCTTGATCCTGGGCGAGCGGGCCGAGGTGGACGCCAAGCCGGAGCTGGAGATCTATGCCGACGATGTGCAGTGCGCCCACGGCAACACCGTCGGCAATCTGGACGAGAGCGCCCTGTTCTACATGCAGCAGCGCGGCATCCCGGCGGACGAGGCGCGGGCCCTGTTGACCCAGGCGTTTCTGTTCGAGGTCGTCGACCGGATCGCGCATGAGGGCGCGAGAGAGGTGGTGAGGGAATGGCTGACGGATCGGCTGTAGATCCTCACCCGCAGAGCGAAGCGGCGCGGGGGA
>NZ_LJHU01000088.1 GCF_001295975.1 Brevundimonas sp. AAP58 | reverse complement strand
CGGGTCCGCGCCCGGTCCTCGGCCGAGACCGGCCGGGCCAGCAGCTCCGCCAGCCGTTCGGTGATGGAGGACAAATGTCCGGACATATGCTGTTATCGCGTCCCCGGCCCTCGCCGGTCAAGCCGGAGCGCGCCCTCTGACCATGCCGATCACCGTGACGATGGACGCCGCGATCGACGCGCTCAAGGCGGCTATGCCGGAGGGCGGCCGCGTCTTCATCCCTGGCTGCGCGGGAGAGCCGCTGGGGTTCGCGGATGCGCTGGCGCGGCGGCCTGAAGCGGCGGCGGGGCTGACGTTCGAGGGGGTCTGGATTCCCGGCGTCAACCGCACCGACTGGGCGGGCCTGCACGACGAGGCGCGGGCCGAGGCCATCTTCGTGGCGCCCGAGTGGCGGGACAGTTTCGCGGCCGGGCGGCTGGCGTTTTCGCCCCTGACCTACACCCAGGTGTGGCGACGGCTGTCGGAGCGGGCCTTCGAGGCGGGACTCTTCACCGTCGCGCCGCCGGGAGCCGACAGCCTTTGCAGCCTGGGCGTCGCCGCCGACTTCAGCCCGGCGGTGTTCGAGCGGACGCGGGTCCGCATCGGCCTGATTCACGTCGGGATGCCCACCGTGCGCGACGGGCCGACCGTGCCGCTGGACGCCTTCGACGTGGTGGTGGAGGTCGATACGCCGCTCCCCGGCTATGGCGCGGGCGCGATCGATCCGGTCAGCGCCGCCATCGCCGCGAGGGTCGCCGGGCTGATCCCTGAGGGCGCGACCGTGCAGACGGGGCTGGGCAAGATCGGGGTGGCGACGCTGGCGGCGCTCGGCGACCGGCGGGGGCTGCGGGTCCACTCCGGCATGGTGACGGAGCCGCTGATCGACCTGCTGGATCGAGATGCGGTGGATGCCGTGACGACCGGCGTGGCGCTGGGGTCGTCCGCCCTCTATGCCCGCGCCGCCGACGATCCGCGCATGCGGTTCCGGCCCGTCGGAGAGACCCACGCCATCTCGACGCTGGCCGCCATCCCGCGCTTCGTCGCCGTCAACTCGGCTATCGAGGTCGATCTGTTCGGCCAGGTGAACGCCGAATGGATGGACGGGCGGCAAGTCTCCGGAGCGGGCGGGCTGATCGACTTCCTGCGCGGGGCCTGGGCGTCGGACGGCGGCCTGCCCGTGGTCGCCCTGCCCGCCTCGACGAAGGGAGACGCGCTGAGCCGCATCGTGCCCCGCCTGTCCTGCCCGCCCAGCGTCGGGCGGGGCGATCCGGTCGTGGTGGTGACCGAGCATGGCGTGGCCGATCTGCGCGGCCTGTCCATCGACGCGCGAGCGCAGGCCCTGATCGCCGTCGCCTCACCCGCGCACCGCGACCGGTTGGCCGACGACTGGTCGGCGATGCGCCAGGCGATGTAGGAAACAGGATGGCCGCGCCCCGATATCGCCAGCTCGCTGACACGCTTCGTTCCGCGATCGCGCGGGGGGACTATGCGGTCGGGTCGCAGTTGCCGCCCGAGCTGGAGCTGGCCGAGACCCACGGAGTGTCGCGGCATACGGCCCGGGACGCCATCCGCCTGCTGACCGAGGCCGGGCTGATCGCGCGGCGGCGCGGGGCGGGAACGACGGTGATCGCGGCGGCCAGTCCCTCCGCCTATGTCCAGCCCTTGGGTGGGGTCGAGGACCTGATGCAGTACGCCCAGACGGCGAAGCTCAAGGTGCTGGCGCAGAAGGAACGCCGGCTGACCCCGGACGAGGCCGCGCGGATCGGCGGCGACGTCGAGCGGGCCTGGCTGGTGATCGACGGGCTGCGGATCGCCGAGGCCCTGCCGCTGGCCTTGTCGCGGATCTATGTACCCCAGCCGTTCACGGGGGTGGCGGGGGACCTGGGCGAAGGGCGCAGCGTCCATGCCCTGCTGGACGAAAGGTTCGGCGTCGCGGCCGGGCGAATCGATCAGGAGATCACGGCGGAGCTGCTGTCCGCCGCTGACGCCAGGGCGCTGAAGGCTGAGGCGGGCGGGGCGGCGTTGCGGACGCTGCGACGCTATCATGGGGACGACGGGGCGCTGATCCTGGCGTCGGACTCGGTCCATCCGGGCGGGCGGTTCGTCTATGCGATGACGTATCGGCGGGAGGGGTAGAACAATCCTCCCTCGCGAAGCAGGGGAGGGAGACCGCGAAGCGGTGGAGGGGGCAGGGCCAGACACGGTGTGCGCGTCCGCCCCCTCCACCACCCTTCGGGTGGTCCCCCTCCCCCGTTTCGCTTCGCTACTCGGGGGAGGATTTCAGGCGTGCGCGGAGCTCCGCCCCGTGCTCGTCCATCTCTGGCACACGCGGATCGATCACCGCCGGCTCCTCCCGAAAGCGGATCGGCGTTCCGACGATCTCGTTCCCCTCGGCGTCGCGGGCGAGCATGCCGCGCACCTGTAGAGCCGGGTCCTCAAAGGCGTCCTTCAGCGTGCGGACCGGGGCCCAGCAGACGTCCTTGTCGGCGAACCAGAACTCCCACTCCGCCAGGGTCCGCGCCGCGAAGGCCTCGCGCAGGAAGGCCCTCAGCGGCTCCTGCCCCGGGCCAGGCGGCAGCTCGGCGTAATGGATCAGGTCCTCGCGCCCGAGCGGCGTCAGCAGGTTCCGCGCGAACTTCACCTCGGCCCCGCCCAGCGCGAGCCAGCGATCGTCGGCGGTGCGGTAGAGGCCGTACATGGCGTTGCCGCCCCAGGAGCGTTGGTCCTTGACGACGTGAGCCTCGCCAGTGGCGAAGATCCGGCCCGTGACGTTGGGCGTCCAGGCGAGGACGCTGTCGAACATGGCGACGTCGAGGTAGTCGCCCTGCCCGGTCTCGCGTTTGCGTAGCAGCGCCATGAGCACGCCGGACAGGGCCGTCAGGGACGCCAGCGCGTCCGCCACCGGCATGGCGGGCATGGCGGGCAGGCCGTCCTGGCCCTCGTTCAGCGACACGACCCCCGCCAGCGCCTGGACGGCCACGTCGTGCGCGGGCCGGTCGCGGTAGGGGCCGTCCTGACCGAAGGCGGAGATAGCGCAATAAACCACGCCCGGATTGATCGTCCGAACCGAGTCGTAGTCCACGCCCAGCCGATTCGCCACGCCGGGTCGGAAGGCCTCGACCACCACATCGGCCTCGGCGGCCAGGCTCATGAAAACAGCATGATCCGCTGGGTCCTTCAGGTTCAGCTGAATGGAACGCTTGCCGCGATGGGTATTCCTGAACCAGACGCTCTCGCCGCCTTTGCGATAGCCGACGTGACGGGTCGGCTCGCCCTCCCCGGCCGGTTCGACCTTGACGACCTCGGCGCCGTGGTCGGCCATCATCAGGGTCAGCATCGGCCCCGGCAGGAAAAGGCTGAGGTCGAGAACCTTGACGCCCTCGAGCTTCACCGGCCCAGCACCTTCGCCGTCTGCTCGCCCAGCTTGGGCGCCCGAACGCCGGGAGCGCGTTCGCCGTCGATCTTCACCGGGCTGGCCAGCATCTTAAGCCCGCCGTCGCGGTCGGGGTGATCGACCACGTCGCGCATCCCGACCTCGGCGACAAAGGGGTTAGAAAGCGCCTCGGCCACGTCGCGGACCGGGGCGAAAGGGACTTTGCCGCCGAGCACGGCCAGCCATTTGTCGGTCGTGCGGGTCGAGGTCACGGCGTCCACCGCCTCGCTGAGCGCGGCGAGGTTCGCGCGACGGGACGGAATGTCGGCGAACCGTGGGTCGGACTTCAGATGGGCCGCGCCGGCCAGCTCGCAGAACCGATCCCAGAATTTGGGCGTCTGGCACATCAGCAGGCCCCAGCCGTCCCGAGTCTTCACCAGCTGCGACGGGGCGATCGAGGGGTGGGCGCCGCGCGGCAGGCGGCCGACGTCGTGGCCCTCGTTCATGGCCCAGACGGCGGGATACGACAACTGATGCAGCGCCACGTCGAACAGGCTGACGTCCACGTCGCAGCCGACGCCCGTCTCGCGCGCCTTCAGGATCGCGCTGACGGTCGCCATGGCCCACATGGTCCCCGTCATGAAGTCGACCATCGACAGCCCGAACCGCGTGGGCGGGGCGTCGGGCTCTCCGGTCAGGCTCATGAAGCCGGCCTCGGCCTGCATGAGGTAGTCGTAGCCGGGCCAGGCCTGGCGGCTGTTGTTCCGCCCATAGGCCGACAGGTGGGCGCAGACGATGGACGGCTTGATCGCCTTCAGCGCCGGATAATCGATCCGCATCTTGGCCGGCTGATCGCCGCGCAGATTGTTGACGACCGCGTCCGCCGACTGGACCAGCCGCTCGAAGTCGGCGCGGCCCTCCGGCGTCTTGATCTCCAGCGCAACGGAGGACTTGGAGCGCGAGAAGGTCTGGAAGAACTGGCTGTCGCCTTCGCCCAGGAAGTAGGGCCCGGTCTGGCGCGACACGTCCCCGCCCATGGACGGTGCCTCGATCTTGATGACCTCGGCGCCGAGCTCGGCCATCAGCATGGTGCCGTAGGGGCCGGCTCCGTACTGCTCGACCGCGAGGACGCGGACGCCGGAGAGCGGGCGGGTCATCAGCCTATCCCTCCCCGGAACGGGGAGGGTCCTCGCGCAGCGAGGGGGGGGGGGCGGCATGGCGATGCAATGGTGAAGTCAGAGTGTGGGTCGCAGGGCCGCCCCCACCCGGTCTCCGCTTCGCTTCGACCACCCTCCCCCGCAGGGGGAGGGAGAACGTCCGTCGCCATCGCCCTCACACCTTGTTCCTCGCCACCAGCTGTTTGGCGATGATGATGCGCTGCATCTCGTTGGTGCCCTCGCCGATGCACATCAGGGGCGCGTCGCGGTACAGTCGCTCGATGACATATTCCTTGGAATAGCCATAGCCGCCGTGGATGCGCATCGCCTCGGTGGCGACCTCGACCGCAGTCTCGGAAGCGAAATATTTCGCCATGCCGGCCTCCATGTCGATGCGGCCACCGGCATCGAAGGCGCGGGCGGCGTCCTCGACCAGCAGTTCGGCCGCGCGAGTCCGGGCCGCCATGTCGCCGAGTTTCAGCTGGATCGCCTGGTGTTCGGCGATCGGCTTGCCCATGGTCTTGCGGGTCTGGGCGTAGATGACGCTCTCCTTCAGCGCCCGCTTGGCGATGCCGACCGAGCGGGCGGCGATGTTGACGCGGCCAATTTCCAGGCCCCCCGTCGCCATCAGGAAGCCCTTGCCCTCCTCGCCGCCGACAAGGCTGAGCTCGGCGTCGCAGCGATAGCCGTCGAAGATGAACTCGCCGGAATCGATGCCCTTGTAGCCGAGCTTCTCCAGCTTCTTGCCGTTGGAAATGCCCGGCAGCGGCGCCTTGGTTTCCGGGTCGATCTTGGACACGATCAGCATCGACATGCCCTTGTAGCGCGGCTGAGCCTCAGGGTCGGTCTTCACCAGAAGGGCGCAGCAGTGGCCCATTATGGCGTTGGAGATCCAGGTCTTGGTCCCCGTCACGACGTAGTCGGAGCCGTCGCGC
The DNA here is from genome assembly GCF_001295975.1 of Brevundimonas sp. AAP58. Taxonomy (GTDB): domain Bacteria; phylum Pseudomonadota; class Alphaproteobacteria; order Caulobacterales; family Caulobacteraceae; genus Brevundimonas. Next base: position 10,814 of record NZ_LJHU01000088.1, on the reverse strand, counting down.
GTGGCGACCGTGCGGATGGCCTGGAGGTCGGTGCCCGCGTCGGGCTCGGTCAGGCCGAGACCACCGCGCATCTCGCCGGTGACGAACTTCGGAAGCCAGTATTCCCGTTGTTTCTGCGTGCCGAAGCGCTGGACGACGGTGGCCATCATCAGGTGGGAGTTGAAGATGCCCGTCAGGCTCATCCACTCCTCGGCGATGCGCATGACGATGCGCGAATAGGTCGTCGCCGACAGGCCCAGACCCCCGTATTCCGGATCGACGATGGCCCCGAACAGGCCCAGCTCGGCCATGTCGTCGACGAGGTCGGCGGGCCAGATGTCGCCGTGCTCCAGATCCATGGCGACGGGGCGGACCTTCTGCTCGATCCACTTGTCGATGGCGTCCAGGATGGCGCGTTCGTCGGCGTCGGAGATGACGGGCGAGTGAACGTTCATGTCAGTAGGTCCCGACCTTGTCCTCGACCGCGTTGCCACGGGCCGGGATCAGCATGTTGCGCACGAAGGTGCAGACCTGGACCCCGTCCTGGTTCAGGCCGATCGTGCGGATGGTGACGATGCCCTGACCCGGCCGCGACTGGCTCTCGCGCTTGGCCAGCACCTCGCTCTCGCCATAGATGGTGTCGCCGGCGAAGACCGGGGCGGTGAACTTGACCTCGTCCATGCCGAGGTTGGCGATGGCCTTCTGGCTGCAGTCGGTGACGCTCATGCCGATCAGCAGGGCGAGGGTGTAGGGGCTGACCACGATGTTCCGCTTGAACTCCGAAGCCTTGGCGAACTCAGCGTCGAAATGCATCGGGTGGGTGTTCATCGTCATGAGCGTGAACAGATGGTTGTCGTACTCCGTCACCGTCTTGCCGGGGCGGTGCTCATAGACGTCGCCGACGATGAAGTCCTCGAAGTAGCGGCCGAAGGTCTCGCGGTAACGTTGCGGGCCAACTTCCTTGAATTGCTGCACCATTCAGGCGTCTCCGACGTGTTCGAGCGTGCGCCGCGCGGCGCGGATCAGGGGTTTCTCGACAAGCTTGCCGTCCAGCAGGGCGGCTCCGCCCCCGGCCGCCTCGAAAGCGTCGAGCACGCGGCGGGCACGGGCGATCTCGGCCTCTGTCGGGGTGAAGACGGCGTGGACCGGGGCGATCTGGGACGGGTGGATGCAGGCCCGGCCGGTGAAGCCCATGGCCTTGATGCGGCGGGTCGAGGCGATCAGGTCGGCCTCGTCGGCGATGTCGAGGTGGGGCACGTCCAGCAGCTCAACCCCCGCCCGGGCGCAGGCGGCGGCCAGTACGCCTCGCGCATGGAACAACGGCTCCCACTCCATGGTGCAGCCCAGGTCGGCGGCGTAGTCGGCCCCGCCGAACAGGACGCCCGCGACGCCTGGGGCGGCGGCGATCTCCCAGGCGGCGTGCAGGCCCTCGGCGCTCTCGACGATGGGCCAAAGCGGGGCGTCGGTCGCGGCGCGCACGGCACCGACATCGGCGGCGGACGCCGCTTTGGGGATCATGACGAAGACGGGATTGGCCCCGCTCAGCGCGGCGAGGTCGGCCTCGCCGTCCGCCGTGCCGACCGCGTTGACCCTCAGTCCGAACCGGCCGTCCAGCGCCGCGACGGCCGCAGCGCGCGCCCCCTCCTTACCATCCGGCGGCACGGCGTCCTCCAGGTCGATGCAGACGGCGTCGGCCCCCGCCCCGGCCGCCTTGTCGAAGCGGTCGGGCCGCGAACCGGGCACGAACAAGAGGGAGCGATAGGCCATGACGCCTCGGACCAAATGTCCGGACATTTAACGACAGCGACGCGGATCGGTCAATCTCACTCTTCCGCTCATCCCGGCGAAAGCCGGGACCCAGTTCTTGACTGAGGCGAGATGTTGGATTGGCTGCGGTGCGAACATCGGAGCACCGATCGCCCAAAGCACTGGGTCCCGGCTTTCGCCGGGATGAGCGGAGATCAGGAAGACCCGGTCGCCATTCCCCGCTGGACCGCCGGCCTTTTGGCCACCGCGTCGTACCAGCGCCGGAGCGATGGGTAGCCCTCCAGCCAGCCATCCAGACGCCTCGCCGAGGTCGCGACGACCGGGAACAGCAGGCAGTCGACGACGCTGAACGCCCCGCCGCAGACCCACTCCTGCTTCGCCAGACGCGCCTCAAACACGTCCAGCGATCGCCGCGCGCCGCTGGTCATGGTCTCGATCAGCCAGGGATCCGGCGTCGGTGCCAGTTGGGTGGCGAAGAACTGCATGGCGAAGGGCATGGCGACCGAGGAGGAGATGGCGGCGGCCCACATCATCTGCTCGGCGCGGATCGCCGGGTCGTCGGAGATCAGACCATTCGCACCCTTCTCGGCGGCGTACCAGGCGATGGCCAGGGTCTCCGCCAGTACCAGGGGTCGCCCGCCCGGCCCGTCCGGATCGCGCATCGCCGGGGCCTTGCCGAAGGGATTGAGCGCCAGGAACTCCGGCGTGCGGTGCTCGCCCTTCGTCAGGTCGATCATGGTCGCCCGGTAGGGCAGCCCGGCTTCTTCCAGAGCGATGTGAACCTTCTGGCCGTTGGCGGTGGGGACAGACCAGAGCTCGATCATGCGGCGGGCGGCGGCACGGCGGCGGCGAAGGCTTCGGCGACCTTCGCGCGGCTGGTGATCCACACGCCGGGCTTGCCGGCAATGTGCTCCAGGAATCCTCGGAAGGCCCCGATCCGTCCGGGCCGGCCGATGATGCGCAGATGCAGCCCCAGGCTCATCATCTTGGTCTCCCCGTCCATGGCCTCGGCGTGCATCTGGTCGAAGGTGTCGGTGGCGTACTGTAGCCAGTCGCGCGCCGTCAGCGCCGGGGCCAGCCAGAACTTCATGTCGTTGGAGTCCAGCGCATAGGGCAGGATGACGATGGGCTTCTTGCCCTCCGCCGTCTCGACCATGTCCCAGAAGGGGAAGTCGTCGGAGTAGTCGTCCATGTGATAGGCGAACCCCTCCTCGACCAGCAGCCGCCGGGTCGCCTCGGTGTGCAGATAGCGGCTGAGCCAGCCGGCCGGGCGCTTGCCCGTGGTCCGCTCGATGGACTGCCAGCCCTTCCTGATGAAATCCCGTTCCTTCTCTTCGTCCATCCAGAACTGGTGAGCCCAGCGCCAGCCGTGGCAGCAGACCTCGTCGCCCCGCGCCACGATTTTCGCCGCCAGCTCCGGTGCCCGCTCCAGCGCCAGCGCCGCCGCGGTCCAGGTCGCCTCGATGCGGTGCTCGTCCAGGAGCTTCAGGATGCGCGGCGCGCCGGCCTTGATGCCGTACTGGTAGTTCGACTCATTGCCGTGCATCCGCATCGGCCGCTTGGGCACGGCGGACAGTTCGTCGACCGGCTCCGGCCCCTTGTCGCCGTCGCGTATGTTCTGCTCGGCCCCCTCCTCGACATTGACGACGATGGACAGGGCCAGGCGATGGCCGCCGGGCCAGGCGAAGTCAGCGGGCGCGGGCATTCAGTGGGGCTCCTCGCCGCCGGAGACGTTCAGGCTCTCGGCAGTGATGTACTTCGCCTCGTCCGAGCACAGGAAGGCGACGGCGTCGGCGGTGTCCTCGGGCAGGCCGGGGCGGCGCAGCGGGATGCGGTTGGCCATGGCCGTTAGATACTCTTCGACCGAGTCGGCCCCGACCACCTTGGCGAAATACTCGTTCTGCCAGGCGCCCAGGCCGGTGGTGACGTGGTTGGGGCAGACGTTGTTCAGCGTGATCCCGTGCGGCCCCAGCTCGATCGCCGCCGAGCGCGTCAGGCCGACCAGGCCATGCTTGGAGGCCGTATAGGCCTGGGCATGCGGAAAGCCCGACTTGGCGGCCTGGGAGGCGATGTTGACGATCCGCCCGCCCCGTCCCTGCCGGATCATCACCTCCGCCGCCGCCTGGATTCCGTAGAAGCAGCCGGACAGGTTAACGTCGATCACCGCGCGCCAATCGTCGGGCGTGACCTCCATCAGGGGCTTCATGATGTAGCCGATGCCGGCGTTGTTGACCCAGATGTCCAGCCCGCCGTGAGTCTCGACCGCATGGGCAGCGAGCGCCCGGACCTGAGCCGGATCGCGGACGTCGCAGACGCAGGTGGAAGATCCCGGCAGCTCCGCCGCGATGGCCGCCATCTCATCCGTCGCGCCGATCATGGCGCCGGGCGTGGCCGCGTCCTTCGAGGCGCCGATGTCGGAGATGACGACCCGCGCCCCCTCCCCGGCCAGCTTCTTCGCGATGGCCTCGCCGAGTCCCTTGCGGCGGCCCGAGCCCGTGACCACCGCCACCTTGCCGTCGAAGCGCCCCATCAGAGCGCCTTGGTGACCAGGAAGGTCACGTCGACCATCGACTGGAACTCGCCCGCGATCTTCTGGGCGCCGGGCAGGGAGACCTCCTCGAAGAAGCGGCCCATGTCGTTGACGTCGATGGTCTCGATGTAGGCGTACGGCGGCGCGGCGTCGGACCCGAGCAGGCCCTCGACCTTCTGCACCTGAAAGTCGTCGACCGAGCTCATGGCGCGCACGGCCGGGATGTCGGTCGCCCTGGCCCAGGCTTCATAGGTCGCCGGGTCCTGGCCCGGCTTCAGGTTGAACAGGGCGAAGATTCGGGTGGCGGCCATGTGCGTCATCCTGGAAGCTGGAGGAACCCTCGACGGGTAAATGATATAATCCTATATCATTTGCGCGCGGCAAGCCCCGGAGGTCGATCATGGATGGTTCACCCGATCTGAAGAACGCAGGCCCGGCCCAGTCCTATTCGGGTCCACCGGACTATCGCGTGGTGGGTCGGCACGGCGTGTTCCCGGAAACCAGCCACGACGAGATCGCCCGCTTCAACTTCCTCGCCCACATGAACCGGCACCTGTCGACCAAGGTCATGCCGGCGGTGAAGACGGCCTGGGAGCGTCGCGCCGGCCCCGGCTTCGAAGCCCGGGAAGGCCGCGCGCCGAAGGACCGGCATGAAGTTCGGAAGGCCCTGCTGCAGGACCCCTACTACCAGGCCTGGTCGGCGCTGCGACGCGCGACGATGGAACAGCGCCAGCAGGCCGGTCGCTGGATCGCCCTGCGGCAGGCGGAGACGCTGGCGGCCAAGGTCGATGCGCTGACGGCTTCGGGAGACCGGCTGGAGCTCGATCCGGCGCTGCCGATTCCACGCTATGTCACGGCTGTGGATCACCACTGCATGCCGGGCAGCTATCACCGCGAGGTCTTCCCCGGCGACGTCTCGGGCGCGGCCAACTACGACAGCGGCATCTTCGCCACCACGGGCGGGGCGCTCGGCCGGTTCTCCGACGGCGGCGGCCATGCGGTGGTGAAGTGGGTGCGAAAGAACCTGCCGAACTTCCAGCCGCGCCGTATCCTCGATATCGGCGCCAACCTGGGCCAGAACGTGCTGCCGATCGCGGAGGCCTTTCCGGACGCCGAGGTCATCGCGCTGGACGTCGGCGCGCCCATGCTCCGCTACGGCGCGGCGCGGGCGAAGACCATGGGCGTGGAGAATGTCCGCTTCGTTCAGGGCGACGGATCAGACCTTTCGCGCTGGGCCGACGGGTCGTTCGACTGGGTGCAGACGACGATGACGCTGCACGAGCTGTCGCTGACCTCGATGAAGGCCATCTTCCGCGAGACCTTCCGCGTGCTGTCGCCCGGCGGGATCGTGCTCCACGTCGAACAGCCCCAGTACGCCGCCGACATGCCCCTGTTCGAGCAGGCCATGCGCGACTGGGACGCCTTCTACAACAACGAGCCCTTCTGGAGCACGATGCACGAGCTGGACATCGACGGCTTCCTGATCGAGGCGGGCTTCGAGAGGGACCGGCTGATCCACGGCGGCGTCACGGCCGTGGTCGACAAGGACGTCTTCCCCGACGCCGCCGATGACGACGGCGAGGACTATGGGCGCAAGGCCGCCTGGCACGTGATCGGGGCGCGCAAGTGAGTCTGGACCTCGCGCTGGCCTTGTCGTCCGCCAAGCCGGCGGGCAAGCGGCCTTACTTCATGGACCCCGAGGTCGAGCGGGTCCTGAACATCCTGATGGCGACGGTCCAGGAGTTGGCCGTCACGCGCGAGCGGCTGGACACGGTCGAACGACTGCTGGAGGCCAAGGGCGTCGTCGCCCGGTCGGAGATTGAGCGGTTCGAACCGACCAAGGATCAGGCGGCCGAGCGCGGACTGTGGATGCAGGAGTATCTGACCCGCGTGCTGCGCACCCTCCAGCAGGAGGCGGAGGCCATGCAGACCAAAGACGACCTGGCTTCCGAAGAGGTCGCCGTCGAAGTGTCCAAGGCCGACGCCTGAGATGCCGGTCTCCAGCCTGATCCGCTCGGCCGTCTTCTGCTCGAACCTGGAGCGATCGACCGCCTTCTACCACGCGCTCGGCCTCGACGCGGTCTACTTCGAGGGCGACCTCGATCCGGAGTCGTCGCAGGGCGCCTTGCAGGTTCCGGCGGGATCGACCCTGCGCTGCCGAATCCTCAAGCGCGGCGTGGACGCGGCCAACTTCGGCATGGTGGGTCTGTTCGAGCTGACGCCGAGCCCTGAGCCCCTGCCCACCCCGCCCGGCCCGCCGCGGCTGGGCGAGACAGCGCTCGTCTTCTACGCCCAACCCTTCATGGAGGTGCTGACGGCGGCGCGCGAGGCGGGCGCGACCTGGTCGCCCGATCCCATCGTCTTCACCATGCCGCACCGCAGCCAGATGGAAGTCTGCCTGCGCGATCCGGATGGAGTCCTGATCAACCTGATCGACCGCGACCCGTCCGAGCAGTTCCGGACGACGCCCGTCTGACGCCGCCCGGCGTTTCGCCTACTGGGCCGCCGCCCGCTCCGCGTCGAACACCTTCCTGAAGTAGGTCCAGCTGGTCTCGTTGGGCCGCGCGTCATCCAGCGGCGGCGGCGCGACATAGTCTGGATAGTTGGCCGCGATCTCGTCCCTCAGCACCTGGGGCAGGCCGTCGATGCCGTTGGCCATGGTCTGGCCGACCGCGTTGAACACCAGGCCGCCCGGCCGCCCGCCCATCCGCATCCACGGAAGCCACGGCGAGATGCGCACCCAGGCGATGGAGGCGTCCGCGCGTGGCCGCGACGAATCCAGCAGATCGTCTTCCCGGACCGAGAAGTCGAATATCTCCATGGCGTGATACTGGTTGCCAACGTACTCCTGATAGTCGCCGCCCAGCGGGTTCACATAGAACAGCGGAGCCTCGAACGGCAGGAAGACCCAGCCCTGGTTGACCCGGCCAGAGAACCGGAACGGCGACCCGTCCGCCGTCCGCTCATAGGTGGGGCGCGAGTTCACCGGGTCGTTGGCGACATGCACCACCTCGACCTGCTGGTCGGTCTCGGGGTTGGTCCAGGTGCGCAGCACCTCATTGGTGCGCGGATCGAGGTAGAGCATCAGCTCGCGCGACACGAGGCGATATCCCGTCCCCCGCACGGGGTCCGTCACCGTCCCGCACTGGCGCACGTTCATGCCCTCGACGTTGAAGATGTGGCGGTCCGGCACGCCGGGCGCGCGCGCATAGACCCGGCCCGACCAGTGATAGACCACCGGCTCGCCATCGACGGTCGAGCACTGGATCTTGCGGTTCGCTGCGATCGCTCCCGCCGGCGTCGACAGGTCAATCTGCTGGGCGGACGCCGTCATCGGCATCGCCATGGCGACCAGGGCGGCCGAGGCCATCAATGTGCGGATCATGGTCTTCCTCCGGTGGTGTCAGTTGATTTTGGGCGCCTCGACGGCCCAGACCCGGCAGTCGGCGATGTCCTCGCGGAGTTTCTTCACCTCCGCATATTCGGGGCTGTCCCAGAAGGCGCGCAGGGTTGGCATGTCAGGCCATTCGGAAATCACGGCCCCGGCCCCGTCGCCCCAGTCGCCTTCCAGCACCTGGACCCCCGGCCCGCGCAGCAGATATCGCCCGCCGTGCTTCTGGATCAGGGCCGCCGCCGCCTGGCCATAGCCGCTCAGAAACCGCTCGCGGTCTGCGATCTTGGCCAGCACGATCATGTAGGCGGCCATCGGCTCCCCCTTGCTATGGCCACCCTAGCGCGCTCAAATGATATAAATCTATACCATTTCGACGAGGGCCCATGGAACTCCTGCGCGCCGCCACCCTGACCGTCGCTGACCCGGAGGCGACCGCGGCCCGCTACGTCGAGTGGCTGGACTATTCGGTCGTAGAGCGCGGCCCCGTCTCTGCCGACCTCGCCGCCAGCTGGGGTTGCCCGACCTCCGCCGGTCGCGCCTCCGTGGTCTGCCGCCCCGCCTCCGGCGCCGAGGTCTTCCTGCGCTTCGTCGAGGGCGCAACGCCTCCCGACTACAGGCCGCTCCGCACCTACGGCTGGGCCGCCATCGAGATCTGCACCCAGGACACCCACGCGGTGAACGCCCGCATGGAGCGATCCCCCTTCCAGATCATCGGCCCGCCCAAGGAACTGGACGGCCTGCCCGCCATCTTCCCGATGCAGGTGAAGGGGCCGGATCAGGAGATCGTCTACCTGACCCAGATCCGCGACAACCTCCCGGCCTACGACCTGCCACGCGCCGCCAGCCTGATCGACAAGCTGTTCATCATCGTCCTGGCCTGTTCGGATCTTCAGGCCTCGCTGGACTGGTTCGAAACCGAGCTGAAGCTGTCGGCCGGCCGTTCGATGGACCTGGTCTACACCATGATCAACGCCGCCTTCGACCTGCCCGCGGACACGAAGCACACTCTCGCCACCATGGTCCACGACCGCGACTGCTTCCTGGAACTGGACCAGTACCCAGCCACCACGACCGACCGCCCGACCGAGCCCGGGGCCCTGCCCCCCGGAATCGCCATCACCACCTTCCGCCATCCGGACTTCGACGCGCTGAAAGGCTGGATCACCCCGCCCGTCGTCCGCGACGGCACCGTCTACGGCGGCAGGCGCGCGGGCACGCTCCGCGCCCCTGACGGAACCCTGGTCGAGGTGGTCGAGGCATGAGCGACACCGCCCGCGAGGTCGTCCTCGCCCGCCCCGTCACGGCCGCCCCCGTCGCCGCCGACTTCACCGTCGTGACCCGCGTCCGCGTCACGCCCGAAGGCGAAGGCTGGCTGAAGGTCCGCCCCCTCTTCCTCTCGCTCGACCCCTACATCGGTGCCCGCATCCGGGGCCGTCACATGGGCGAGCCCGCGCCCGCCTCCGGCGAGCCCCTGCCCGGCTTCTGCGTCGCGGAGGTTCAGGAGAGCCACGATCCCGCCTTCGCGCCCGGCGACCGGGTCGTCACCGAGGCCGGCTGGACCGACCTCGCCTGGGTCCGCTCTGACACCGCCCGCAAGGTCTCCGCCGACATCGCCCCGTCATTGCATCTCAGCGTGCTCGGCATGCCCGGCCTGACCGCCTGGGCCGGCATGACCCAGCTGGCCAGGACCGGCGACGGCGACCTCCTGACCGTGAACGCCGCGGCCGGGACCGTCGGCGGGGTCGCGGGTCAGATCGCGAGGAACCTCGGCGGCCGCGCCGTCGGCATCGCGGGCGGACCGGTGAAGTGCGCCCTCGTCGTCGAACGCTACGGCTTCGACGCCTGCATCGACTACCGCGCCGCCGACTGGGAGGCCCAGGTCGCCTCGGCCGTCGCGCCCGGCTCCACCATCCATTTCGAGAACGTCGGCGCGGGCCAGCTCGCCGTCGGCATCAGGAACCTGAAACCCTACGGCCGCGTCGTCCTGTGCGGCCTCGCCGACCACTATCAGGCCGACGCCGGCCCCGCCGTCACCGCCATCGGCCCCCTCGTCGGCAAGCGCGCCGCCGTCTTCGGGCTCGTCGTCTATGACTTCTACCCGCGCTGGGCCGAATGGACCGCGCTCGCCGAGCCCTGGGTCAAGCAAGGCCGTCTCACCATCGCCGAGGACGTCGGCCAGGGCCTCGACAGCGCGGGCCGCCAGCTGGAACGCCTCATGCGCGGCGAGAACGTCGGCAAGACCCTGGTCCGGGTGTGATCCGCCCCGGCGGCGAGCGCGGCTTCGTCACGGTCGACGGCCGCCGCGTCCTGATCCGCCGCTATGGACGAGGCCCCGCCGTCCTCGTCATCCACGGCTCGCCCCAATCCTCCCGCGCCGTCGAGGCCGTCTGCCGGGCCATCGCCGCGCGCGGCCTGACCGCCCTCGCCCCCGACACCCCCGGCGCCGGGGCGTCGGACCCCCTGCCGATCGCCGATCCTGACAGCGCCGACTTCGCCCGCGCCCTGCATCGCCTGACCGAAACCCTAGGCCTCTCCCGCGTCGGCCTCTACGGCTTCCACACCGGCGCCGCGACCGCCGCCAGCTTCGCCGCCCTGTTCCCCAACAGCACCGCCGCCCTCGTCTGCGACGGCCTGCCCGCCTGGACCGAGGCCGAGCGCGCCCGCTTCCTCGCCGACTACCTCCCGCCGTTCCAGCCAGCGTGGGACGGCTCCCACATGGCCTGGCTGTGGGCGCGGATGGAGGCCCAGACCGTCTTCTTCCCCTGGCATTCGACCGACCCGGCCGAACGCATGGCCATGGCCGTCTCCTCGCCCGAACACATCCATGCCAACGCCATGGACCTGCTGGCGACCGGCGACGCCTACCGCCCCGTCTACCGCGCCGCCTTCACCTTTCGAGCCGAGGCCGTCGCCGACCGCTTGCCCCCGCACAGCCTGATCGCCTGCGCCGCCTCCGACATCCTGGCGGCCCACCTCGATCGTCCCGCGCTGGCCGGTCGCGGCGTGATCCTGCCCGACATCCCGGCGCTCCACGCTGCCGCCGCCGAGCACCTGGCGGCCCATCCGGGCGCCCTCGCGCCCGACCGCATCGGCGAGGGCTTCCTCGCGCTCCGCGACGAACGGCTCGCCGTGCACCGCCTGTCC
>NZ_LJHU01000087.1 GCF_001295975.1 Brevundimonas sp. AAP58 | reverse complement strand
GGGGCCCGCCTCCAGATCCTGGAGACGGGCCCCGTCCGAGGTGATGAAGCTGCGGCCCTGAGCCGCCTCGACCGCGCCCCCCGACGCGGTCGTCGCCATTGCGAGAACGATTCCCCCATCACGCCGACCATGACCGCCCGTGTCCATGCCGGCAGGGTTGACGAACCGTTAGGCTTCATCGGGATCGATAGGAGACCGACCACGGTTCTCTGTCGAGGGTCTTCGCCGCGCGCGGGAGCGATGGGGTTAACGGCGTGTCGCGGCAGCCACCGTCGGAGCGGATCAGTAGCCTCCCGCCCGCGCGATCCGCTCCGCGTGGAAACCGGCGTCGCCCAGCAGTTCGTTCAGGACGCGGACGCGCTTCATGAACAGGCCCACGTCGTATTCGTCGGTCATGCCGACGCCGCCGTGCATCTGGACCGCCTCCTGCACCGCCAGTTCGGCGACGCGGCCGGCCTTGGCCTTGGCGACGGAGACGGCGAGGTCGGCCTTGTCGGTGCCCGCGTCGATGCGCTGGAGCGCGGCGAGCACGGCGGCCTTGGCGATCTCCAGCTCGGTGAACAGGTGGGCCGCGCGGTGCTGCAGCGCCTGGAACTCGCCGATGGCGCGGCCGAACTGCTTCCTCGTGCGCAGGTATTCCACGGTGACGCGGAAGGCCTCGTCCCCCGCTCCGGTCAGACAGGCGGCGGCGCAGGCCCGGCCGAGGTCAAGCGCGGCGTTCAGTGCCCCCTCCCCGCCGTCGACCGCGCCGATCACGGCGTCGGCGTCGACCTGGACGTCCTTCAGCGTGACCCGCGCGGCGTTGTGGGCATCGACCATAACGGTGCGTTCGATCTCGATCCCGGCGGTCTTCGGATCGACCAGGAACAGGGTCGTCCCGCCCTCGGTCTTCGCCGCCACGATCAGGGCGTCGGCGATGTGGCCGTCCAGAACGAAGCCCTTGGCCCCGTTCAGCTTGAAGCCGTTGCCGCTGCGCTCCGCCGTCGTCATGATGCGGGCGGGCTGGTGCTTGGGACCCTCGTCGACGGCGAGCGACAGGATGGCCTCGCCCGCCGCGATCCGGGGCAGCCAGGCCGCCTGCTGCTCGGCGGACGCGGCGTCGATCAGGACGCGGGCGGCCAGAACGCTGGACCCGAAGAAGGGACTGGGCGTCAGGGTGCGGCCGAGCGCCTCGGCGACCACGCCCGCCTCGACGGCGCCTAGGCCCGAGCCGCCGTGCTCCTCCGGGATGATGACGCCGGCGAAGCCCATCTCCCCGAACGCCCGCCAAAGCTCGCGCGAGACGCCGTCCGCGTCGCGGCTGTCCCTCAGCTGGCGCAGGTGGGTGATCGGCGCGTGCTCGGCCAGGAAGCCGTCGGCGGCCTCCTTCAGCATCGTCTGTTCTTCGGTCAGGATCAGGGGCATGCGCTCAGTGTCCGGATAGCCGCGAATAGAAGAGAAATAACAGGTCTGCCGCAGGCGCGAGGAGCAGCGTCATGGCGGGAAACCGACGTGGCCGACCGCGAACAATCCACAAAGCATAAGCGGCGATGATCACGATAAGCGGTAGAACGGCCAAACAGATGATCTGCACCTGCTTCGCCAGTGAGTAGTCGCTCCATGCCATGCCCCAACTGAGGGGCGTCAAGATGACTGTGCCGAACCAAACGCTGGCAGACCAAAGGAGAACGACAGGTATCCAGCGCAAGTCCAGCAGAACGTCCCGCAAGCCTTACGCCCCCGGCAACTGCAGCAAATGCTTGGCGATGATGTTCAGCTGGACCTCGCTGGTGCCGCCCTCGATGGAGTTGGCCTTGGTGCGCAGCCATTCGCGGGCCGGGGTGCCGCCCCTGGACCGCTCGCTTTCCCACTCCAGGGCGTCCGAGCCGCCCGCCGCCATGGCCAGTTCGTGGCGGCGCTTGTTCAGCTCCGAGCCGTAGTATTTCAGCATCGAGGCGATGGCGGGCGACACCTGCCTGGCCTTCACCTGATCCCCGACCCGCTCCATCGACAGGCGGAAGGCGGCGACGTCGATTTCCAGCTCGGCGATCTTCGCCCGCAGCATGGACTCGTCCAGTCGACCGCTTTCGTCCAGGCCGAGCGAGTCCACCGCCACCTGACCCATCGGCCGGCCCATGTCGCCCATGGCGCCGATCATGGTCCGCTCGTGCGCGAGCAGCGCCTTGGCCACGTCCCAGCCCCGGTTCAGCACGCCGACCAGATTCTCCTTCTCGACGCGGACGTTGTCGAAGAAGGTCTCGCAGAAGGGCGACTTGCCGCTGATCAGGGTGATCGGGCGCGTGGTCACGCCCGGCGTGGCCATGTCGAACAGGACGAAGCTGATGCCCAGATGCTTGGGCGCGTCCGGGTCGGTGCGGACCAGGCAGAAGATCCAGTCGGCCTTGTCGGCGTAGGAGGTCCAGACCTTCTGGCCGTTGACGATCCAGTGGTCGCCCCGATCTTCCGCCCGGGTCTGCAGCCCCGCCAGGTCCGAGCCGGCGCCGGGTTCGGAATAGCCCTGGCACCAGCGGATCTCGCCGCGCACGATCTCGGGCAGGAAGCGCTTCTTCTGCTCTTCCGTGCCGAACTGCAGCAGCGCCGGTCCCAGCATCCAGATGCCGAAGGACGACAGGGGCGACTGGGCGTCGATGCGGCGCATCTCGCTGGCCAGCACCTTGGCCTCCTCGCGCGACAGGCCGCCGCCGCCGTACTCCTTGGGCCATTCCGGCGCGGTCCAGCCGCGTTCGCCCATGACCTCCATCCAGCGCTTGTGCGCCGGGGTCTTGAAGACGGCGTTTCGGCCGCCCCAGACGCGGTCTTCGTCGTTCTCCAGCGGTCCGCGGCACTCGGCCGGGCAGTTCGCCTCCAGCCAGGCCCGCGTCTCGGCGCGGAAGGTCTCCAGATCGGTCATGCGTGTTCCCCGCGTTTCCTCTGGCAAGGAATCTAGCAGGGTTTCACGCCTGACGTTGCGTCACTTCGTCGGGAGAAACGGCGAGAAGGTGATGACGGTGAAGGTGTCGCGGATGTGGGGGCGCGTCTGGACCGACTTCGTCACAAAGGTGCCGATGTCCATCTCCTTGGGCAGCTGGAACTTGGCCAGCAGGTCGTACTGGCCCGAGGTGGAATAGACCTCCGAGACGTTCTCGACATTGTCCACGATGTCGGCGGCGACGTCGTTGGCGTGGCCCAGCTCGCATTTGATGAAGACGAAGATGGCGGTCATCATGGCAGGGGCTGTCTCCGAGAGAGGGATTAGGGATTAGGGATTAGAGACGTTGTATGCCGCGCCGCTTGCGCAGACCATCACCGCGAACGGCCCACCCGCCTTGATACCCTCCAATCCCTAATCCCTAATCCCTAATCCCTTCCCAGCCGTGGACCTCGAAGCTCAATACAACAACCGCGCGGCCGTGCCCGACCATCCCGCCCTGATGGCGGCGTGGAAGGCCCAAGCCGAGGCCGCCCGCGCGGCCCATCCGCCGACGCTGATCCGCTATGGTCCCGGTGAGCGGGAGGTGATGGACCTGTTCGAGGCCGGGCCCGACGCGCCGATCGCCCTGTTCATCCATGGCGGCTACTGGCAGGCGCTGGACAAGGACTGGTTCAGCGGCGTCGCGCCCGCGCTGGTGTCGAACGGCGTGTCGCTGGCCGTCGCCTCCTACGACCTCTGCCCGACCGTCCGGCTGGCCCGCATCGTCGGCCAGATGCGCAAGGCGGCCGGCATGTTGCGCGAGCGGACGGGCAAGAGGCCGATGGTGTTCGGCCATTCGGCCGGCGGGCATCTGGCGGCCTGCCTGCTCAGCGAGGGCCGCGCCTCGGCGGCGGTGGCGATCTCGGGCGTCTTCGATCTGGAGCCGCTGGTCACGACATCGATCAACGCGGCGCTCGGGCTGAACCGGCTGGAGGCCCGCGCCCTGTCGCCGATCCACTGGCCCGCGCCGAACGGCGGGGCACCCGGCGGCACGGTGCTGGACTGCGTCGTCGGGGCCGACGAGACCGCCGAGTTCGTCCGCCAGTCCCGCGACATGGCCGCCACCTGGGGAGCCCGGGGTGCCGAAACCCGGTTCGAGGCCCTGCCCAGCCTGAACCATTTCACCGTGCTGTCGCCCCTGACCGATCCGGGCAGTCCGCTAGTCCAGCGCATCGTCGAACTGGCTAAATCCTGACCCGCCCTCGCAATCGCGAAGGCCAAGCGCCACTATAGGTTCTCTGGACCACCGACAGGGCGAGGCGGGCATGGCGGAATCGACGGGCATGGATCTGGGCCACGGCGTGGCGCTGCTGGCCGCGGCGGTCGTCGCCGTGCCCTTGTTCCGTCGCCTGGGCCTCGGGTCTGTGCTGGGCTACCTGGCCGCCGGCATCCTGATCGGCCCCTTCGTCTTCGGCATGATCCAGGACGCGGAGGCCATACTGCACGTCGCAGAGCTAGGCGTGGTGATGTTCCTCTTCATCATCGGCCTGGAGATGCGACCGGCCAAGCTGTGGGCGCTGCGGAAGGAAATCTTCGGGCTGGGCGCGTCCCAGGTCCTGGCGTCCGGCCTTCTGCTGACCGCCGTGGCCATGGCCTTCGGCGTCGCGCCCGCCGTAGCCTTCGTCGGCGCGATGGGCTTCGTCCTGTCCTCGACCGCCGTGATCATGCAGACCCTGGACGAGAAGAACGAGATCAACACGCCCCAGGGTCAGCGCGCGGTCTCCATCCTGCTGCTCGAAGACCTCGCCATCGTGCCGCTCCTGGCGCTGGTCGCGGTGCTGGCCAGCGTCCTGGGCGTCGCCGAGGACGGCCCGCCGATCTGGCAGACGATCGGCCTGGCGGTCGCCGCCATCGCGGGCGTCTTCATCGCCGGGCGCTACGCCATCAACCCCCTGTTCCGTCAGCTGGCCAAGTACGGCGGGCGCGAGGTCATGCTGGCCGCCGCCCTGCTGGTCGTGACCGGTGCCGCCTGGGCCATGTCGCTGGGCGGGCTGTCGATGGCGATGGGGGCGTTTCTGGCGGGTGTGCTGCTGTCGGACTCGACCTTCCGGCATCAGCTGGAGGCCGACGTCGACCCGTTCCGATCCATCCTGCTGGGCCTGTTCTTCCTCAGCGTGGGCATGTCGCTGAACCTCGGCGTCGTGGTCGCCGACTGGCGGTGGGTGATCGGCGGGGTCGTCCTGTTCATGATCGTCAAGGGGCTTGCGATCTATGGCATCGCCCGGCTGTTCAAGGCGAAGCACCACGAGGCGCTGGAGCGCGCGGCCCTGTTCGCGCAAGGCGGCGAGTTCGCCTTCGTCCTGTTCGGCGCGGCGCTGGCGACCGGCATCTTCGACCCCCGGACCAGCGCGATCTTCACGGCCATCGTGATCCTGTCGATGCTGCTGACCCCGCTGGTGACCGTGGTGGTCTCGCGCGTCTTCCTGAAGGACAGGCCCCAGGTCTCCATCGACGATCTGGAGGGCGTGGACCGCGCCGAGGGCCTGCGCGAGCGGGTGCTGATCATCGGCTTCGGCCGCTTCGCCCAGGTCGTGTCGCAGCCGCTGCTGGCGCGCGACGTCGATGTCTCGATCATCGACCACGATGTGGAGATGATCCAGGCGGCCGGAAATTTCGGCTTCAAGGTCTATTTCGGCGATGGCTCGCGACTGGACGTGCTGCGCGCGTCTGGCGCCGCCGAGGCCGAAACCATCCTGGTCTGCGTGGACAAGCCCGAGGTCGCCGACCGCATCGTCGAACTGGTCAAGGCGGAGTTCCCCCTGACCAAGCTGTTCGTGCGCGCCTATGACCGGGGTCATTCCATGCGGCTGATCCAGGCGGGGGTCGAATACCAGATCCGCGAGACCTTCGAGTCCGCCCTGAAGTTCGGCGAACAGGTGCTGATCGACCTGGGTTTCAACGCCGAGGACGTGGCCGAAACCATCGAGGACGTGCGCCGCCGCGACGCCGAGCGGCTGACGCTGCAGCTGACTGGGGGCATCACCGCCGGGCGCGGCTTGATGCGCGGCAACGCCGTGACCCCGACGCCGGAACCCTACGTCAAGCCCAAGCGCGAAGGCCAGGCGCTCAACGAGGAGGCGGCCGAGGTCCTGGAAGAGGAAAGCGTCCGCTAGGCCCGGCGATGAGAGCTCTGTTCAGGACGGGCGAGCCGCGCCAGCCCTGATCGCCCCGTCGCGCGCGTCCATCCGACCCCGCATCCGCCGCGCGAGGCGGAACAGAACGAGCGCCAGAACGACCATCAGGACCGGCACAAGGATGGGCGCGAGAAACGCGAGCACCACCATCAGGACGCTCAGCACGTCCTCGATGAAGGACAGGATCGGATTACCGAGACCGCCGGTCGTCGCGGTCGACGCCAGCCTCGCCCCGCCCTGGGCGGCGTTGAAGGCGAAGGCGGTCGGCGCGCCGACGATCAGCCCGGCGATGGCCGCCATCATCGGATCGACGCCGACGAAGACGCTGCCCGCCGCCACGGCTCCGGCGATCGGCCGGGTGAAGGCGCCCAGCACGTTGAGACCGTGATCCACCACTGGCACCTTGTCGCCCGTGAACTCCAAGACCGCTGCGACGGCGAGCGCGCTGATGGCGGGCCAGTCCGCCAGCCACGCCATGCGGTCGTTCAGCTCGATCCCGAACAGGCCGAACTTCGCCGCCAGCGCCAGCATCAGCAGCGGCAGGAAGGTTCGTAGACCCGTGGCCGACGCGAGGCCGAGCCCCAGCAGCACGGGCAGGACCCAGGTCTGCAACGGCTCTGCGACGTCCGTCAGGCTCCTCAGATCGATCGGTCCCATCGCAGTCTCCCTCGCCCAATCCCTCCGAGGATGATCCGAAACGGCGGCGCGATCATGTCATACCCGTTGCCGGGATCAGGCCAGTACGTCGGCCTGATCCGGGTGACGACGGAACCATGCCGCCGCGTAGCCGCACACAGGGATCAGCTTTGTCTGCTCGCGCCGGGCATGGTCGGCCAGGCTCTGCATGAAGCGGCCCGATGCACCGGTGCCGCGCAGTTCCTGATCGGCCTCGACGTGCAGGATGGCACGCGCCTCGCCGCGATCCGCATAGTCGGCCCAGACGCAGCGCAGGGTCCCGTCCGCGTCGGCGAAGCCCTGTTCGTAGCGCTGCCTTGCGGTGACGTCGCGAAGATCGGTCATGGGCTGCTCCTGGGAATGTGCCGCCGAAATGCCTGCGCGTGACGGCCGTTCCGAGCTGCGACGGTTCGTCAGGCCGGCTTGTCCTGCAGGAGTTGCAGCAGGCCGAGCACGCTCTTCACCGTGAACCACACGCTGATCAGGAACCAGACCGCCAGGAACAGCAGCAGGAAGGGGATGCCGATCAGAACGAGCGATGCCACCGCGCTGACGGCGATCAGCACCCAGGTCGCGATGGTCCACCAGAAGACAGACCAGAACAGGCGGATCTGAGCGTCGATGTGCTGGCGCGGCAGGCCGGTCGCCGAGCCGCGCGCCGCATAGGCCACGACCAGGCCGACGATGACGAGCAGGTTCGCCGACGGGATGGACAGGATGTAGAGCGCCCAGGCGATCAGGGCGGCGGGCTTGCCTTCGCCCTCATGGCCGGAATTGAAGCGGGGCTGTTGGGCGTCTGTCATGCTGGGGTCCCTGTCAGATCAGCCAGCCGCGCGGATTGGGCATGGCGCGCCCGGCCTTCAGCTTCAGAACGCCCGCCGCGCCCCGAACGATCAACCAGAGCGCCAGAAGGAACAGCACGAAGACGCCCAGGCCCACCACGATCAGGATGGCCCCCGCCAGCGCCACGACGGCCCCGGCCCACAGTGTGCGCTGCTGGAAGACAAAGTGGCTGGCGGCGACGTCGCCCGACGGCCCGGGTCGACCGGTCACGGCCAGCAACGCGATCAGGGCCGAGACGCCCAGCGTCGGCACGGCGAACAGGATCAGGGCATAGACGGTGTAGAGGCCGCTGGCACCCTGAAGCTCGGCCGGGATTTCGCGCCGCGCGCCGAAACCGGCGTAGGTCTGGGGGGCCGGCGTCTCCCGCGCCCAGGCGGGGGTCGGGTCAGCCGGAGGCACCGCCTGTATAGGACGGGCAGGCACGACGGACTCGGGCTCAGGCTCAGGCGGCGACAAGAGCTCGGGCTCTGCCGCGGGCGGGGTGAAGAGATCGGGTTCCGGCACCGGCGTCGCGGAAACGGGTTCCGGGTCAGCGATCGAGGCGGGTTCCGGCTCGGGCTCAGGCGCGGCCTGACGCGGACGCCCGGCGAGCGACGCCGGCGAGGCGAAGCCGACGGCGTCGTCCAGATCATGATCCGGACGGGGGACGTCTGTCGCTTTCGGATCGCCGGGTTCGGCCATCGGGGCTCCTTGTGGGTCAGGGTGCGACAATGGCGATCCGGCCCGGATCAGGCAAGCCGCGCCTCAGAGCGTCAGATCGTTGATGGACAGGTCGGGGCGGTCCATCCAGCTGCCGGCCATCCAGGCGCGCTCCGCCGCGCTCAGGGTCTCGCCGACGACGATGGTGTTGGTCGGGGTCTCCTCCAGCGCCAGTTCGATGCAGCGATAGGCCGAGCCCTCGGCCGTCAGGATTGCTTCGATCTTGCGCCGCAGGGCGATGGCGAAGGCCTCGGTCGTGGGGTCGCCGTCAAAGACCATGACCTGGCCCAGCCGGTGCGGTTCGTGCGCCTTGAACCAGTCCAGCAGGGGATCCTTCGATCCGACCTGGAAGGCGTGGTCGACCGCGCCGTCGATGAAGCCGTGCCAGCGCTTCTTCAGGCTCTCGAAGGAGGCGACGTAGTTGGAGTGGCCGAATTCCATCTCCCGGTCCGTCGCCAAAGTCACCGTGACGAATTCGTTGTGGCCGTGGGGCACGGCGCAGCGCGACGCCCCATCCGCCAGAAGGCGGTGGGCCATGGAGAACCGGCGGGTGAAACGGACCTGGGGCATTGAGCGGCGCTATGTCGTCCCTTCGGACCGCGATGGCAAGGTCAGTGGAAGTCGCGCGACCCCGGGAGCACCCGCACATCTCTCGGATGGCGGCCCCTGGCGGGGGCATGGGCCGAACCCGGCTGGGTCTGCGCGGACAGCTCGCCCAGCATCGGCGTCCAGTCGATCAGGTCCTCGACCACCAGGTGGGTGACGTTGTCGGCGCGCTGCACCCGACCCTTGGCCAGCACCATGCGCGCGCCCATCGCCACGGGCCTGAGCCGCTCGAACACGTCGGGCCACAGCACCAGATTGGCCACGCCGGTCTCGTCCTCCAGCGTCAGGAACACCACTCCCTTGGCCGAGCCGGGCCTCTGGCGGACCAGCACCACCCCGCCGACCGAGACGCGGCGGTTGTCCTTCGTCGTCTGATAGGCCTCGGCCGTCACGGCCCCGGCCCGGGTCAGCTTGTCGCGCAGGAAGGCGACCGGGTGCCCCTTCAGCGACAGGCGGATGGACTGGTAGTCGCCCACCACCTCCTCGCCCGCCGTCAGTCGGGGCAGGGCCGCGGGCGGGGCACCGTCCGCCTCGTCCAACCCCATGGCCTCGAACAGGGGCGCGCTGGAGGCCGGGGGCGCGCCCCGCGCCGCCCACATCCCCTGACGCCGCGTGAGGTCCAGCGAACCATAGGCGTCCGCTTCCGCCAGTCGGTCCAAGGCCGAGGGCGGCAGACTGGCTCGGACTCGCAGGTCCTCCAGATCGCGGAAAGGCGCGGCCGTGCGCGCGGCGACGATGGCGTCGGCCCAGACCTCGCGGAAGCCGTCGATGGAGCGGAACCCCAGCCTGAGCGCATGCCGCTCCTGTCCCGGCCGGGGTTCCAGCGAGGCGTCCCAGCCGCTGGCGTTGACGTCGGGATGGCGCACCTCGACCCCGTGCTCGATGGCGTCGCGCACCAGCTGGGCGGGCGCATAGAACCCCATCGGCTGGCTGTTCAGAAGGCTCGCGGTGAAGACGTCCGGATAGAAGCACTTCACCCAGGACGAAACGTAAACCAGGTGGGCGAAGGCGCAGGCATGGCTTTCGGGAAAGCCGTATTCGCCGAACCCCTTGATCTGGGCGAAGCAGCGCTCGGCGAAGTCGGGATCATAACCGCGCGCCTTCATCCGCCCGACCATCATCTCCTCGTACTGGCCGATCGTGCCCATGTGGCGGAAGGTGGCCATGGCGCGGCGCAGGCCATTGGCCTCCTTGGGCGAGAAGCGCGCCGCCTCCATGGCGATGCGCATGGCCTGTTCCTGAAAGAGCGGCACGCCCAGCGTCTTGTCCAGCACCCGCCTCAGCTCGTCCTTGTCGCCATGCTCGGGCGCGGGATGGGGATAGTCGATGCGGAAGGGCAGCCCGGCTTCCTCCGCCGCCCGGCGCTCGGCCCGGCGCTTCAGATAGGGGTGGACCATGTCGCCCTGGATCGGGCCGGGCCGCACGATCGCGACCTCCACCACCAGGTCGTAGAACTCGCGCGGTCTGAGCCTCGGCAGCATCGCCATCTGCGCCCGGCTCTCGACCTGGAAGACGCCCAGCGAGTCGCCCTTGCACAGCATGTCGTAGACCGCCGGAACTTCGCGCGGCACGGTGTGCAGTTCGAGCTTTCGGCCATAGCTGTCCTCGATCATGCGGAAGGCCCGCTTCATCGCCGTCAGCATGCCGAGCGCCAGCACATCGACCTTCATCAGCTTCAGATGGTCGATGTCGTCCTTGTCCCATTCGATGAAGGTGCGGTCGGCCATGGCCGCATTGCCGATGGGCACGATTTCGCACAGCGGGGTCTGGCTCAGCACATAGCCGCCGACGTGCTGGCTGAGGTGGCGGGGGAACTGGATCAGCTCGGCGGTCAGGTCCAGCGTCAGCTTCATGCGCGGGTCGTCGCGGCGCACGCCGGCGCGGTCGACGTGTTCGTCCTTCACCTCCGCGCCATAGGAGCCCCAGACGGTGTCGGCCAGACGCGCGGTGACGTCCTCGGTCAGCCCCAGCGCCTTGCCCACGTCGCGGATGGCCGAGCGGGGGCGATAGTGGATCACCGTCGCCACAATGCCCGCCCGGTCGCGGCCGTAGCGGCGATAGACGTACTGCATCACCTCTTCCCGTCGCTCGTGCTCGAAATCCACGTCGATGTCGGGCGGTTCAGAACGGTCGGCCGAGATGAAGCGCTCGATCAGCACGTCCTGACTGGTCGGATCGACGTTGGTGATGCCGAGGCAGAAGCAGACGACCGAGTTCGCCGCCGAGCCCCGCCCCTGGCACAGGATCTCGCGCGGCTTCTCCCGCGCCCAGGCGACGATGTCATGGACCGTCAGGAAATAGTGGGCGTAGTTCAGCTGCCGGATCAGGCGGATTTCCTTCTTGATGGTTCGAACCACCTTGTCCGGCACGCCCTCGGGCCAGCGGTCGCGCGCGCCCTTGAACGTCAACCGGATCAACCAGCGCCCCGCCGACCAGCCGTTCGGCACCGGTTCGTCCGGGTACTGATAGCTGAGCTCCCGCAGCGAGAAGGTGCAGGCGCGCGCCACCGCCATCGTTCGCTCCAGCGCCGCCTCGTGACCACGGAACAGGCGGGCCATCTGGGCGGGCGGTTTGAGATATCGCTCGGCGTTGGCCTGGAGTCGAAGCCCCGCCGCGTCGATGGTGGTCTTCTCGCGGATGCAGGTCAGGACGTCCTGCAAGGGGCGGCGCTCGGGGTGGTGATACAGGACGGCGTTGGTGGCGATCAGGGCCGCGCCGGTGCGGTCGGCCATCTTCGCCAGCCGGTTCAGCCGCGCGCGGTCCCCGCCGCGCCACAGCGGCTGGGCGGCGAGATAGAGGTCGTCGGGCCACGCGCCCCGCCAGGCCGAGAGCCGCGCCTCGAAGGCGGCGTCGGGGACCTCCGGCGCGGGGACCAGCGCGATCATGTCCGTCCCGAAGGCGACTGCCTGTTCGAACGTCAGCCGCGTCTCGGCCTTGGGAATGCGGTCGGGGTCGGAGGGCGAGGCTGGCGTCTCCTCTCCGTTCGCTTCCCCCCCGCCGTCATCCTCCGCCTTGATCGGAGGATCGGACGGGGTGACGAGGCGAAGGCAGGGGCGAGGTCGGATCACGGGATCACGACCGGAGCCCTCTACTCCACTCCGCTCATCCCGGCGAAAGCCGGGACCCAGTTCTTTTGTGGAGCGCTCTGCTGGATCGACAACTTCCAGCTTCGTTCGCAATGGTCGCCCAAAGGACTGGGTCCCGGCTTTCGCCGGGATGAGCGGAATTGAGTTCTCTACCGGCACCGCCTCGCTCTTGCCCATCGTCAGCAGGCGGCACAGGCGGCCGTAGGCGGCGCGGTTCCGGGGGAAGACGATCAGCTCGGTCCCGTCGAGGAAGGCCAGGCGGCAGCCGACGATCAGGCGGATGTCGTTGTCCTCCGCCCCGATCAGGGCGCGGACCATGCCGGCCATCGTATTGCGATCGGCCACCCCTACGGCCGACAGCCCGAGCGCCCTGGCCTGCATCATCAGCTCGCCGGGATGCGACGCCCCCTCCAGGAAGCTGAAGTTGGTCATGGCGCCGAGCTCGGCGTACTCGCCGCTCCAGCCGCTCACGGGAACATCCCGTGCATCCACCAGGACGGCGGCCGCTCGTCCGCTCCGCCCGTGTATTCCGGCCCATAGAGCCCCTCGCGGAACAGCCAGTAGCGCAGGCCCTGGTCGTCCTCGATGCGGTAGTAGTCGCGGGTGCGGACCTGGCGGCCATCCCCACGCGGCCGCCACCATTCCGGCGACAGACGCTCGGGTCCGTCGGCGCGGGTGACCCGGCGACAGACGCGCCGCCAGGTGAAGCGGGCGGGCGCCCCGTCGGGGAGTTCGGCGATGGCCTCCACCGGCTCGGGCGGATCCAGCAGCATCAGCGGCCGAGCGCGGTCGTGCGTCGCCGGTCCCTCGACCGGAGCCGGAGCCTTGGCCAGAGCCGACCGCCAGCGCTCGGCCCGTTCGGGCAGCCACGACCCGGCGGGGGATGCGACCCGTACGGCGTCTTCGCCCAGCCGCGCCGACAGCCGGTCTATGAGAGCGGCCAGCCCCTCGGCCTGACGCGCCGCCGCCTCCTGGCCGATCTCGACCTGATGAGCGGCCAGCGGCTCCGCCACATCGGCCGACAGCATCAGGGCGTCGATGCCGAAGCCGGGGTCGATCCGCTCGAACCCGGTTTCGCGAAACAGCCTCAGCCAGACCTTCACCTCGCGGGACGCCCGGCCCATGCGGACCGAGATGTCGCTGGTGCGCCCGTCGACGCGAAAGGCCGTCAGCGTCAGGACCCGCGCCCCCTGCCCGTCCCGCTCCAGCGCGCGCGACAGGCTCTCGGCCAGGCCCGGCGCGCGCGCCTCGATGCCGGCGGTGTCAGTCAGGGGGTCGGCATAGGCCTCCCAGCCGCGATATTTGGCGGGCGCGCGCACCGGGATCAGGGCCTCGGCGGTCAGACCCAGGGCCTGGTCCAGCCGCCGAACCAGCCCAGCCCCGTCGACCTCGCGGAAGCGGCGGGCCAGGCCCGCGCGCGGCATGGGATAGAGGTCGCCGATGATCTTCAACCCGAACCGTCGGGCCTGACGCAGGGTCGCTTGATCGATCCGCAGAGCCTCGACGGGCAGGGGGGCCAGCAGGTCGCGCAGGTCGTCCCCGGCGATGCGTCGCGCGGTTCCCCAGCGGGCGAGCGCCCAGGCCGCGCCGGGCGTCGGGGCGATAGAGGCGCGTGACCGGGCACCCGCATCGGCCAGCCGCTGTTCGATCTGGGCGATCAGGCTCGCCTCGCCGCCGAACAGATGGGCCGCGCCGGTGACGTCGAGGAACAGCCCCTCCAGCCCGCCGTCGGAGCCATCGACGCTGACCGACGGCGACCACCGCTCGGCCCAGACCGCAAGCGCCTGAAGCGCCTTGGCGTCGGCTTCCGGATCGGCCGGGCGACAGTCCAGATGGGGGATCATGGCGAGCGCATCCGCCTGGGTCTGGCCCCGGCTAAGGCCAGCCGCGCGCGCGGCCGGGTTCAGGGCGTGGATCACCGCGCCCGGCGCCGTCTTCAGGATCAGGGCCAGCGGGCCTGCCGCTTCCGCGAAGGGATCAGGCGGCGCGAGCGGTCCGGCCGACCGGGCCATGACCGTGACCGGCCAGTCGATCAGCCAGACGGAGACGATGCGTCTCATCCTCCATCTCCAGCATCCAGACGCCGGGCCGCTCGCCCCGGCTGCGGGTCAGTTCGGCCATCAGGCGCATCGGCCCCGGCGCCCGGACGTCATCGGCGTCGCTCCCACTGGCCTCGGCCGCGATGCGCCAGCGTCGACGTGCGGCGGACAGGTCGCCCGTCCGGGTCCGCAGCAGCATCCCCGCCGAGGCCCCATCGCGGGCGGCGAAGTCCAGACGCCGCGTCTGGGTCAGGTCCGCGCCCTCGATGCCGCCGAGCATCAGCGACAGACCGCCCGACCTGAGACCCTGCTCCATCGCCCACAGGGCCTCGGCCTGCGTGCGACACACGACCAGCAGAACGCCCTCGGCCCGCCCGAACCGCGCCAGACCGGGGCCATAGGGACGACCGTGCTCATTCAGCCAGGCCCGCGTCAGGGCCAGGCCCACGCCGCGCCGATCCTGACCCGCCACCCGCGCCAGGGCGAAGGCCAGCGTCGCGGCCATGTCGCGCGGCGTGGTCGCGCATGCCTCCTCCAGACCGGCCGGGAGATCGGTCAGGGGCGGCGGAACGGCGGCGTCTGGCGTGGGCGAAAGGGCGGTCATGGCGATCACGGAACCTGAATGTTCATTATTTGTTCCGGTCTGGTTCCGAGTCAAACCGAATCGCGAAGCTTCAGCGCCGCAGGGTGTGGAGCCTTAGGATCAGGCCGCGCGGGCCTGGGGCTGACCATGAGCCTGGGTCTGATCGACCGGCCGGCGCACGGGGATGTCGAAGCTGACCGTCGTGCCTTCGCCGGGCTCGCTTTCCATCCGCATCTGGCCGCCGTGCAGTTCGATCAGCGACTTGGTCAGGGCCAGGCCCAGGCCCGTGCCCTGGGTCGTCTTGGAATGCTGGCCCTCGACCTGTTCAAACGGCTGGGCCAGCCGCGCCAGATCCTCGGCTGCGATGCCGATGCCGGTGTCCGTCACGGCGATCCGAACCCGGTCGCCCGCCATCGGGTGAACCGAAACCGTGATCGACCCGCCCTCCGGCGTGAACTTCACCGCGTTGGAGATCAGGTTCAGCATGACCTGCTTCAGACCGCGATAGTCCGCCTCGACCTCGGGCAGGTCGCCGGCTTCCAGCGTCAGGGCCAGTCCCGCCTCCTGCGCCTTGCCGCGCATCAGCCGCGTCGCGTCCTCGCAGACCTCGACCAGATCCACCGCCTCATAGTGCAGCGTCATCTTGCCGGCCTCGATCTTGGCCATGTCGAGGATGTCGTTGATCAGGCTGAGCAGATGCTGGCCCGACTTCAGGATATCGGCGGCATAGCCCTTGTAGCGGGCGTCGCCCAGCGGCCCGAACATCTCGCCGGCCATGATCTCCGAGAAGCCATTGATCGCGTTCAGCGGCGTGCGCAGCTCATGGGACATATTGGCCAGGAACTCGGACTTGGCCTGGTTGGCGGCCTCGGCCCGGGTCATGGCGATCTCGTACTTGCGCGCGAGCAGGCTGAGCTTCTCCTGGCTGGCCTCCAGCTGATCGACCATAGCGCGCAGCGAATCCGCCGCTCTCTGCCGCTCCAGCTCCTGGCGACGGATGAAGGTGACGTCGGCGGCGGTGACCACCGTGCCGCCGTCGCCGGTGAATCGCTCGTTCAGCTGCAGCACCCGCCCGTCGTGCAGCTCGACCTCACGCGCCCCGGCCCGTCCTTCTGCGGACGGCCGCTCCGCCTTGATGGCCAGAGCCGCGATGCGGGTAAGCTCGTCCTTGAGCGCCCCCTTCCTCAGCGCTTCGTCGGTGAAGCCGAAGGCGTCCTTGAAGGCGACATTGGACAGGATCAGCCGGCCGTTACGGTCGAACAGGGCAAAGGCGTCCGACACGCTCTCGATGCCGTCCCTCAGCCGGTTCTCGGCCGACTGGGCCTGGGCCTTGGCGCGGCGGGCCTCGGTGATGTCCAGCGCCACGCCCATGATCATGGAGAAGCCGTGCTCTCCCCTCGCGCCCCTTGCCTGTCCCCGGGCGTCGATCCAGCGGGCACCGCGCCCCTCGACCGGCACGGGGAAGGTCACTTCGAACGACCCGAAGGTGGAGGCTTGAAGCAGCGCGTGCTGGACGAGCTCGCGATAGCGGGGATGGATTCGTTCCATCACCGCTTCGGCCCTCACCGACCCCCCCTCTGGCAGACCCAGCAGCTCCGCCATGTAGTCCGAGACGATGACCTCGTCGGCTTCGGTGTCCCATTCCCAGACGCCGCAGCGCGCGGCCTCGACCGCGACCCGGAAACGGTGCTCGGTCTCGGCGAAGACCTTGGCTGCGCGGCTCTGGCGCCAGCGCTGCATCAGGGCGAGACCCAGCACGAGCACACCCAACCCCAGCGGCGCCACCAGCAGCCACAGATCACTGATGACCGCAGCCGCCCCCGCGCTCTCCGGCCGCCAGGCCACGGCATGCAACCCGGTCGATCCCACCGGCGCGGCGACGGCCTCGATGGCGCGCTCGGAGGACAGCTCGACCTTGATCGGCTCTCCCGCCTCGATGAGGGGCCCAAGGCCGACGCCGATCCGGCGCTCCAGATCGCTCTCGCCCGTCGCGATCACACCGGCCGCGGGCATGACGATCAGCAGGCGTCCGCGCGGATCGCCTGGGACCGGGGTCCGCGCAACAATCCGCCCGCCCGCTCCGTCGGAAACCGTCAGCAGCGCCCCCCGATCCAGCGCGGGGACAAGCTCGCCCTGGCCAAACGCTCCGAAGGCCCCGGGCTCCGCGCCCTGAACCGCGCGGGGCGCGTCGGCCTGGTCCAGGACGGCGAAGGCACTGGCGGGGGCGACCGCGCGGGCCGCCTCGATGGCGTCGAGCGGTCGGTCAGGATTTCGGGTCAGCGCCGATCGCGCGGCCGCGAGACCCAACCGGGCCGATGCGAGGTCCGCTTCCAGACGCGCGGCCCCGAAGGCGACATCCCGCGACAGGGCCTGTTCGCGCAGGACGGCCGCCTCCCGAGCGGGCCGGGTGCTCTCGCGCGCGAACAGGACCACGTAGAGAGCCAGACCAAGGGTCAGCGCCAGCACAGTGATGCGCGCCCACGCCGGAAGCGCCGGGCTGGAGTTGTCCGAAGCCCTTCGGCCCGGATGCTGGATGCGGCGCTCGCTGCCCCGCAAGGCGCTCTCCCGGACAGTTCGCGGCGTCGCGGCCGGAGGGGCCGGGGCGAGCGCTTGGCGATTCGACGACGCTCCGGAATCTAGGCTGCGTCGCGGAATCCTGTCGAGGCTTGGTTAACGAAACCTTGCCCGGGTCATGCGGCGACCCGGGCTACGGGTCCCGGCGCGGCCGAGGCGGCAGGCATCTCGGCAGGCGGTGCCATGACCTGGGTCACGGACTTCAGGATGTCTCGGGCCTCGCGCGCCAGGGCCAGGCTCTCGGGCGGGGCGTCATCGGGGTTCTCGGCCACGGCGTCGACCAGCCGCTGGGCCAGGGCCATCAGACGGGGCGCAGCGGTGATCAGGCGCGCCTGAAACTCGATGCGGTTGGGGTCGCGGTCGTACTCGGCGCCCGGCACTCGCCAGCCACCCCAGTCGGCGGCGTCTGTGACCACGACGGGATAGGTGCCGGGATAGGGATGGTGGGGCGTGTCCTCCGCCGACTGCCACTTGTTGCGGGCTCGCAGTAGACGCCAGCCCGCCATGTCCGGCGTCTCGTCTTCGGACGGGAGCAGCAGTTCGGACGCCTGGAACTCTCGGCCCAGGCCGACGTCGTAGGTCACGCGCACGGGCTCGTCGAAGCCCTTGGCCCAGACCGGCTGGACCTTCTCGACATGCGCCCAGGCACCGACGCATTCGACCCAGACCTTCTGACCCTTCTGGAACTGCGCGCGCGCCATCGCCACCCTCGTGATTGGACGGCCACAGTGCTCCCTCGCCCGTTGACGCGGGGTTCAGAGACAGGGTGAAGGCGCGGTGAACAGACGCGGCAAGCGTGACCGTTCATCTGGCTGAACGCCAGACAACAGACGGCTCAGAGGCGTGTCAGCTTCACCGTGGTTTTCTTCACCCGTCGGCCCGATCCCCGGACCGCTTCGAAGGAAGACCTCAATGACGACCGCCCTGACGAAGAAAGCGCTGCTTTCGCTTCTGGCGGCGTCGGCGGTCGCGATCGCGACCCCGACGCTGGCCCAATCCTACGGCCACGGTGGTGGCTACGGCTACGGCTACGGCTACGGCCAAGGCGGGGGGCTCCATCGCGAGCAGGCCCAACTGGCCCAGCGGATCGAACGCGCCGCCTATCGCGGCACGATCAGCCGCCGCGAAGCCCAGAACCTGCGCCACCAGCTGAACGAGTACGAGCGCCTGGAGTGGCGTTACCGCCGCGACGGCCTGAGCCGCTGGGAACGCAACGATCTGGAACGGCGTCTGGATCGCATCCGCTGGCAGCTGCGCGAAGATCGTCGTGACGGCGGCCGCCGCGACCGCTGGTAAGCGCCCGATCGCCTGATCGAGGGGCCGTCGTCCGCAAGGGCGGCGGCCTTTCAACGTATTCCCTCTCCCAGCGGGAGAGGGAGCCGCGTATGAGGTGGCCATGACCGCAGCCCTCGACGCCCGCGCCATCCTCTCTCGCCTCGGGGTCTCCAAGAGCGCCTTCTCGCCGGGTGGCCTCCAGACCCGCTCGCCGATCGACGGCTCGACCGGCGATTCAGTCCGCATCACCCCTCCCGAAGAGGTCGATCAGGCCATCGCCGCCGCAGCCACGGCCTTCGACGCCTGGCGGCGCGTGCCTGCCCCCCGCCGGGGCGAACTGGTCCGCCTGCTCGGCGAGGAACTCCGCGCCGCCAAGGCCGACCTCGCCGCCCTGGTCACGCTGGAGGCCGGCAAGATCGCCTCGGAGGGCCTGGGCGAAGTCCAGGAGATGATCGACATCTGCGACTTCGCCGTCGGCCTGTCGCGCCAGCTCTATGGCCTGACGCTCCCCAGCGAACGCCCCGGCCACCACATGCGCGAAGCCTGGCAGCCGCTCGGCCCCGTCGCGGTGATCTCGGCCTTCAATTTCCCCGTGGCGGTCTGGGCCTGGAACGCGGCGCTCGCTCTGGTGTGCGGCGACCCGGTGATCTGGAAGCCGTCCGAGAAGACCCCCCTGACGGCGCTGGCCACCCAGGCGGTCGCGGAGCGCGCGCTCGCCCGCTTCGGCGATGCGCCCGATGGGCTGCTCCAGGTCCTCATCGGCGGCCGCGAGGTCGGGGAGGCCCTGGCCGCCGATGCGCGCGTGCCGCTGGTGTCGGCCACGGGATCGACCCGCATGGGCCGGGCGGTGGCTCAGAGCGTGGCGGCGCGGCTCGGCCGGTCGCTGCTGGAACTGGGCGGCAACAACGCCATGATCGTGACGCCCTCGGCAGACCTCGACATGGCCGTGCGCGCCATCGCCTTTTCGGCCGTCGGCACCTGCGGCCAGCGCTGCACCACGCTGCGCCGACTGCTGGTGCATGAGGACATCGCCGAGAGCCTGATCAGCCGCCTCGCAAAGGCCTATGACAGCCTGCCCATCGGCGACCCGAGGGACGACGGCGTTCTGGTCGGGCCCCTGATCGACGAGGATGCGGCCGCCGCCTTCGACACGGCCTTGGCCCAGGCCGTGGATCAGGGCGGGACCGTCGTGACCGGCGGCGCCCGGCTCGAGCGCGCGGGCGCCTACGTCCACCCCGCCATCGTGCGCATGCCCGCCCAGACCCCCGTCGTCATGCACGAGACCTTCGCGCCGATCCTCTACGTCCTGACCTGGCGCGACTTCGACGAGGCGGTCGAGATGCAGAACGCCGTGCCCCAGGGCCTGAGCTCCTGCGTCTTCACCGACAGCGTGCGGGAGGCGGAAGCCTTCCTGTCCGCCTGGGGCTCTGACTGCGGCATCGCCAACGTCAACATCGGCCCGTCCGGCGCCGAGATCGGCGGAGCCTTCGGCGGCGAGAAAGACACCGGCGGCGGCCGCGAGTCGGGCTCTGACGCCTGGAAAGCCTATATGCGCCGCCAGACCCAGACGGTGAACTTCTCATCAAGCCTGCCCTTGGCGCAGGGGGTGCGGTTCGAGGTGTGACGCTGGTGATTGGTGGCTAGTGGCTAGTGGTTGGTCGCCGGGCAAGGCTGAGATCCGCGCTTCAAAAACGGCTGTGACCACTAGCCGCTAGCCACCAGCCACTCCGCGCACGCCGACTGCCTCGACACCGCCCCCCCGCCTCCCCACACTCTCGATCATGAACCGCCGCGACCTTCTGATCCGAGCCGGCCTGCTCGCCGGCGGCCTGGGGGGCGCGTGGTGGCTGAGAGAGAACGTGCTGTGGCGCGACCCGGGCGTCGTCTTTCCCGCCGATGGCTCCAGCGGCTGGCTGCCGTATGACGAGCCGCGCGCCTCGGTCCCGACCGTGCTGGTCGAGGTCGCGGGCCAGAGCATCCGGGCGCTGGTCGATTCCGGTGCCCAATATTCCGTCATCGACCGGGGGCTGTTCGATCTGGTGGGACTGGATCGAGCCGTGGATCTGCCGCTGGTGGCCTATGGCGTCGGCGGCGGGGCGCAGATGGGGCGAGGCACGACGCTGAGCCTTAGCGTCGGCGCGATGCGGATCGAGAAGCTGCGGACGGCCATCCTGGCGCTGGGCCCGCTGGCCATGCGCGACGGCCTGTCGGCGCCGCTGATCCTCGGCCAGGACCTGCTCGGCGAGACGGTACTGGAGCTCGACACCGTCGGCCATCGCCTGAGGTTCCTCCGGCCGGAGGACCACGTCCTGCCGACCGACGCCCGGCCCATCACCGTCACGCGCCGAGGCAGCGCCCTGTCGACCCCGGTCACCGTCGAGGGCGCGACCATCGAGGCCGTCGTCGACACGGGTGCCTCCGCCCTGCTGGCATTGGGACGCGACACGGCGGCGAGCGCGGGCCTGCTCGACGGCCGCCCGACCCGGCGAACCTCCAGCATCGTGCTGGGCGGCGCCATCGCGGCCGAGGTGGCGCTGGCCCGCACCGTGACGGCGGGCGACCGCCTCTAT
>NZ_LJHU01000086.1 GCF_001295975.1 Brevundimonas sp. AAP58 | reverse complement strand
CAGCCAGCCGATCGGCGGGGCCGGCGCGCGGGTGGCCTGCGGAGTGATGGCGGCGGGTTAAGCCTTCGCCGCCCCGGCCCTCAGCCCTCGCTCGGCGAGCGCGACGACTCCGACCCCCGCCATGGTCAGGGCGGCTCCAGTGAGAATCTGAGGCGTCAACACGTCGCCGAGAAAGCCCCAGCCGATGGCGATGGAGACCACCGGCGTGGCGAGGAAGTAGGGCGTGACCCGACCCGCCTCGCGGCGCTGGACCAGCCAGAACACCAGCGTCGTGGCTACCACCGACGACAGCACGCCGGCCCATAGGAGCGTGCCCCAGACCAGCGGCGTGGCCGATCGGACGGCCTCAATCTGATCGCGCTCGAACACCGCCGATCCGAGAGCCAGCGTCGGAAGCGCCGTCAGAGCGAGCAGCCCCTGCATCTTCAGCGGCGGAATGGAGGTCGTTCGCCGCGCGATCACCGTTGTCATGGCCCAGGCGGCGCTGGCCGCGATAACCACCAGGATGGCCGACCAATCGTGCAGCGCATGGGGATCAACAGCCATCCAGGCCACACCGACCAGGGCGACGACCAGACCGATCAGGGCGAAGCGGGTCAGCCGCTCGCCCAGCAGCAGGAAGGCGAACAGGGCGGTGAACGGAATCCACAGCTGGGCCGCCACCGAAGCGGGGCTGACGTCGTCCGCCAGCCAGAAGCCGATGTAGATCAGACCATAGTGCAGCGGCCCGCCCAGCAGCACGATCAGCAGCAGGCTCTTCCAATTCGGGAACGGCGGCCGCACGACGGCGAACAAGCAGAGCGATGCGATGGCGAAGCGGATTGCGCCGGTCAGCAGCGGCGGCAGGGTCTCGGTCGCCACCTTGGCCGCCGCGTTGTTCGCGCCCCAGATCACCACGATCGCCACGATGGCGCCGATCTCCAGAAGGGTCAGCGGGTGGTGCGGCTTGGCGGCGAGGGCGGTCACCGGGCGGTCATGGCACAGGCGACCGCAGTCTGCGCGTCACACTGGGTGACAGGCCGTTTCGAAGTCAGAACGGAATGTCGTCGTTCAGGTCATAGCTCTCGCGCGGACCGGACGGCTTGTTCGCCCCACCGGTCGAGAAGCCCGAGGAGTAGTCGTCGTCGTTCGAGCGCGACGCCCCGCCGCCTTCCCCACGTCCGCCCAGCAGCGTCAGGTTGCCGTTGAAGCGACCGATGACGATCTCGGTGGTGTACTTCTCCACGCCCTGCTGGTCGGTCCACTTGCGGGTCTGGAGCTGGCCCTCGACGTAGATGGTCGAGCCCTTCTTCACATAGTTCTCGACGACCTTGACGATGTTGTCGTTGAAGATCGCCACCCGGTGCCACTCGGTCTTCTCCTTGCGCTCTCCGGACGACTTGTCGCGCCAGGTCTCGGACGTCGCGAGCGACAGGTTGGCGATGCGGTCGCCGTTCGGAGTAGTGCGGATTTCCGGGTCGCGGCCCAGATTGCCGACCAGGATAACCTTGTTGACGCTGCCCGCCATGTCGCTCGTTCTTTCGCTTGGGATTCAGGCCCGAGGGCCCCGCTGATGAAATCGTTAACAGATGTTCTGCTTATGTTCCAGACCTGACGGCTAGCCCTGCGGCGCGCCGGGGAAGGCTGTCGGCTCGGCTTCGGTGACGATGCCGAGCGCATCAATATCCCGCTGAATGGCACCAGGCATGGCGAGACGACCGTCCCCTGTGCGGGCCAAGGCGAAGAAGCGCCCTCCCTC
Source organism: Brevundimonas sp. AAP58 (assembly GCF_001295975.1). GTDB lineage: Bacteria > Pseudomonadota > Alphaproteobacteria > Caulobacterales > Caulobacteraceae > Brevundimonas. The sequence goes on along the minus strand of NZ_LJHU01000086.1, from coordinate 6,591 downwards.
CAGGGTGCGACCGAAGGAAACGCCTCGAGCATCGATGAAGATGAACTGCCCTTGGAAGGCCCCCGTCACCTCGCGCGTGGAGCCGCCGAGGCGGAGGAAACGCAACCGCATCTCTTCCAGTCGGGCTGCGCAGAACTCGATCTGCGGCTGATCGCGGGCGACAACGTTGAACTGGACTTCGCCGTCAGGGCGATTGACGGCATAGCAGACGCCCGGGTCTCGCGGGGCCTGCACCTGCTCGGCGCAGGCAGCCAGGATCAAGAGAGCGGTGGAGACAATCACAATCCGCATCAGCCTAGCCCCGGGAACTGGCAGGCGCGGTCCTGTTCCGCCAGGACACGGAAGCGAGTGTTGTCGTTGGACTGCTCCACGCGGCGGGGAACAAGCCGCAACGTCAGATTGCCGTGGCGGCCATACTGAGCTTCGCCAGGGCCGACGCAGGTTCCTGCATAGAGAGCCTGGACGCACTCGTTCAGACTCATTGCGCCTGAAAGCTGGCGCCACTCCGAACCGGTGTAGCGAAGGCAGGGCGCGCCGGTCACGCGCTCGGACCGGGCCTCGATGGGTCGGGGGGATGCGTTGTCGACAGTCGTCGCGGGTTGGGGATTGTCCGAGCCATCCTGAGCGGCCGGCGCGGTTGGCGGCGGTGCGAAGGAAGCCGTGGCGGCCGCTGCGAGATTGCCGCTGGCATCCAGCCCAACATCCAGCCCATCCGTCGCAAGCCCGTTCCGTTCGGCGCAGTCGGCCAGAGTGGCCATGCCTACGAACTGGCCATCGACGAAGCAGCGCAGTTCCCGCGTGGGCTGGAGTTCAGGAGCATCGGCCACATCCACCGATAGCGCCCCTGGCTCGCTGGGCTCGACCTCTGGGGGCGCACCTCTGTCGTTGCCCCCTCCCATGAAGACCACCGCCAACACCACGGCGGCGAGGATCGCTAGGCCCGCGCCGACCGCCAGGATCACGCGGTTGTCGTTGGGAAGTTGCATAGGGCGGCTCGGCTGGGGGACTGGACTCAATAACCCCGCCAGAGGCCGCCGCGTCAACCGCTTAGGCAACCCGGACCCGGCACAAGTCGCCGAGGACCCGGCAAATCCTGCCGGTCAAGCCGCAAACCGGCAGAATCTGCCGATCGGTCGACGTGGTTAAGGCAAAGTACCGTCGTATTTTCATAAGGTTGGCAAAGAGGCTCGCCTGTCGCCGGTTGGCCCCAACCTTGCGGGTTGCTGCCACAGGCAAAATGCCCCCGACGGTCAAAACGACGGTCGGTCACCTTGAAACAAGGATACTCGTCATGGCGCTGAACAGCGTTAACACGAACAATGGCGCGATGATCGCGCTTCAGAACCTTCAGGCCACGAACCGCGAGCTGGACACCGTCCAGAACCGCATCAACACGGGCAAGAAGGTCAACTCCGCCAAGGACAACGGTGCCATCTGGGCCATCGCCCAAGGCCAGCGCTCGGAAATCTCGGCGCTGAACGCCGTCAAGGACAGCCTGGACCGCGGTGCCTCCGCCGTCGACGTCAGCCTGGCCGCTGGCGAGTCCGTCTCCGACCTGCTGGTTCAGCTGAAGGAAAAGGCGCTCGCCGCCACCGATAGCTCTCTGACGACCGCTGCTCGCAGCGCTCTGAACGAGGACTTCAAGGCGATCCGCGACCAGATCACCACCGTCGTCAACAATGCCGGCTTCAACGGCGTGAACCTGCTCAACGGTTCACAGACGGCCGGCTATCGCGCCCTGGCCAACACCTCGGGCACGACCATCACGGTTCAGGACGAAGACCTGCGTCTGGGCGGCACGATCAACACAGTCACCGCGACCATGTCGATCGGCACCGCGACGCTGGCCGCCACCGCCCTGACGGCAGTGAACGGCTCGATCGACCGCGTGTCGGCCTCCCTGGCTCGCCTCGGCACCGGCGCCAAGTCGCTCGAAACGCACCGTTCGTTCGTCGGCAAGCTGTCGGACGCCCTGGAAGCGGGCGTGGGCAACCTGGTCGACGCGGATCTGGCCAAGGAAAGCGCGCGACTGCAGTCGCTGCAGACCAAGCAACAGCTGGGTGTGCAGGCTCTGTCGATCGCCAACTCCTCGACCTCGATCCTGCTGGGACTGTTCCGGTAATCGAAATGGAAGGGCGGGGCTTCGGCTCCGCCCAACCGTTCGCAGGAGACGCCGACTGATCGTCGGCGTGAAATCATATGGAGACCAGTGCAAAGATCCTGAGCGTCAACGGCCCCCTCACTGCCCCCGCCTCGACGACGGCGAGCGGCGACTTCAACGAGGGTAGGGCCCGCCAAGAGGCCGAGCAGGCCGCGCGCTACAGGCTGATCATCGAAGAGGGTCCGACCGTCGGGACCTACATTTACAAGACCCTGGACAGCGCGACCGGCGAGGTCGTCCGCCAGTTCCCCCGCGAGGAGGTTCTGAAGCTGTCCGAAAACGGAGGCTATGCCGCCGGGGCTCTGATCGACACCAGCGCCTGATCCGGCGTTCGGTTCTGGATACTTGATCCGCGCGGGCCCGCCCGACGCGGCAAAAGCACGTTAACCATACGCTCATGGTTAACGCCTAGCCTCGACCAGAACATCCGGGGCTAGAAGACCTATGAGCAACAGCGTCCACACCAACGCCGCCGCGGCGATCGCGCTCCAGAACCTGGCGCGGACCAACGAGAACCTGAGCGGCGTCCAGAACCGGATCTCAACCGGCCTGAAGGTGCAAGGCGCCAAGGACAACGCCGCCATCTGGGCGATCGCCCAGCAGCAGAGGGCCGATACCAGCGCCCTTTCGGCCGTGAAGCAGAGCCTCGACAGGGCCACCTCAATCGCCGATGTCGCGCTGGCGGCGGGCGAGTCGATCTCGGACCTGCTCAATCAGCTCAAGGAAAAGGTCGTCGCGGCCAAGGATACCTCACTGAAGACCCAGTCGCGCGAACTTCTGGACGCCGACTTCAAGGCCTTGCTGCGCGCCATATCTTCGGCGGTAGAGAACGCCAGCTTCGACGGTGGCAACATCCTGGATGGTTCCCTGACGAATGGCCTTCGCTTTCTGGCCAACGCCGACGCGACGTCGTTCATCACCCTGTCATCCAAGGACCTGTCGCTCAGCGGTTCGATCATTTCGCTGGGGCTGGCAGACAGCCTGCTGACCACCACGGGCGCGACGACGGCCCTGAATAAGCTGGACGATTCCATCACCGCCCTGAACAAGGCGCTCGGTGACATCGGGGCTCAGGCCAAGCAGATTCAGGCGCATACGACCTTCGTGACCAAGCTGACCGACACGCTGGAAAGCGGCATCGGCAATCTGGTTGACGCCGATCTGGCCAAGGAAAGCGCGCGCCTGCAGGCCTTGCAGGTGCAGCAGCAGCTGGGAGCTCAGGCTCTGTCGATCGCCAACCAGGCGCCACAGATCATCCTGTCGCTGTTCCAGTAAGCGGTCATCGCCAGCGGGCGTTGGGATTTCCGATCAGGACCGGAGCCTGACGTCTGCGGGTTTGGGACGCGCGGACTGGTCCGGGTTTGGGCGCGAGGCCGTAGAGGGCCAGAAGCGACTGAATAAGCGACGTCGGAAACATCATGATCGGCCTCCTGTCTGGCGCGATCAAAACACGATTCTCCGACGATCGTTCCCGGTGCGGACGTTAACAGCCCGTTGAGCCCGATGTCCGATGTTGGCGGCTGGAGGATTCCGTGACCGTCAACAACGGCTATCTGCTTGGACTGTTTGGGCAAAGCTATGACCCAGCAGCTTCGGCCGCCCTGACGACCGCTATCACACGAAAGCGTCAACCGACGGCCCCTTGGGCGACTGCGGCCCAGGCCTCGGCCCCCGCTCCCGACGCCCTCGTTCGTGCCGCTCTGGGCGGACGGAAGTTCGTCAACGAGGGTACCGTACCGGTCGATGTCCGGGGAGCCTCGGCCGACTACGCCAAGCTGTTCGCCCTCTATCGCGGCCTTGAGACCCTGTCGGCCCTGACCAATCGCGCGTCGGTCCAAGGCCTTGGAAACAGCGACCTCGGCCTGATTCAGAAACGCTTCGCCGCCGGCCTGTCGGAAATCTCCGCCTATGTCGGCAAGGCCGAGTTCGAGGGCATCCGGCTGGTTCAAGGCACGGCGACCGCCCTGTCCAAGACCAGCGCGGCCGTGCCGCGTGACAGCGCCAACTCCATCACCGGGCCGGTGCATGAAGGCTCGTTGGATACCCCGGTCGCGGCTTTCGCCGGAGACACCCGCTTCTCGATCACGGTCAAGGTCCCGCAGGGGCTGGGCACGACCACGACCTCGGTCCCGATCGATCTCGCTGACATGGGGGCGACGCCCCGGACGATGGACGCGGTCCTGAGCTACATCAACGGCAAGCTGGAAGCGGCCGGGTTCCAGACCCGGATCGGTCGCGATCAGATCAAGGCCGAAGCGCGCACGGTCCAGGTGAACGGCAAGCTCGTCACCCTGCCAGCCGGGCCGGACAAGTGGGCTCTGGCCATCCGCGGAACCTCCACCGAGACCATCGGCTTCACGGCCGCCGACCGATCCGATGCGGTCTATGTCGTGCAGGGCTTCGGCACGGCCGGCGCCAACCAGCTGCTAAAGTTCCAGTCCGACGGCGGCACCGCCCCGTCTCCCACCGGCGGCAACGTCGGCGAGACTCAGTGGGTCGATGGTCGTCTGTCGCAAGAGAAACTGCCGGACGGGATCAGCGCGGTCCGGGCCAGCGCCGTCGGGCCCGATGGCGCGTTGTGGCTGGTCGCCGATGTCACGACGGGCGGATCCAACCAGCCGATCAAGGGCGTCCAGGATGTCGCCCTGATGAAGTACGACAGCGCCGGACGGCTGATGGCGACCCGCACCCTGGGTGCCGCTTCAACGGCCAGCGGCTATGCTATCGCGGTGGACGCCAATGGTCAGGTCGCCGTGGCGGGCTCGGTCACTGGAGCGCTGAACACCAAGGCGACAGACGCGGGGAAATCCGGTGAAGTGGCGACACTGTCGGATAGCTTCGTCACCGTCTTCAACGCCGATGGCGAGGAGCAATGGACTCAGCGGCGCGGGGCCCGCGCCGAGGATCAGGCGACCAGTGTCGCCTTCGGCGCGGACGGCGTGCTCTACATCGGCGGGCGGGCGAAATCGGCCGTGACGGGCGCCACCGCCGTCGGCGGCTGGGACGGCTATGTCCAGGCTTTCAGGGCGGGCGAACCCTATCCAACAGCCGGCATCGTCGCCTCCAGCATCGGCCAGACCCAGTTCGGCACCGCGGCCGACGACGGCGTGGACGCGATCACGGTTGACGGGTCCAACCTCTACACCGCAGGGATCGAGAACGGCCGGGCGGTCGTGCGCCGCTTCACGCTCGACGCGGCGGGCGTACCGACGCTGGCGGCCACGCGCGACCTCGGGGCGATCTCCGGCGCCATCGAAGGCGTTTCGGTCTCCAACGGCCGGGTCATCCTGACGGGAACCAGCCGCGACAGCGGCCTGTCGGCGGGCACCGTCACCCGGGCGCATTCGGGCGGGTCGGATGTCTTCACCGCGGCCCTGACCGCCGACCTGACGGCTGACGCCTCGGACCGCCTGACCTGGTATGGCGCGGCCGGCGAGGACACCGCCGCCGACGTCAAGGTGCATGACGGCAAGGTCTGGATCACCGGCGTCGCCGATCGCCCCGTCAGCGCCAAGCCGGAAGACCCGACGCGGGGCTTCCTGACCCGCATCAATCCATTGACCGGCGCTGTGGAGTACGAACGCAGCTGGTCCGGCGACAACGATCAGGCCAAGCCCCTGACGCTGGCGGTGGCGTCGAACGGTGCCTCGGTGCTGGACCGCCTGGGCCTGCCCCAGGGCGAGATCGATCAGTCGGATTCCAAGCGCCTGATCGACGCGACTTCGCTTCGGGTCGGCGACAGGTTCTACGTCTCACCCGCCGACGGCGGCCGGGCCCAGGCCGTGACGATCGAGGCCAAGGACACGCTTGCTACCCTGGCGCGCAAGATCAGCATCGCATCGAACGGCCGACTCAAGGTCACCGTGGCCTCCGAAGGCGGTGCCGTCACCGGCAAGGACGGCGAGACCACCACCACCACGGGCGGTTTCCAGCGGCTGTCGATCACGGCCAAGGACGGTGTCACCGGTGCGGTGCTGACATCCGGAGAAACGGGCCGCGACGCCCTGCTCGGGCTCGGTCTTTCGCCCGGCTTCATCGGCCAGGCGTCCGGCGATGACGTCACTCGCACCTTCGGCCTGAACCTGCCCAGCGGCCTGACGCTGAACGACGCCGCGGCTATCAAGACCGCCGGCGAAAAGATCCAGGCGGCCATGAAGGCTATCCGTGACGCCTACCGTGCACTCGCGCCCGAAAACCAGACCAGCGCCGCCAGCGGTCCGGTGCCCACCTATCTGACCAACCAGATTTCTAACTATCAGGCGGCATTGGCGAGGCTCACTGGTTAGTCCCTTCTCCCCTTACGGGAGAAGGTGGCCGAGCGAAGCGAAGTCGGATGAGGGGTGAAAGGACACCCCGCAGATGACATGCCGTCTCAGTTCCCCACTCCCGCCGATGAGTTTCACCCCCCCCCCCCCCCCCCCCCCCCCCCC
>NZ_LJHU01000085.1 GCF_001295975.1 Brevundimonas sp. AAP58 | reverse complement strand
CTGAGGGCGGCGGGGCGGGTACGCGAGCCTCGACCGGCTGGGCGGAGGCGTAGCCGAACACCACGGCGGCGGCGACCAGGCCGATGGAGCCGAACAGGGTCAGGCGACGGCGGAGATCGAATGGCAGGGCGGAGGATTTGGCAAAGGCGCGCATGAGACGGCTCCTTGGGGAGGACATGCGCCCCGCTTCGCCAGGCGGGCGGAATTCGTTACCGGCTCAGGTCGGCCCGCCCTCGGCCGGGGGCGGCATGGGCTCGGCGAAGCGGGCGGTGGCGGACAGGCCGCAGGCCAGGATCAGGCAGGCCGCAGCCGCCGCGGCATAGGTCGCCTTCGTATGCTCGGGCGCCAGCGGCCGGGCGAACAGCAGGACCAGCAGGGCCATCAGGGCCAGGACGCCGGGGATGTCCATGCCGACGCCGAGGAAGACGGGATGGGCCAGCGTCACGATCCAGGCCCCGCCCAGAACCGTCACGATCGCCGCCGGGACCAGGGCGCGCGGGTCCTTCAAGCTGGCGGCGATCAGGGCGGCGACGGCGGCGGCGAGGGCGGCGATCAGGGCGGGCCAGATGAAGATCAAGGCGGCTTCGGGCGCGGCGCCTTGGGCGACGCAGCCGAGCAGGAAGATCAGGGCGATCAGCCCCAGCCACGCGCCCCAGGTCGTTCGCGGCCAGGCCTGGTTCCACACCGACAGGGCGATGGCCACCCCGCCTGCGCCGATCAGAATGGGATCGAATCCGCCCATGACGGTCCCCGCCGCGACGGCGATGAGGACGACGGCCGAAAGCACGCGCGGCCCGATCGCGGCCCGACCCGCCAGCGCGGCCAGCGTCACCGCGACGACGGTCAGCACGGTCGCGGTCTCCATCCACGGCAGGCGGCGCAGCAGGGTGTAGTAGGCCTCGGCGGACTCGGCGCGCCCTGCGGTCGGACCGGCCAGAACGCGCACCCCTGCGGTCACGACCACGCCCATGACGACCAGCCACAGGCCCGACAGCATGCCGCGTCCGATGTCCCTGGGGTCCAGCCGGGTCGCGTGGCGCGCGCCCCAGGCGGCGAAGGCCAGGGCCGCTGCGGTGATCGCGAGCAGGCCCCAGCCCGTCGCCTTGTCATGCACGATCAGGAACCGGCCCAGCACGTCGCCATAGACCGCGTTGTCGCCCGCGATCGGCAGGGCCTCGGCGGACAGGAGCGCCTCGGTCGCTTCCAGGGCTTGCGAG
>NZ_LJHU01000084.1 GCF_001295975.1 Brevundimonas sp. AAP58 | reverse complement strand
CGCCGGGCCGGTGCTGTCCGACTACTTCCAGAGCCGCCATGAGGCGCGCGGCGTGGCGTTCGAGCTGTCGGCCAATGTGGCGGCCATCGAGGCGGACGGCGTGCGGCTGGCCGACGGGAGGTTGATCGCGGCGAATACGGTGCTGGTCGGGATCGGGGCCTATGCGGACCTGGAGCTGGCCCAGGCGGCGGGGCTGGAATGCTCGGATGGCGTGGTGGTCGATCTGGATGCGCGCACGAGCGACCCGGCGGTCTTCGCCGTGGGCGACATGACGCATCGCCCTCTGCCGCTCTATGGCCGCAGCGCGCGGCTGGAGAGCGTGCCGAGTGCGCTGGAACAGGCCAAGCAGGCGGCCTCGGCCCTCTGCGGGCGGCCGCGTCCGGCCGACGAGGTGCCGTGGTTCTGGTCGGACCAGTATGAGCTGAAGCTGCAGATCGCGGGGCTGGCCTGGGACTGCGACATGGTCGTGGAGCGCGGGGACCGGGCGGCGGACAGCTTCGCCCTGTTTCATCTGAAGGACGGCGTCGTGCGGGCGGTCGAGGCGGTCAACGCCGCGCCGGAGTTCATGGGGGGGCGCCAGCTGATCGGGCGCCAGATCGCGGTGGATCCGGCGCGGCTGGCGGATGCATCGGTGCCGATGAAGGCGCTGCTGGCGGGGCCAGCCTGACCGTTTTTCGAACGGGCCTTGCTCCGCTCCCGGACTTGATGGCCAATGCGGCCAGACTGTTTCGGGAGCCCTTCCATGATCGACCGCCGCCGCCTTCTTCTGACCGCCGCCGCAGGCGCGGGTCTGGCCGCCGCCGGCCAGGCGATCGCCGCGCCCGCCCAGTCCGGCGCCGGGGCCCAGCTGCGGGCCGTGATGGACAAGATCGTCGCCGAGACCCTGATGACCTCGCCCGAGCTTCTGACCCAGCTCGGCTTCGACAAGGGGCCAAACGCGGCCATGAAGGCGCGGCTGGATGACCGGTCCCAGGCCAAGGTGCTGGCGGATCGCGAGACCTTCCGGGGCCACATGACCGAGCTGAAGGCCGTGGATCGCGCCGGCCTGAATGCCGAAGAGGCCGTCTGGTACGATTCGCTGGAGTATTTCGGCGACACGGCGGTCAGCGGCTATCGATTCCCCTATGGCGGCGGCGGGTTCGGGCCCTCGCCCTATACGGTCAGCCAGCTGACGGGGTCGTATCAGGCGATCCCGGACTTCCTGGACAGCCAGCATTCCATCGACACGGCCGAGGACGCCGAGGCCTATCTGAGCCGGGTGTCGGCCTTCGCCACGGCGCTGGATCAGGAAACCGAGCGGATGGGGCTGGACTTCGCGGCCGGGGCCGTGCCGCCAGACTTCGTCATCGCCCGCACCCTGACGCAGATGCAGAACCTGATGGCGAACGGGGCCTCGGGCACCACGCTGGTCCAGTCGGTGGTGCGGCGAACGGGCGAGAAGTCGATCCCCGGCGAGTGGGGCAGCCGCGCCGAGGCCATCGTCAACGACGCGGTCTTCCCGGCGCTGAACCGCCAGGCCGAGGCGCTGCGGGCGGTGCAGGCGGGGGCGACGCATGACGCGGGCGTCTGGCGTCTGCCGGACGGCGAGGCCTTCTATCGCTACGGCATCCAGAGCTACACCACGACCAATCTGTCCGGCGACGAGATCCACGAGATCGGGCTCCAGCAACTGGCCGAGCTGTCGGCGCGCGCCGACGTCCTGCTGCGCGCGCAAGGTCTGACGCAGGGATCGGTGGGGGCGCGCATCGCCGCGCTCGGTGATGATCCCCAGTACCTCTATCCGAACACCGACGAGGCCAAGGAACAGCTGCTGGTCGACCTCAACGCCCAGATGGCCGACATGGCGCGGCGCCTGCCGGAATACTTCGGGCGGATTCCGGTGTCGGGGGTGGAGATCCGCCGGGTGCCGGTGGCGATCGAGGCGGGGGCTCCGGGCGGCTACTACAATGCGCCGGCGCTGGATGGGTCGCGGCCGGGCGCCTACTACATCAATCTGCGCGACACGGCGGAGTGGCCCAAGTTCCAGCTGCCGACCCTGACCTATCACGAGGCGGCCCCGGGCCATCACCACCAGATCGCGCTCGCGCAGGAGCGGACCAATGTGCCGCTCCTGATGAAGGTGCTGGGCTTCTCGGCCTACTCCGAGGGCTGGGCGCTCTATGCCGAGCAGCTGGCCGACGAGATGGGGGTCTATGAGAACGATCCCATCGGCCAGATCGGTTATCTGCAGTCGCTGATGTTCCGGGCCACGCGCCTGGTGGTCGACAGCGGCATGCACGCCAAGCGCTGGAGCCGCGAACAGGCGATCCGCTTCATGGTCGATGCGCTCGGCGACGCCGAAAGCGCGGTGACGACCGAGATCGAACGCTACTGCGTCTGGCCCGGCCAGGCCTGTTCCTACAAGCTGGGCCACATCAAGTGGGTGGAGCTGCGGGCCAATGCCCAGCGGGCGCTGGGCGACCGCTTCGACATCCGGGCCTTCCACGACGCGGGCATGAACACGGGCGGGGTGCCGCTGACCGTGCTGGAGCGGGTTATGACGGAGTGGACGGCGGCCCAGGCCGCCTGATCGCGCGGCCCTTGCCAGAGCTCTAGCCCCTCGGCCCGGGCACCGGTCCCGTTACGCTCGATCAGGTCTTCGGGATTTTTCCGGACGCGGCGACCTTGAGGGTCTTTTCGGTCATCGCCGTGTCTCGGCGGATTTCGCCTCGGCATCAGCGAGCACGCGCCGCATCAGTTCCTTGTCGATCAGCACGGGCGCCTCGCAGAACGTCAGGATCCAGCGGCGGACCAGGGTCTCGGTCTCCTCGTCCATGTCGTCTCGTCTCGGGTCGGAATAGCCTTCCGGATCGAGCAGAACCCGGCAACGCGCCCAAGGTTCCGCCTGGCCCCGGGCGGCATGTTCGAGGCAGGGTCAGTGCTCCGCCGCGACCCTTTGCCTCGCGCGTCCCCGCTCGCTATACCCCCCGCCACCTCCCGAGAATTGCTGAACAGGACGAGTGCCGCATGGCCAAGATCAAGGTCGCCAACCCCATCGTGGACATCGACGGCGACGAGATGACCCGCATCATCTGGCAGATGATCAAGGACAAGCTGGTCTTCCCGTTCCTGGACCTGGAGCTTGCCTACTACGACCTGTCGATGGAGAATCGGGACGCCACCGACGACCAGGTGACGATCGACGCGGCCCACGCGATCCAGAAGCACGGCGTCGGCGTGAAGTGCGCCACCATCACCCCGGACGAGGCGCGGGTGAAGGAGTTCGGCCTGAAGAAGATGTGGAAGTCGCCGAATGGCACCATCCGCAACATCCTGGGCGGCGTTGTCTTCCGCGAGCCGATCATCTGCCGCAACGTGCCGCGCCTCGTGCCGGGCTGGACCCAGCCGATCGTCGTCGGCCGTCATGCCTTCGGCGACCAGTACAAGGCCACTGACTTCCTGATGCCGGGCCCCGGCACCCTGACCATCAAGTTCGTCGGCGACGACGGCCAGGTGATCGAGCACGAGGTGTTCAAGGCCCCGTCGGCGGGCGTCGCCATGGGCATGTACAATCTGGACGACTCGATCCGCGACTTCGCCCGGGCCTCGTTCGGCTATGGCCTGGCGCGCGGCTATCCCGTCTATCTGTCGACCAAGAACACGATCCTGAAAGCCTATGACGGCCGCTTCAAGGACATCTTCCAGGAGGTGTTCGACGCCGAATACGCCGACCAGTTCAAGGCGGCGGGCCTGACCTATGAGCACCGCCTGATCGACGACATGGTGGCCGCGGCCATCAAGTGGTCGGGCGGTTTCGTCTGGGCGTGCAAGAACTACGACGGCGACGTGCAGTCCGACGTGGTGGCGCAAGGGTTTGGCTCGCTGGGCTTGATGACCTCGGTCCTGATGACGCCGGACGGCAAGGTGCTGGAGACCGAGGCCGCGCATGGCACGGTCACTCGCCACTATCGCCAGCACCAGAAGGGCGAGGCCACCTCGACCAACTCCATCGCCTCGATTTTCGCCTGGACGCGCGGCTTCAAGCACCGCGCCAAGCTGGACGGCAACGCCGAGCTGGACACCTTCGCCGACACGCTGGAGCGCGTCGTGGTCGAGACCGTCGAGGCCGGCCACATGACCAAGGATCTGGCGCTGCTCGTCGGCGATCAGCAGGGCTGGCTGTCGACCGAGGGTTTCCTCGACAAGGTGGCGGAGAACCTCCGCAAGGAGCTGCCGGACGTCGGTTGATCGAACACGGATCGAAACTTTCGAGCCCCGCCGGAGCCTCTCCGGCGGGGTTTCGTTTGAGCCTCGCCCCGGTCCGTGCATTGATGCAGTTCGCACCGGAGGAGGGGAGACCACCGCGTGAAACGGATCATCGGCAATCTGCTGCTGCTCGCCCTCGTTGTCGCGGTCGTCAGCTTCTTCGTGGCCCCGGCCGTGGCGTTCTTTGGCATCCGCTCGGCGGCCCAGGCCGACGATGTGGCGAGCCTGCAGAGGCTGATCGACTACGGCGCGGTGCGCCAGTCGCTGCGGCCGCAGCTGTCGGGTCGCGCCGAGACCCTGACGCCGGCGCCCTCCTTCATGGAGGACCCGATCGGTGCGGTTCGCCGGCAGTTCGAGGTCGCCGCCGCGCCCGCCGGGCCGGACCCCGACGCCTTCCTGACGCCTGACGCGCTCGACGGCCTCATGCGCGGGGAGGGTCGCTACGCCGTTGTCCGGTCGCCTGCGACGATGCCGGAGGACATCGAGCCCGCGCCTATGCCCAGTCCGAAATACTGGGGGATCAACCTGGCGCGTCTGGCCGTCACCGATGAAGGCGGGTCGGAGACGGTCTTCACCTTCGAGCGGCGCGGCCCGTTCGAGTGGAAGCTGGCCCACATCGGCCTGCCGGATGGGCCGACGCCCGCCGCCCCGGTTCAGGCCCCGGCAGCGGGAGCGAAGAAGTGAAGGGCTGGGTTCGCGGGCTGCTGATCCTGTCGGCGATCGTGGTGGTCGCCGCCTATCTGGCCATGCCGATCCTGACGGTTCGGGCGCTGGTGCGGGCGGCGGAGACGGGGGACGAGGCGGCGCTGGAGCGGCTGGTGGACTTCCCGGCCTTTCGCGAGAGCCTGAAGGAACAGCTGACCGGTCGGCTGATGGCGGAGATGCGCGAGGACGAGCGGACCGACGACAGCGCGCTTGCCGGACTGGGCATGCTGTTCGGCCCGATGCTGGTGGACGGGGCGGTCGACGCCCTCGTCAATCCGCAGGCGATCGCGGCAATGGTCGAGACCGCCGAGGCCCCCGGTCCGGCGGACGCGGTCACGCCGTCCGAGCCTGCGTCGGAGGACGGCGAGATTCGCAAGAGCTACGCCTATCGCGACCTGAACACCTTCGTGCTGGGCCTGACCGATCCGGAACGGCCGGACGAGACGCTGAAGCTGCTGCTCAAGCGCGACGGGCCGTTCGGCTGGAAGCTGGCGGGCGTGGAGTTGCCCAATCCTCCCCCTGAGGGGGAGGTGGCGCCGAGCGAAGCGAGGTGACGGAGGG
>NZ_LJHU01000083.1 GCF_001295975.1 Brevundimonas sp. AAP58 | reverse complement strand
GGCTCCAGACACGGTGCGCGCGTCCGCCCCCTCCACCGCTTCGCGGTCCCCCTCCCCCGCTGTGCGGGAGAGGATTTTTCGAACATCGGAGAGAACCCATGACCGCACCCGTGAGCCTCACGGAGGCGAAGCTGTTCCTGCGCGTCGAGCATGGCGCGGAAGACGGGCTGATCCAGACGCTGATCGATGCGGCGCGGAGCCGGGTGGAGGGAGAGGTGGGGCTGAGCCTGACCTCGACGTCCCCGGCGCCACTGAGGCTGGCGATCCTGATGTTGGCCTTGCGCGCCTATGAGCGGGGCGAGCGGGAGATGCCGATCCGGCCGGTGGAGGCCTGGATCGCGCCGTATCGCGTGGTGCGGCTGTGAGGGTGCTGGGTGAGCTGTTCGAGGCCGTCGAGGCGGAGACGCCCTATGGAGGCCGGGCGGTGTCTTGGGAGCCGTTGGGCGCGGTCTGGCTGAAGGTCGAAGGACGCCGACGCCGGGAGCGGAGCGAGGCCGAGGGGGCGGTCGCTTTCGAGGTCGCGACGGCGGAGGTGCGGACCGATCCGAGGCTGGTCGAGGGGCGGGTCATCCGGTTCGGCGGGGCCGACTGGACGATCCGCCAGGTCGATGTCGAGGCGGAGCGGCCAGGGCGGTCCGAACTGCAGCTGGAGCGGACGCGATGAGGGATCATGAGAGCGCGCTGCAGAAGGCGCTGATCGCGCATCTGCGGGCGGATGCGACGCTGAAGGCTCTGCTGGGGGATCCGGCGCGGATCTGGGACCAGGCGCCGAGGGACGCGGGGTGGCCGAACCTGACGGTGGGGCGGTCGGAGAGTTCGCCCGTGCCGGCCGCGGATTGCGGGATCGAACATCGGATTTCGTTGCGATGCGCCTCGCGCTTCGACGGCGTGGAGGAGGCCAAGGCGGTCTGCGCGGCGGTGCGGGCGGCGCTGCACGAGGCGCCGCTGGAGGCGGACGGGGTGCGGGCCGTCAGTGTGCGGACGACGTTCGTGGACGTATTCCGGGGACAGGGGCAGCGGTCGACCTGGGGCGTGGTGCGGCTGAGGGCTGTGACAGAGGAAATCTGATCCTCACCCGCGCAGCGGGGGAGGGGGACCATGCGCAGCATGGTGGAGGGGGCGGGTACGAACGCCGGTGTTTGGGGTTGGGCCCCCCCCCC
>NZ_LJHU01000082.1 GCF_001295975.1 Brevundimonas sp. AAP58 | reverse complement strand
CCCCGCCGACGTCACCGAGATCACGGCGGGCGGGCCGGTTCCGGCGGGCGCGGTCGAGGGTCGCACCGACTTCGGCCAGCCGGGCTTCGGCGGGGCCGCGCCGCCCGCCGGTCACGGACCGCACCGCTACATCTTCACGGTCTTCGCGGTGGACGTGGACAAGCTGGACGTGACGCCGGAGAACTCCGGGGCCATCTTCGGCTTCAACCTGCACTTCCACACCCTTGCCAGGGCGTCGATCACGGGCGTCTACGAGAACAGGGGCTGAGACCATTCAAGGGGGCGACGCGATGAGAACGATCGGACTGACGGCGGTTCTCGCCATCCTGGCCATGATAGCCCCCGCCCAGGCGCGGCAGGAGATGGCGAACCCGCCCGCCGAGGCGACGGCGACGCCAGCAGGCATTCCGCTGGACAGCGCCTGGCGGCGCGCGGTCCACGCGCACGCCCAGGAGAACCTCGCCCATCCCAGCTGGGGCTGGCGACATTCCGAGCGAAACTACCTGCTGGCCATGTCGCTGGCCGAGGCCGAAGGGCTGAGCGTCGACGCCGACGTCCTGTTCGCCGCCGCCTTCCTGCATGACTGGGGCGGCATCGCGCCGTTCGCCGCGCCGGGGGTGGATCACGCGGTGCGCTCGGTCGAGCTGGCCGAACCGTTCCTGCGCGACGCCGGCTTTCCGATGGAGAAGTTCCCCGCCGTCCGCGCCGCAATCCTGGGTCACATGTACGACAAGGAGCCCGAAGGCCCCGAGGCCATCGTGATGCACGACGCCGACGCGCTGGATTTCCTCGGCGCGCTTGGGGCGGCGCGGCTGCTGGCGGCGACCGGCGAGGGCGACGACTACGACCGCGCCCTGCGGACAATCGAGGCCTTCGCCACCGCTGTCCCCCCTCGGCTGAAGACCCAGGCCGCACAGCGCATGGCCCCCGAGCGGGTCGCCGTCATGACCGACTTCCTCGCCCGCGTGCGAGCCGAAACGCCGGAGGGCGCACGCCCCTGATTGCCGACGACAACAAGGACAATCGTCTATCCGTCAGGGTTTTGGCTTCCCGGCCCGGCTGAACAGAATAGCGGCAAGGCCGGCGCAAACGGCGGCTCCGGTCATGAGGGGAAGCTCGAACGCATGGCCGCCCATGACCCGGTAGACGCCGTACCCGATGTTGGCGGCCGCCACGATCAGAAGGATGGTTGCACCCACGAGTGCGACTGACCGACCGTCCCGACTGGCCATGGGGCCCTCCTCGTTACTGAAAACAGTCCTTGGCATACAGTCCAAGAAACGCCGTTCGGTCAATCGCCGCCGACCTGACAATGCGTGCAAACGCTGCTAGAGGCCCGCGCCATGAGCGCCGCCGTCATCGTCTTTCCCGGGTCCAACTGCGACCGCGACTGCAAGGTCGCCATCGAGCGGTCCACGAACGAGCGGGTCGAGATGGTCTGGCACCAGGAGACGGAGCTGCCCAGGGGGCTCGATCTGATCGTCCTGCCGGGCGGATTTTCCTACGGCGATTACCTCCGCTGCGGGGCCATGGCGGCGCAGTCGCCGGTCATGAAGGCGGTCAAGAAGGCGGCGGACGACGGCGTGGCCGTAGTCGGCATCTGTAACGGCTTTCAGATCCTGTGCGAGGCCGGGATGCTGCCGGGCGCCCTGCTTCGGAACGCTGGGCTGAAATACGTCTGCAAGCCCATCACGCTGGAGGTCGCCAACGGCCAGACGCGATTCACCGCCGGCTACCAGGGCCAGCGTGAGGTGGTCATGACCCAGGGCAATGGCGACGGAAACTACTTCGCCGACGCCGAGACGCTGGCCCGCATCGAGGGCGAGGGCCAGGTCGTGTTCCGTTATGTCGACAATCCCAACGGCTCGATCGCCGACATCGCGGGCATCCAGAACGCCCGGGGCAATGTGCTGGGCATGATGCCCCACCCCGACCGCGCCTTCGAGGCCGAGTTGGGCTCGGCGGACGGCGCGACCCTGTTCCGGTCCATCTACGCGGCCGCCTGATCGTCGCAGGGGCGCGGCGAACGCAATCGGCGCTGAACCTTTGCCGCAATGGCGCGTAGTGTCGGACCCGAACGCCGCTACGGAACGACGCCCATGTCATCCATCGTCCGACCGACCCCTGCCCAGAACACCCGCCGGCTGATTGTCCTGGCCAGCGTGGGCTTCGCGGTGATCGCAGGTCAGCTCCAGCAGTTCGCCGGCATCGGTCAGACGCCCGCCGAGTTCTCGGCCGACAGTGATGCGACGCTCCGCGTGGTGGGCTGGGCCTTCGCCATCTGGGGGCCGATCTACCTGGGCCTGATCGCCTATGCGGTCCGGCAGGTCCTGCCCCAGACGGGCGAGAGCGACATGATCCGGTGGTTCGGCTGGCCCTCCGTCCTGGCCTTCCTCGGCATCGGCTGGTGGATCCTGGCGGCCGCCTGGGATGCGGAGATCGCCACCATCGTGCTGATCTTCGGCTCGCTGAGCGTGCTGGTCATCCCGCTTCTGACCCACGCCCGCGCGATCCGCGACCTGCCGCGATGGGACCGCGACCGTTGGCTGGTGGCCTGGCCGCTGGGCGCGCTGGCGGGCTGGCTGACCATCGCCTCGCCGGTGAACCTGCTGACCGTGGCGACCGGCAACGGCGACCTGCCGCCGTCGCTGGCACCC
Organism: Brevundimonas sp. AAP58; assembly: GCF_001295975.1. Lineage (GTDB taxonomy): Bacteria > Pseudomonadota > Alphaproteobacteria > Caulobacterales > Caulobacteraceae > Brevundimonas. Next base: position 8,038 of record NZ_LJHU01000082.1, on the reverse strand, counting down.
ACCGCCTGGGCTCTGCTGGCCGTGACGGGCGTGGCCGTCTTCGCCCTGTTCGTGACCTGGCGGACGCGGCTCCTGGCCTATCCCTTCCCCATCGCCTGGGGCCTGCTGGGGGTCTTCGTAGCCGAACAGGACAAGGGCAACGTCGCGCTTGCGTTCGGAGCGCTCGCGGCATCGCTGATCGTTCTTGGCGGGGCGCTCGTGCTGTGCTTCCGGCTCCGGCCGGAAACACCCCCGAGGGTTGATCCCGGACAGCCCCCGGCGAACCCTGACTTGCCCTAGGCCCTTTGGGCCCGCAGACTGTCCACAGACGTCTGAGAGGTGATCGATGAGGCCTTTGATCTGGACGACGACCGTCGCTGTCCTGGCGCTGGGTGCCTGCGCGCCCACGACGCTGAGACATCCGACCGCCTATGGAACGGACTGCGAGGCGCTCTCGGCGGACGTGACCTGCGTCAGGGTCTTCTACGGTTCAAACCGAGCGTTGGGCGCTCCGGTCGTCGGCGATCAGGAGATGGACGTCGACACCGTCGCGCCGGGCGATGCCGGGCGTCTGATCCTGGGTCGGGCCGATGTCTGGCTGCCGCGCCTGACCGCCGATGGAACACCGCGAGAGCGGGGAGAAACGCCGGTGCTTCGTGGCGAGCCCCCCAGCGATCCCGATCTTCTGGAACGCTACGTCATGATCACCCGGATCACGACCCAGGGCCGCGAGCGTTTCGTCGAGGAACTGAGCGACGCGGTGGACAGCTCGAACAGCCCCGGTTCGATCCTGCTGTTCGTGCATGGCTTCAGCGTCGGCTTCGAGTCGGCGCTGGTTCGGTCAGCCCAGCTGACCGTCGATCTTCGCGAAGACGATCGGTTCGATCCTGGCGCACCCGTGCTGTTCACCTGGCCCTCGCGGGGGTCGACGACGCCATGGGCCTATTACGCCGATCAGAGGTCGGCCGACGCCGCGGTCGAACATCTGCTGGCCTTCCTCGACCTGCTTCTGACTGACGTCGCCCCCGGGCGCATCAACATCATCGCCCATTCGATGGGCAATCGGGTGCTGACCCAGGCTCTGGAAGACTATGCCGAACGCTATCTGGCGCAGGGCTCCCGACCTGACGTGGAGTTCCGCATCATCATGGCGGCGGCCGATGTGGAGCGCGACGTTTTCGGCCTGGTGGCCGGCAAGCTGGACATTCTTGAACCCAACGTCACCTTGTACGCGTCCGACCGTGACGCTGCCCTTTGGGTGTCCCGACTGCTGAACCAGTCGCCTCGGCTGGGGCAGACCGACCGGAACCGGCCCTGGATCCGGGAGGCGGACGGCTATCTGACCGTCGACGCCACCGAGGTCTCCAGCGCACTCTACGGTGCCGGGCACGCCTATTACTCCAACAGTCCCTTCATCCTGAACGACATCCGGTGCGCGCTGGCCGACCAGCCAGTGGAGGCCCGGGCCCTTCTCGAGGCGCGCTTCGAGGGGCGGCCGGAGGCTCCGGTCTATTTCCGCACCTCTCCCGAGGCTGCGGCCGAGGATCTGAACTGCTCGCTTCGTCGACGGACGACCCTGGAGACGGACGACCGGCCGTTCGCACCGCCCAGCGCGCCTGCGCCTCCGCCCCCGCCACCGACCGCGCCCGCGCCCCCGCCGCCGCCCCCGCAGGTCGTCGCTCCCCTTCAGCTGACGGCCTATTTCGACACGGGCTCGGCCGAGATCACGCCACAAGCCGCAGGAGTGATCGACGCCGCGGCGGTACGGGTTCAGCGCGACGGCGCGCGGCAGATCCTGATCGTCGGCCATACCGATGCACAGGGCGATGCGGCGTTCAACGAGAGGCTGGCGCTTCGCCGGGCGCAAGCCGTCGTCGAAGCCCTGGTGGCGCGGGGCGTGGATCGCGCCCTGATCCGCATCGAGAGCCTCGGCGAGAAACGTCCGCGCGTGGCGAGCCCCGACGACGCGCCCGAGCCACTGAACCGCCGGGTAGAGATCACCATCTTCTGAGCCTGCGACCATCGGACCTCGCAAGCTGTCGAGATTGTAATGATGCGGACGGTTTACCTCCGGCTTCGCAGGGGTGAATGATGTGGCCCTTGTCGCGCGGGGGGCCGTCCGTCGCGCGCAGTTGCGTCCGCCCATGCCGGACGCCGGCGGAGGAGGAAGCCTTGGATAGACGTCAATTCCTTGCGGCCTGCGGGATCGGGGCGGGCGGCGTCCTGCTGCCGGGCTTCGCCGGGCGGGCCATCGCGGCAAGCCAACTGACCGAGACCATCGACATGGCCGTCAAACGCCGCCTGGCCGATGCGGGCCTGAGCGCCGCGACGGGGGCCGGTGCTTCCTATGCCGACGTGCGCGTGGGACGGTATCTTCGCCAGTTCGTCATCACGCGCGAGGCCAACGTCCAGAACGTGGTCAACACCGAATCGACGGGTGTCGGCGTGCGGGTCATCGCCGATGGGGCCTGGGGCTTCTCGGCCACCAACACCATGACGCCGGAAGCCGTGGCCGAGGCCGCGCGCCTCGCTGTCGCCATCGCCAAGGCCAATGCGGTCAACCAGACCCAGCCGGTCCAGCTGGCCCCCACGCCGGGTCTGGGCGAGGTCAGCTACCGCACCCCGATCCGCCGGAACGCGATGGAGGTGCCGATCGCCGAGAAGGTCGAGCTACTGCTGGGCGTCAATGCGGCGGCGCAGGCGGCCGGGGCCAACTTCGTGAACTCCCAGCTGTTCCTCGTGAACGAGCAGAAGTATTTCGCCTCGACCGATGGCTCCTACATCGACCAGGACGTCCATCGCATCTGGGCGCCGTTCACGGTCACCGCCGTGGACATGACGACAGGCAAGTTCCGCAGCCGCGATGGCCTGTCGGCCCCGATGGGCCTCGGCTATGAGTATCTGGACGGAAACCCGGCCGACAAGCTGAACGGGCCCGGCGGCATCATCAGCTACGGCATGTCCTATGACATGCGCGAGGACGCGGAAGCCGCCGCCCGCCAGGCGCGCGAGAAGCTGACCGCCAAGTCGGTCGAGCCCGGCCGCTACGACCTGGTGCTCGATCCCAACCACCTGGGCCTGACCATCCACGAATCGGTCGGCCACCCGCTCGAGCTGGACCGTGTGCTGGGCTATGAGGCCAACTACGCGGGCACCAGCTTTGCCACGCTGGACAAGCGCCGCGACCGGTTCCGCTATGGCTCCGAGATCGTCAACCTGTTCGCCGACAAGACCCAGGTCGGCAGCCTGGGTGCCGTCGGCTACGACGACGAAGGTGTCGCCTGCAAGCGTTGGCCGCTGGTCGATCAGGGCATCCTGGTCGACTATCAGTGCACGCGGGATCAGGCCCACATCCTGGGCAAGACGGCGTCGGACGGCTGTTCCTACGCCGACAGCTGGTCAACGGTGCAGTTCCAGCGCATGCCCAACGTCTCTCTGGAGCCGGGCCGCACGCCGATGACGGCGGCGGACATGATCTCCAACGTCGAGAACGGCATCTACATCCTGGGCCGCGGCTCCTTCTCGATCGACCAGCAGCGCTACAACGCCCAGTTCGGCGGCACCCTGTTCTATGAGATCAAGAACGGTCAGATCACCCAGCCGCTGGAGGACGTCGCCTATCAGATGCGCACGCCCGAGTTCTGGGCCGCGTGCTCGGCCATCTGCGACGAGAGCGACTATCGCCTGTTCGGCTCCTTCTTCGACGGCAAGGGTCAGCCGTCGCAGGTCTCGGCCGTCAGCCACGGCTCCTCGACCACCCGTTTCGACGGGATCAACGTCATCAACACCGCGCGTTCGCTCGGCTGATCGGATCGGAGGGACAATCCCATGAGCATCATGACCGAAGCCGAAGCCAAGGCCATCCTCGACAAGGTGATCGCCCTGTCGCAAGCCGACGAATGCACGGCCACCCTGACCGGAAGCGTCCAGGGCAACATCCGCTTCGCCCTGAACAACGTCTCGACATCCGGCGTCGTGTCGAACATCGACCTGGGCGTCCAGGTCGCGTTCGGACGCCGCGTGGGCACCGCCTCGATCAACGAGTTCTCCGACGCGGCGCTGGAGCGTGTCGTGCGGCGGGCCGAGGATCTGGCCCGATTGGCGCCCGAGAACCCGGAGTTCATGCCGGCGGTGGAGCGCCAGACCTATCGCCCGACGGAGACCTTCAGCCAGGCGACAGCGGACATCACGCCCCAGCAAAGGGCCGAGGTGGCGCGGGCCTCGATCGAGCCCTGCAAGGCGCAGAACCTGATCGCGGCGGGCTTCCTGCAGGACGGGCAGAGCTTCTTCGCCTCGGCCAACTCCAACGGCAACTTCGGCTATCAGCGCTCCACGGTGGCCGACTACACCTGCACGGTCCGAACCGAGGACGGTCGCGGATCCGGCTGGGTGGCCAAGAACGTCCAGGACATCCGCAGCTTCAACGCCGCCGACGACATCCAGATCGCCATGCGCAAGGCCGCCGCCTCGGCCGACGCCCAGGCGCTGGAGCCCGGCAAGTACACGGTGATCCTGGAACCGGCGGCGGCGGCCGGCCTGATCAGCTTCATGTTCAACTTCTTCAACGCCCGCCCCGCTGACGAAGGCCGCAGCTTCCTGTCCAAGGCGGGCGGCGGCAACAAGATCGGCGAGCAGGTCTATGATCCGCGCGTCAACTTCTATTCGGACCCTGCGGATCCGAACATCCCGACCCTGCCCTGGGACGGTGACGGCCTGCCCCGTGAGCGCATTTCCTGGGTCGAGGACGGCAAGATCGCCAACCTGATCTACAATCGCTACTGGGCCCAGCGACAGGGCAAGACGCCGACCGCGGGCCCCGGCAACGTCATCATGACGGGCGGCACCAAGTCGACCTCGGACCTGGTGCGCGAGACCGAGCGCGGCATCCTGGTCAGCCGGACCTGGTACATCCGCATGGTCGATCCGCAGACCGTGCTGCTGACCGGCCTGACCCGGGACGGTACCTTCTACATCGAGAATGGCGAGTTGCGGTATCCGGTGAAGAACTTCCGCTTCAACGAGTCGCCCGTCATCATGCTGAACAATATCGACGAGCTGGGCCGCCCGGTCCGGGTCGACGAAGGGCGCACCATGATGATCCCGCCCATGCGCCTGAGGGACTTCACCTTCACGTCGCTGTCCGACGCCGTCTGACGGATCCCCGCGTGTGTCCCTGAGTTCCCTGACACGCGCGGACCTGTTTCGCCTTCTGGCGGGGGGAGCGGCGGCGACGCTGCTTCCCCCTCCTGCTGCGGCCCAGACCACCTACGATTTCTGGTTCACCCGCCTGCGCTATCAGTCGGGCAACTGGGATGTGGACGAGCGGATGCCGCTGAACGTCCTGACCTCGCTGGTCGACTACACCAATCTGCGCGTCGATCCGGAAGAGCGGGTGGTCGATCTGGCCGATCCGGCCATGCTGACCGCCCCTTTCTGCTATATGGCCGGGCACAAGCTGGTGGAGTTCAATCAGGCCGAGGCCCGCAACTTCCGCACCTATGTCGAGAACGGCGGCTTCGTCTTCGTCGACGACTGCAACCACGACATCGACGGCCTGTTCGCCCGCACCTTCGAGCGCCAGATGGCGGCCCTGTTTGGCGAGGGCGCGCTGGACAAGATCCCCAACGACCACCCGATCTATTCGGCCTTCTTCGACTTTCCCGACGGTCCACCCAATACCTCGATGGAGCTGAACGGCTGGGGCGACGACTTGGTGCACGACTACCTCAAGGCCATCATCGTCGATGGCCGGATCGGCGTGCTGTATTCCAACAAGGATTACGGCTGCGAGTGGGATTACGACTGGCGAAACAAGCGCTTCCTGGCCGAGGACAACACCAAGTTCGCCGTCAACATCGTCATCTACGCCCTGACCGCCTGACGCCTCTTCTCCCCTCCCCGGACGCCGCATGACCACGCCCACCGAAGCCGAGATCAAAGCCAAGCTCAGCCAGCTCACCGAGCTGAAGGCCGCCATCGGCCAGGCCGTCGTGGGTCAGAACGAGGTCGTGGAACAGCTGCTGGTCGGCCTGCTGGCGGGCGGCCACTGCCTGATCGAGGGCGTCCCGGGGCTGGGCAAGACGCTGCTGGTGCGCACGCTCGGCCAGGCCCTGTCGCTGGAGTTCCGCCGCGTCCAGTTCACGCCGGACCTGATGCCGTCGGACATCCTCGGCACCGAGGTGATGGAGGAGGATCACGGGACCGGCCGACGTAGCTTCCGCTTTCAGCCCGGCCCGGTCTTCACCAACCTGCTGCTCGCCGACGAGCTGAACCGCACCCCGCCCAAGACCCAGGCCGCGCTTCTGGAGGCCATGCAGGAGCACACCGTCTCCTACGCCGGCACGACCTATCGACTGGAGGAGCCCTTCTTCGTCCTGGCGACGCAGAACCCGCTGGAACAGGCGGGCACCTATCCCCTGCCCGAGGCCCAGCTGGACCGCTTCCTGCTGAACATCCGCGTCGGCTATCCGACCGCTGAGGAGGAACGCGCCATTCTGGTCCAGACCACCGGCGCGGGCGCGGGCACCGTGCCCCAGGTCATGACCGGTGCCGAAGTGGTGACGCTGCAGGGCTGGGTCCGGCAGGTTCATGTGTCCGAAGGCTTGCTGGGCTGGATCACCGCGCTGGTGCGCGCCACACGGCCGTCGCCGGAAGCGCCAAAGGCCATCATCGACTACGTCCGCTGGGGGGCGGGGCCGCGCGCCGGTCAGGCCCTGATGCTGGCGGCCAAGGCGCGGGCGCTGGTGCACGGGCGGCTGGCGGCGACGCGGGACGACGTGCGGGCGCTGGCGGCGCCGGTGCTGCGCCACCGCATCCTGCTGTCCTTCGCCGCCGAGGCCGAGAGGAAGTCGCCCGACGACGTCGTCGCGGCGCTGCTGGCCGCCCTGCCCGCGCCCGGGAGCGACTGAGAGCGGTGTCCCCGCTCGACCTTCCCCCGGACCTGAGGACGCGGCTTCGTCGCCTGTCCATCACGCCGCGCCGCGCGGCCGTGATCGCCTCGGCCGGCCAGCACGCCAGCCGCAATCGGGGCGGTGCCCAGGAGTTCGCCCAGTATCGCGCCTATGAACGCGGCGACGACCTGCGCCAGATCGACTGGAAGCTCTACGCCCGCTCCGACCGCTTCTTCGTGCGCGACGCCGAGCGCGAGAGCCCCGTCACCGTCTGGATCGTGCTGGATGCCAGCGCCTCCATGGCCCAGGCCGACCTTAAGACGCCGAACTGGTCGCGCTTCGACGCGGCGCGGCGCCTGGCTGCGGCGCTCGTCGAGATCGCCGTGAACCAGGGCGACCGCTTCGGCCTGGTGATCGAGACTGCGACGGGACCGATGGTCGTCCCGCCCGGCGGCGGCGCGCGCCAGCGGGATCGCGTGCTTCTGACCATGGCCCCGATCCAGCCCGCCGGGATCGCCCTCTGGGACCGCGATGTGGGTGTCTACGGCGAACGGTTCGGCCCCAACGACGTCATCCTGATCCTGTCCGACGGGTTCGACGCCGCCTGTATCGAGACCGCCGAGCGACTGGCCATGTCGGGCCGCGACGTCGCCATGATCCGGGTGCTGACCGCCGACGAACGCGACTTCCCCTTCGACCAGGGCTATCGCTTCGTCGATCCGGAGACGGGCGCGGCGCTGGTGGGCGATGGCCCGGCGCTCAGGGTTGACTTCCTGCGTCGCTTCGCCGAGGCCCGCGAGGCCTTGTCCGACCGGCTCGACGCCCACGGCGTTCGCCACGCCGAACACTTCGCCGACCGCCCCGCCGACGAGCCGATCCGCGCCCTGTTCCGCCCCGAGGCCACGCGATGAGCCCGGCGCTACTGTTTCCGCTCGGCCTGCTGGCGCTCGCGGCCCTCGCCATCCCGCTGATCATTCACATCGCCCGGCGCACCGAGAGCCGCACCATCGCCTTCGCCGCCCTGGCCTGGCTGGAGGAGCGACCCAAGCCCCGCCGGCGACTGCGGCTGGACGAGCTCTGGCTGCTGGCCGCCCGACTGCTGCTGCTGACCCTCATGGCGCTCTGGCTCGCCCAGCCGGTGCTGTGGGGCGTGGCCGACACCCGGCCGG
>NZ_LJHU01000081.1 GCF_001295975.1 Brevundimonas sp. AAP58 | reverse complement strand
CCGACGCGCGTTCGGTGTCTGGGGCCTCCCCCTCCACCGCTTCGCGGTCCCCCTCCCCCAAAGGGGGAGCACTCTCATGCCCAATATCTTCGAGGCGGCCGCGGGCCTGTCCGGTGTCGAGCAGCTGAAGCTCGCCTTCCAGGGCGAGGAGCTGGCCGCGCCCATTGCCCGCACGCTCGACTATCGCCTGACCGAGGTCGAGGAAGGTCGCGTCGTGTTCGAGGGCACGCCGACACAGGCGGTCTACAACCCCATCGGCACGGTGCACGGCGGCTGGATGGCGACGCTGCTGGATTCGGCCTGCGCCTGCGCCGTCCACTCCACCCTGAAGCCCGGTCAGGTCTATACGACGCTGGAGATCAAGACGGTCTTCCACCGCGCCCTGACCGAAGGCGTGCCGGTCCGCTGCATCGGCACCATCCTTCAGGTCGGCCGAAAGGCGGGCTTCTCGGAAGCCCGCCTCGAAGGCCTGGACGGCAAGCTCTACGCCACCGCCACCTCGACCTGCCTGGTGATGGAACGGCCTTAGGCCGCGTCGACCAGGACGATCTCCGCGTCGTTGACCGCCGTGACCGTCAGGGCGTCCTCGCCCTTGATGGCCGCGCCGTCGCGCGCGTTCAGGCGCAGACCGTTGACCTCGACGACGCCCTTGGCCGGGACCAGATAGCCGCGCCGCGCCGCGCCAAGCGGATAGGTCGCGCTCTCGCCCGCCTTCAGCGTCGCGCCCACGACCCGCGCGTCGGTGCGGATCGGCAGGGCGTCCGTGTCATCCTCGAAGCCCGAGGCCAGGACCACGAACTGACCGGCCCGCTCGCCCTTGGGGAAGGGCTTGGCACCCCAGCTGGGCTTTTCGCCACGCCGGGTCGGCTCGATCCAGATCTGGAAGATGCGGGTCGTCTCGGGCTCGATGTTGTACTCGGCGTGGCGGATGCCGGTGCCCGCGCTCATCACCTGGACGTCGCCGGCCTCGGTGCGGCCCTTGTTGCCCAGGCTGTCCTCGTGGGTGATGGCCCCGTCGCGGACATAGGTGATGATCTCCATGTCCGAGTGCGGATGGGGCGGAAAGCCCGAGTTGGACGCGATCTCGTCGTCGTTCCAGACGCGCAGATTGCCCCAGCTCATGCGGTTGGGGTCATAGTAGCTGGCGAAGGAGAAGTGGTGCTTGGCCTTGAGCCAGCCGTGGTCGGCGCCGCCCAGGCTGTCGAAGGGTCTGACTTCGATCATCGTGGTCTCTCCGGCGGCGGGCCGTCCCGCCGCGTGTTGCTGTGACGGGAATATAGGGCCGCCGGAAAGAACCGCAACAGTATTGGTGCCTATAGTGACCTAGCGGCCGATGTCATAGGTCCCGGTGATGTCGATCCGCACCGTCAGCTGCCCCGCCGCGACCGGAGTGGACGCGTCCGCCACCTCCATGCGAGCCATGGCATAGACCGGCATCGGCGGCTGAGGCGAATACCCGCCGCCCTCGCTCAGCGACCGGATCGGCCCCAGCTCGACGCCGAGCTCCTGGGCATACAGCCGCGCCTTGTCCTGTAGCGCGCGCACGGCCAGGACCCTGGCCTGATCCTCGGCCGCCTTGGGATCCTTCAATCCAAAGCCGATGCCGTCGATCTGGTTGACCCCGGCGGCGACCACCGCGTCGGCGATCCGGCCCGTGGCGTCGATGTCCATGACCTGGACCGTCACCCGGTTGGACGCCTGATAGCCCCGCAGGCGGGGCGGCTCGTTCTGCTGATAGTCGTACTGAGCCGACAGGTTCAGGCCCGAGGTCTGGATGTCACGTTCCTCGATACCGGCACGACGCAAGGCGGCGAAGACCTCGGTCATGCGGGCCGCATTATCGGCCATCGCCGCCTGGGCGGTCGAGGCCTCGGTCGTGACGCCGAAGGTGATGGTGGCCATGTCGGGCGCGACCTTGACCTCGCCATGGGCCGACAGATTGAGCGCGGGCTGCGCGGCCATGGCGTGGACGGACATGGGAGCGGTGGGGGCGGACTGGGCGAGGGCGGCCGGAGCCGACAGGCCGATCACGGCGGCACCCAACATCAGGGCGGGAAGGGACTTCATGAGGACACAGCCTTTCGGAGACGGATTCGTGCGACGGCCATGCTCTCCGGGACGGCCGTGGCGGGACCATGACACCGAACGCCTGAACGGACATATGGCTCCGCTTGCAGACGCCGTTCATCGGGATGAATTCGCCGACAGGGTCCCCGCTTTCGTCCGGACGCCACGCCTGCTAGGCGGGAGCCCTGCCATCGGGGGCCCGTAGCTCAATGGTTAGAGCCGACCGCTCATAACGGTCTGGTTGGGGGTTCGAGTCCCTCCGGGCCTACCATCTCCCGATCGTCCGGAAGGCGGGTGCTGCGTCTGCTCTTTTGGCGGGGGGCGCATGCCGTGAGCGGACCGGAACCGGTTTGGCAAGGCGGGGGCAGCGAACCTGAATGCCCTCCGCTCATCAAGCAACGAGGCTTCCGGGTTCTTTTTGTCACGCCTTCGGCGCAACGCCCTCGACCTCGCAGTTGCAGCGCTCGGACTTGTGGGCCGAGGATCGGTCCGCGACACCAGCAACGATGACAACCCCTCAGCCTACCCGATCAGCGCTCGGGCCGCCCCTCTCGCCTCATCGGTCACCACAGCGCCCGACAGCATCCGCGCGATCTCTTCATGACGGTCGGCATCGGAAAGTGGATCGACGGTGGTGATTGTCTGACCGTCGGCATCGGCCTTGCGGACCTTCCAGTGGACGTGTCCTCGGGCGGCGACCTGGGGGCTGTGAGTGACGACCAGGACCTGGGCACCCGTTGACAGGCGTTTCAGACGCTGGCCCACGGCCTCGGCGACAGCCCCGCCGACGCCCTGATCGACTTCGTCGAAGATCATGACGGGCTGACGCTGGTCCTCGCGGCCCGCGAGCGCGGCCTTCATGGCGAGCGCGAAGCGGGCCAGTTCACCACCCGAGGCGATGGCGTCCAGGGGGCCGAAAGGGGTTCCCGCGTTGGTGGCGATCTCGAAGCGGGCGGTCTCGACACCGAGCGGGCCGCGTCGGCCCTCGGCCACCGGTTCCAGCGCGACGCGGAAGCGGGCGCGTTCCAGCTTCAGCGGACCCAGCTCCTCGGCCACGGCCCGTTCAAGACGTTCGGCGGCGGCTTCACGCGCGGAGGTCAGCAGGGTGGCGGCGACGTCGTAGGCCTCGCGCGCGGCGGCGGCCTCCCGGCCCGCGAGGGTCAGGGCCTCGGCCCCATCCTCGATAAGGCGGAGTTGCTCGCGCAAGCTCACCCGCATCGCCGGGAGGGCGTGGACGGGGGTGTTCAGCTTTCGGGCGGCGGCGCGGAGCGCGAACAGCCGCTCTTCGGCTTTGTCCAGACGGCCGGGCTCGAAGTCGAAGGCGTTGGCGGCGGCGTCGACCTCGGCGATGGCCTCGGTGGCCTCGACCAGGGTGCGATCGATGGCCTCGGCGGCGGACAGCAGGCGGACCTGGACGGGATGATCCTCGCCGACGCCGGCCTGGGTCGCCCTCTGCCGAGCGTGTTCGACGGCGCGAAGGGCCGAGGCCAGGCGCTGGCTCAGCTTATCGCCACCCAGCTGGGCCCGGGCGTCGGCGAGATCGGCCATCGCCTTTTCAGCCGCGCCGAGGACGGCGCGTTCGCCAGCGAGCTCAGTCTCCTCGTCCTCGCGCGGGTCGAGGTCGTCCAGTTCGGCGAGGGTCTGGGAAATTTCCTCGGCGCGGGCGGCGGCGTCGGCGGCCTGGGCCTTGAGCGCGTCGAGCCTGGACTCGGCGGCCTTCAGCGTCTCGTGGGCGCGGGAGACGCCGCCGAGCTGGGGCGACAGTCCCCCGTAGGCGTCGAGCAGGGCGCGGTGAGTCTTCCAGTCCAGCAGGCCGACGGTCTCGTGCTGGCCATGAACCTCGACGAGGCGGGCGCCGATTTCACGCAGCGCCGCGACACCCGCGGGCTGATCGTTGACGTAAGCCCGACTACGACCGTCGGCGGAGACGACGCGGCGCAGGATCAGCTCCTCGCCGGGTTGGGCGTCGAAGCCCTTCTCCTCGATCAGGGCGATCAGATCGGGGTCATCGGGGGCCTCGAAGACGGCGGTGGCCACGGCCTGCTTGGCCCCGGCGCGAACCAGTCCGGCCTCCCCGCGCCCGCCCAGCGCAAGGCCCAGGGCGTCCAGAATGATCGATTTCCCCGCCCCCGTCTCGCCGGTCAGGACAGTCAGACCCGCCTCGACCTCGAGATCGAGCGCGTCGACCAGCACCACATCACGGATCGACAGGCGGGTCAGCATGAGGGGACGGGTCGCGAGGCGTGATTCGTCATCGCCGCCACTCTAGACCAGAACAGTCCGGGAACGATCAGCCCGGAATGATCCGCTGCAACCAGCTTTCGCGTTGCGCGGTCGGCTCGGTTTCCGGACGGACGCCCTCGTCGGTCAGAATCGCATAGGCTTCGGCGTACCAGACGCTGCCCGGATAGTTGTAGCCGAGAACGGCGCCGTTGCGCGTCGCCTCGTCCTTCAGACCCAGGCCCAGATAGACCTCGACCAGGCGATACAGCGCCTCGGGCGTGTGCGAGGTGCGCTGGAAGGCCTCGTTGTCGACAACGGTGCGATAGCGGCCGATGGCGGCGAGCGGCTGGTTGGCGCGCTGATAGTAGCGGCCGATGGCCATTTCCTTGCCGGCGAGCTGATCGTTGACGAGGTCGATCTTCACCACCGCGTCAGTGGCGTAGGACGAGCCGGGATAGCGACGCGCGACATCACGCAGCGCGACCAGGGCCTGTTCCGCCCGGCCCTGATCACGGCCCACGTCGACGATCTGCTCGAAGTGGCAGGTGGCCCGCATGTAATAGGCGTAGGCGGCCGAAGGACTACCGGGGAACAGCTGGATGAAGCGGTTGGCCGCCGAGATCGATTCTTCGTAGTTGCCGTTCTGATAGTAGGCGTAGATCTGCATCAGAATGGCGCGGCGCGACCACTCCGAATACGGATGCTGGCGCTCGACTTCCTGGAAGTAGTCCACGGCGTCGGCCCAACGGCTACGCTGAAGCCGCTCGTAGCCGGTGTTGTAGAGCAGCTCGACCGGCCGCTCTTCATAAGCGAGGCGCGGACGGTTGGACCCGCCGTTGCAGGCCGCCAGCGTCAGCGTTGAAACAGCCACCAGGGCCAGGATGGACGAAGACCGCAGGGAGATCGGCAAGTCGAAACCTCTTCACGCGCCACCGGAACCGCGCATCGCGATCACCCGGACATCGAGACGGCGTTCTCTAGCACCGGCATTCGACGCGCGCCATGCACCGGACGAGCGGCGATGACGGCTTGCGACGAACCCGACGGCTGCTAAAGAGCGCGCCAGACAGACCCGTCGTCTTTGGCGGCGTGATGACGGCGAAAGGATGACCGGATGAAGCTGCTCTCTGGCAACTCGAACCGGACCCTGTCCCAGGCCATCGCCGACCACCTCGACATGCCTCTGACACGCGCGCAGGTGAAGCGGTTCGCCGACAACGAGGTCTTCGCGGTCATCGAGGAAAATGTGCGCGGCGAAGACGTCTTCGTCATTCAGTCGACCAGCGCGCCGGCCAACGACAATCTGATGGAGTTGCTGATCTGCATCGATGCCCTGGTGCGGGCCTCGGCGCGAAGGATCACGGCGGTCATGCCCTACTTCGGCTATGCGCGTCAGGATCGGAAAACCGGAGGGCGCACGCCGATCTCGGCCAAGCTGGTGGCCAATATGATCACGCGGGCAGGCGCGGATCGCGTGCTGACGATGGATCTGCACGCCGGACAGATCCAGGGCTTCTTCGATATCCCGACCGACAACCTGGTGGCGACACCGGTCCTGGCCCAGGACATCAAGGAGACCTATCAGCGAGGCAACCTGATGATCGTCTCGCCCGATGTCGGCGGCGTCGTCCGGGCCCGCTCTCTGGCCGAACGGCTGAACGTCGATCTCGCCATCGTCGACAAGCGTCGCCCCAGGGCCGGCGAGAGCGAGGTCATGAACATCATCGGCGACGTCTCCGGTCGCGAATGCATCCTGTTCGACGACATCGTCGATTCGGGCGGCACCCTGGTGAACGCCGCCAAGGCTTTGATGGAGGCGGGCGCGACGCAGGTCTCGGCCTACATCAGCCACGGCGTGCTGTCCGGCCCGGCCGTGCAGCGGGTCACGGACGGTCCGCTGAAGGAGCTGGTCATCACAGACTCCATCGAACAGCCGATGGAGGTCGTGAACTGCAAGAAAATCCGCACCGTGCCGGTCGCGCCCCTGATCGGCGAGGCCATCCGCCGCATCGCCAACGAAGAGTCGGTGTCGAAACTGTTCGACTGACGGGGCGTTGAGGGGCCTTCGCCTCAAAACCGCCCGGGGCCGGGGGTCTGTTGACCCGAGAAGAACCATGGGGAGTTCGTTTCATGCGTCCAGTCGCCCTCGCGCGCGCCGCCGCGTCCCTTCTGGCCATCGCGGTGGTCGCCGGCTGTGCCGCCGGTCCGTCCGAGGAGCAGCTTCGCGCCGAGGCCCAGGCGGAGCTCGCCGCCCTGCAAGCCCGGGCGGCCGCCGCCCGGCCGCCGATCTCGCTGAACAGCAATGTGATCCAGGAAGCGGCGGTCTATCTCGCCTACACCCGGGACATGGCGACCCTGCGCGGCGGCTTTGAAAGCCCCGCAGAAATTCAGGCGGCTCTGCAACGGGGCGCTGGATACGACGCCCGTCAGGTCTCGCGCGGGCTGATCGCCTATGCCGCAATCCTGGCCACGCAGTCGCCGGAGTTCGTGACCGGGGTCCAGACGTTCGCCCGCGACCGCGAAACCCGCAACGCCATGGTTGATCGCATCGTGGCCAATCCAGCATCGGCCTCAACCCTGCCGGGCGCGGACGCCGCCGCGGGCCTGATCATCGCCACCCTGGACGAGGACATCCGGCGCCTGCGCGAAGCGGCGGATTCCGTCGAGAACGACGCCTATGCCATCCAGGCCGACCGGCGGACCAGTTGGGCCCGGGTGCACGTCAGCGACCGGGAGGGCCGCCTCGCCAGTGTCCGCGCCTTGAGCCGCCCCAATCTCGCGCCGGCCGATGAGGCCGCGCGATTGAGCGCCGCCGTGCAGTCCGGGACGGGACTGGGCCTGGCATCCACCGATCGCCGACGTTCTCCCCCCTATCCGCAGTCGGTCGAGAACGCCCTGGCGCTGGCGGCGCTGGCACTGCTGGACGGTGCGGGCGAAAACGCCCGGGCCAACACCGACGCCCTGATGTTCGAGCGGCAGAGCCTGGACTGCTTCGAAAGCTCCAAGCTGAACCTGTTCCAATGCCTCGCGGCGTCGCGCCCACAGTACGAGGACATGTTCTGCCTGGGTCGGCATGTGGTACGCGATCTGGGCCAGTGCGCGCGCGGAACAGCCCTGCCGGCCGGCCAGATCACCGTCGGGGCTCCGACCCAGACCCAGGTCAATGCTCCGACTCGGTCGCCGGTCGACCAGGCTGCTCCGCGAGCCGTCCCGATCACGCCGACGCCCCTGACGACCGCCCCTCCCCCTCTGGCGACGCCGTCCCAGACGCAGTCGCCCTCGCAGAGTACGACTCAGCGCCTCAACTCGGGACTCGCGGCGCCGGAGAGTTGAACTCGCCCGTCGGGATTAACCGTCGGAAAACCCTGCGCTGCGCCTTATAAGTCTCCGTCATCGCCCGGCTGGTCGAGGCTGCGGGCTATTCTTCGTGGGGAAGCGTTTCATGCGTCTGGGCCAATCGCGCGGCTTGATCGCCGTTGCCGCCGCCGCTGCCATCCTGGCGGCCTGTTCCAAGCCCGAGCCGATCGTGGTGGTCGAGGCTCCACCACCCCCGCCGCCGCCGCCTGTCGCCTTGAATCAGGGCGTCGCCGATGCGGCCTCCATCTATGTGTCGTTCATCCGGGATGTGAGCACCATTCCCGCCGGCGGGTTCCAGGATGCGGAATCCATCCAGTCGGCGATGCGTCGGGGCGCGGCTTACGATCCGGCCACCCTGTCGCGCGGGATGATCGCCTATGGATCCATACTGGCGCTGCAGTCGCCTGAGTTCGTGCAAGGGGTGCGCACCTACGCCGTCGATCCGGCGGTCCGGGCCGAACTCGTCGCCAACATCTCGCGCGATCCGGCCTATGCCGCGACCCTGCCGGGGGCCGAGGCTGCGGCGGGCCTGATTGTGGCAACGCTGAACCAGGACATCACCGCCTTGACCGCCATCGCCGAGGGGGTGGAGAACGACGCCTACACGATTCAGGGACGACGCGACCCGCGCCGCCGCTGGGCCATCCAGCCGATCGCCGATCGCGAGTCCCGGCTTGAGTCCATCAAGACCCTGTCAGCCGGACAGATGCTCCCCTCGGCAGAGGACTCGGCGCGCCTGTTCGCCGCCGCCAATAGCGGAGCCGGCCTGTCGCCGAGCGGATCGGCGACTGTGGCTCCCTATACCCCGGCTGTCGTCCATTCGCTGGCGATCGCCGCTCTGGCGGCGCTCGGGGCCGGCGGTGACGACGCGCGGGGCAGCACCGAAGCCCTGTCGATCGAGGCGAACGCCCAGTTCTGCCTGGACATGTCGAAACTGAACCTCTTCCAGTGTCTGGCGGCGTCTCGGCCGAGCTATGAGGACATGTTCTGCATCGGCCGCCACATCGTCCGCGATCTGGCGACGTGCACCACCGAGGCGATCACGCCGCGCACCCTGGCCCCATCGCCCGACACCATGATCGCCCAGGTCACACCGGTTGCGGCCGAGGCCACCACCGCAGCCTTGCAGGCCACCGAACCCAGCCCGAACCGATAGCGCCAGGGCGGTTGCGCCCACGGGCTCTTGCGTGTAATAGCCCGCGCTCTTGAATTCGAGGGTTCCAAGACCCCGCCTGTGCGCGCCCTGACGGCGCAGGCGCATTTGTCATTGAGGCGAGCCAGATGGCCGAGATCATTCTGAACGTGGACGTCCGCGAAGGCGTCGGCACCGGTGGGGCGCGCGCCGCTCGTCGCGCGGGCGCGGTCCCGGGCATCCTTTACGGCGGTGGCAAGCCCCCGGTCGCCATCTCGGTCGCCGAAAAGGAGTTCAAGAAGAACCTCTACACCGGCAAGCTGCTGGGCCACCTCGTGACCCTGAAGTATGGCCAGGAAACCCAGCCGGTCATCGCCAAGGACGTGCAGTTCGATCCGGTCACCGACCGTCCGCTGCACTTCGACCTGATGCGGGTCGAGGAAGACCAGACCATCAAGATCGAGGTCCCGGTCCACTTCATCAACGAGGACCAATGCAAGGCCTTCCGTCAGGGGGGCTCGCTTGAGATCGTCCGCCACTCGGTGGAGATCAAGGTTCCGGCCAACCACATCCCTGAAGATCTGATCGTCGATCTGGCCAACCATAAGCTGGGCGACACCATCCGCTGGTCGGACGTCAAGGTTCCGTCGGACGTCGAAGCCACCATCACCGACCGTGACTTCGTGATCGCCTCGATCAAGTCGTCTTCGGCCGCCAAGGCCGCCGACGAGATCGAGGAAGCCATCGCCGAAGAACAGGCCGCTGCGGCCGAGGAAGCCTCCGCCGAGGTTCCGGCTTCGGAGCAGAAGGCCGAGGACTGATCCTCGCGTTCCTGTCGTTCTGAACGCGGCCCCTCCGGCGACGGACGGGGCCGCTTTCGTATCCGGACATCGCCATGCTGATCCTCGCCGGCCTGGGCAATCCGGGCGCCAAATACGAGAAGAACCGCCACAACATCGGCTTCATGGCCGTGGACGAGATCGCGCGTCGCTGGCGGTTCGGGGCCGAGCGGGCCAAATTCCAGTCGGTGATCGCCGAGGGCGAGGTCGAGGGGACGAAGATCCTCCTGATGAAGCCCCAGACCTTCATGAACAACTCCGGCCACGCGGTCGGCGAGGCGGCGCGGTTCTACAAGGTCACGCCGGATCGGGTCGTCGTCTTCCACGACGAGATCGACCTGGCGCCGGGCCGGTTCCGCATGAAGACCGGCGGTGGCGCGGCAGGGCAGAACGGCGTGCGCAGCCTGATTAGCCAGCTGGGACCGGACTTCCGCCGGGCGCGCATGGGCGTGGGGCATCCGGGGCGGCCCGAGCTGGTCCATGCCCATGTGCTGAGCGATTTCCACAAGGCCGAGCAGCCGTGGCTGGAGGCGCTGCTGGCGGCCTGCGCCGACGCCCTGCCCTTCGCCGTGCGTGGCGAGGACGAGCGGTATCAGGCCGAGGTGCTGCGGCTGGCGCCCGCGCCGAAGTTCAGCCCGCGCCAGGCCGCGCAGGGACAGGCGGGCGAATAGCCGCGCCACCGCATCTGGCTGAAGACCGCTTGCGGCGTTAAGGCGTCGCCAAACCCGTGTTTGTAGGAAGATCTATGCATCGCTTGGCCCTCGTCGTCTTGGCAGCCGTTGCACTCTCCGCCTGCTCGCCGTCTTCTGAAAGGGCCGTGACCGGCGAGGCGGGCGCGTCCGCTATCGCCGTGACCGATGCCCTGTGCCGCCCGACGCCGAACGGGCGTCAGGTCACGGGCTGCTACATGACCCTGACCTCGCCTGTGGACGATACCCTGGTGTCGGTCGAGAGTCCGGTCGCGGCGCTGGCGCAGGTCCACGAGACCCGCATGGAATCCAACATGATGATGATGCGCGAGCTCGAGGCCGGCCTGCCGCTGCCGGCGGGGGAAGCCGTGCAGCTCAAGCCCGGGGGCAATCACGTCATGCTGATGGGCGTGCGCGAGCCGCTCCGCGCGGGCCAAACGGTCGCTCTGACCCTGACCTTCGCCAACGCCGCGCCGGTCGAGGTGACGGCCAACGTTGGCCAGCCCCCGGCGTCGGGCGAGGACCACAGCGGGCACTGATCCCGGGGCCAGACCCGGCACCCTGTCAGAAAGCGTGGTTTGGCGATCGGGGCGGCGTGTGCTGATCTCTGGCGTGGGAGGACCCCCATGCGCCTGACACCTCTGATCCTGGCACTTGCGATCGCCGCTCCGGCGGCGGCGCAGGACGTCGAGAAGTTCAACCTGTACTGCCAGGAAGTCGAAGACGACGGCCGCCTGAGCACCGTCCTGGATCATCACTTCTCCCTCGACCTGGAAACCATGACCGTCTGTCGGGAAGGCCATTCGCGCTGCTGGGAGGTCGTCCGTCAGGGCCGGTTCCTTGAGCTGAGCTATGCGTTCAACGATGGACGCGACGACTGGCAGATGTTCCGGCTCTATGATCCGGCCTCACGCTGGCTGGTGCAGAATATCCGCAAGGTCGGCGAGCCCGGCATGGATTACGGCAGCGCCCAGTGCGAGGTCCGCCCATTCCGGTCACTGGCGCCTGACACCGGGGACTGAACGGTCTAAAGGCTCGCGCTTCCCTGTGTCCCCAAGAGCGCCATGGCCCTGAAAGTCGCGATCGTCGGCCTGCCCAACGTCGGCAAGTCCACCCTGTTCAACGCCCTGACCAAGACGGCGGCGGCGCAGGCCGCCAACTATCCGTTCTGCACGATCGAGCCGAACACCGGCGACGTGGCCGTGCCCGAGCCGCGCCTGAAGGTGCTGGCCGAAATCGCGGGATCCAAGGAGATCATCCCCTCGCGGATCACCTTCGTGGATATCGCCGGCCTGGTGCGGGGCGCGTCCAAGGGCGAGGGACTGGGCAACCAGTTCCTGGCCAACATCCGCGACTGCGACGCCGTGGCCTTCGTCGCGCGCTGCTTCGTTGACGACGACATCACCCACGTCGAGAACCGGATCGACCCGATCAGCGACCTGGAGATCATCGAGACCGAGCTGATGCTGGCTGACCTCGAGAGCCTGGAGCGTCGGCGGGTGCAGATGGAGAAGCGCGCCAAGGGCGGCGACAAGGAGAGCCAGCTGAGCCTCAAGCTGGTCGACCTGGCCCTCTCCAAGCTGAACGCCGGCAAGCCCGCGCGCACCGCCCTGCCCGAGGTGTCCAAGGAGGACCGCAAGGCTTGGGACATGCTGCAGCTGCTGACGGCGCTGCCCGCCCTCTATGTCGCCAACGTCGACGAGGCCTCGGCCGACAAGGGCAATGAACTCTCCGACCGGGTGGCCGAGCGGGCCAAGGCGGACGGGGCCAACACCGTCGTCATCTCGGCCAAGATCGACGCCGAGCTGGCCGTCCTCGACGAGGCCGAGCAGATGGAGTTCCTGGAGAGCATGGGGCTGGCCGAGCCCGGCCTGAACCGCCTGATACGCGAGGCGTATGCGCTGCTGGGTCTGCAATCCTACTTCACGGCGGGGCCGAAGGAGGCGCGGGCCTGGACCATCCCGATCGGGGCGACGGCGCCCCAGGCGGCAGGCGTGATCCACTCGGACTTCGAGAAGGGCTTCATCCGCGCCGAGACCATCGCCTTCGACGACTACGTCGCCTATCGCGGCGAGGCCAGGGCGCGCGAGGCCGGCAAGCTGCGCGCCGAGGGCAAGAGCTACGTCGTCAAGGACGGCGACGTGATGAACTTCCTGTTCAGCTGAGGCCGTCCGGCGCGGAGACCGCCGCGACGCGGCTGGCGAAGGCGACCGACCGCTCCAGAGCCAGGCGGCCCGCATCGGTGTCGAGGTCGAACTGATACTCGTGACCCAGCGGCGGGTCGTGGTCGGGAAGGAACAGGGTGTCGACCGTGACGCCCTGACCTCGCAGGGCTTCGACGAGAGCAAGCGAGTGAGGCAGGAGCGGATCGCCGTTTCCGGCCGAAATGAAGCTGGGCGGAAAGTTCGCGGTCACGTGCTTGACGACGGACATCAGCTGGAAGTCCGCGTCCCCGCGGTGGTCGCGTCGGCCGCTATAGGCCCAGGTGGTGGTGCGGGTGAACCAGCCGTCACCCATGAGGTCGAGATCGTAGGGACCGCAAAACAGCACGGCGCCGACGATCTGTTTCCGCCGGATCGCCGGGATGATCCCGGTACGAGCGGCGTAGTCCGGATCGGCATGCAACAGGGCGACCTGGGCCGCGATCTGGGCGCCGGCCGAGTCTCCCGCCAGGATGAGGCGATCGGGGTTCAGCCCCAGCCTTCCGCCTTCCCTCGAGACGAAGCCGAGGGCGGCGTTCACCTGCCGCACCGGGGTGGGATAGCGGGCTTCCGGCGCGATCGAATAGTCGAGGTTCACGACGGTGAAGCCGCGGCCGGCCAGCACCTTCAGATAGTTCTCGATGTCGGATCTCCGACCAGAGATGAAACCTCCGCCGTGAATCCAGACGACCGTCGCTGCTGGCGTCACATCCGGGGGCGGCCGGATGATGTCGAAGCGCGCGTCGGGATCAGAGCGGTCGTAGACGAGATCCCGTTGAACGCTGACGCCCGGCGGCGCATGGCGCTTTAGCTTCTCGGAGGTCGCGGCCGCACCGCTGTCGAATATGGCGCGGACCACCAGGACGCTGGGCCAGGGCGACCAGAGAGCGGCGACGATCGCAGAGGCCGCTAGGACCCCGATCGTGGCGGCGGCGACCTTGAGAAAGCGGCGCACGGTGATCCTCGGGGCTCAAGGAGGGCGTCGACGAAGAAGGTCTCATCTTGGGCGGTGCTTCACAATAGAGCCGGTGGAGCGCCATGGGCGCTCGGATACGGGCACGTCAGCGCCAGCCCGCGTCCCTCGCCCGCGTCTCAGCCAGCGCATCGGCCGTCTCGCCCGCGATGGACTCATCGACGGCGGCCAGCACGGCGGCGGGGGTCTCGGACGAGGCCATGCGGACCTCTCCGTCCGACGCTTCCAGCGCCGCGAGCGCGGTGACCGTCCAGGCGCCGTCGGTGCGGCAGGCGAGGCCGACCCAGCCGTCGCGCTCGGATTGGAAGGTCCGGCACCAGCGGCCCTCGAGATCCTGGAAGGTCAGGCCGACCGAAAGCCCCTGCTCGTCCGCGCCCTCCGACGCCAGGCGCCGGTCCAGCACGCGCTGGAGCCCCGCGTCCGCCACGGTCCGGTCCGGGCGCAGCGTCAGGCCCGCGTCACGGCTCGCCAGCGGGCCGAGCAGCAGGCCGCCGACAAAGGCCGCCGTGGCGAAGGCCGCCCACGGCACGGCGTGACGGGGGGCCAGAAGCTCTCCGATCCGGGCGCGCAGGCCGGCGAGCGCGTGGGGCCTGGGCGCGGCGGTGGCGGCGGCGATGCGGCGGGCGAGGTCGGCGTCGCGCGGATCGAAGGCGATGGGGAAGGCCTCGGCCAGAGCCTGTCGCGATCGGCCCATCGCTTCCATGCGGGCGGCAAGCGCGGGGTCGGTGCGAGCGGCCGCCTCCAGCCGCGCGGCGGCGTCGGGCGACAGTTCGCCGTCGCTCCAGCGCATCAGGGTTTCGTCGTCGGGCAGGCTCATCCCGTCACTCCCTGTGCGGAGAGGGTCTCGATCAGGCTCTGCCGGCCCCGCACGAGCCGACTGGTCAGGGTGCCGGCAGGCACGCCCAAAACCTGGGCGGCCTCGGCGTAGGACAGGCCTTCGATCAGCACCAGGGCCACGGCGTGCCTCTGGTCGTCGGGCAGGGCGTGGAGCGCATCGCGCGCGGCCAAGCCGTCGGCGCGCAGTGCCTCCCCCGCCTGGGCGGGATCGGCCGCGAGGGCGGCGCCTTCCTCGTCGGAGGTCAGGACGCGGCCCCAGCGCTGGGCCTTTCGGCCTTCGTCGATGGCGATGCGTCTCATGAGGGTGAAGGTCCAGCTGTCGAGTCTCGTGCCCGGACGGAAGCCGGATCGGGACGCGAGCGCCCGTTCAACGGTCTGCTGGACCAGGTCCTGCGCGTCCGCATCCGCGGGCCGCAGGACTTTGGCAAATCGGCGCAGGCGCGGAAGAAGCTCCACAAGCCCCGTCTGAAATTCGTCCAAGCGCGTTCCTCGTCCATGCGGATGAAACGACCGGCCCCGGACGTTTCATCCTTGGCATATCGAAGATGGATGCCTTTTCTTGCAAGCGGGCATCGGAGGAAGACGTGATCGGACCAATGGCCTGGACGGCGGGACTGGCGGCACTGGCGGGAGCGCTCGCTTGCGCCACGTCGACGACGGCCCAGATCGGACCGCTGACGACGCCACGACTGCCGGGCCTGCCTTCGGGCGTGACCGACCGCCTGCCCGACGTTGGGCGGGTGCAGGGGCTGGCGGGACGCGCAGTGGACGAGGCTCTGCAGGCACCGTCCCGCCTCACCGGGCTAGTCCGGCGATCGCGCGGGGCGCTGGAGGCCGACCCTCTGGGCTGGCCGGTGGTCTCAGGAGAGATCGTCGCTCTCGATCTGTCCGACGAAGCGCGGCGGGAGGCGATGGACGATGGCTACCATGTCCTGCGCGACGAGCGGCTGGAGGCGCTGGACCTGACCACGACGGTCCTCGCCCCGCCCCGGCGGTTGTCGCTGGCGCGAGCCGTGGAACGGTTGCAGGCGCTGGATCCGGGGGCGGAGATCACCTTCAATCATGTCCATGCCCCGGCCGGCGCGATCGAAGGGAGGACGTCATCGGCTCCTGCCGTGAGCGCGCCTCAGCGCGGCGGGGCCAGACTCGGCCTGATCGACACCGGCGTGGACGCCGCTCATCCTGCGCTGACGGGATCGCGGATCATCCAGAGAGGCTTCGCCGGCACGTCCCGGATCGGTGCGCATGGGACAGCCGTGGCTTCGTTGATGGTCGGGCGCAGCGGGGCCTTCTCCGGCGGCGCCCCCGGGGCGGATCTGCTGGTGGCCGACATCTACGGCGGCCAGGCGACGGGCGGAGCCTCTACGACTCTCGCCCAGGCGCTGGCCTGGATGGTGGAGCAGCGCGCCACGGTCGTGAACGTCAGCCTGGTCGGGCCGCGCAACAGTCTGGTCGAACGGGCCATCGCGCGAGCCCAGGCTGAAGGCGTGATCGTGGTGGCCGCCGTGGGCAACGATGGGCCCGCCGCTCCGCCGCTCTACCCCGCCGCCTACGCGGGCGTGGTCGGGGTGACGGGCGTGAGCGGTCGCAACCAGGTTCTGCCCGAGGCCGCGCGCGGTGCGCACGTCGATTTCGCGGCTCCGGGCGCCGACATGGCCGCGGCAGGCAGCGGCGGCGGCTGGACTTCGGTGCGGGGAACCTCCTTCGCTGCCCCGATCGTGGCCGGTCTGTTGGCCATGCGAGGACAGTCGGCGCTGGAGAGCCAGGCGACGGACCTGGGCGAGAGAGGTCGGGACCCCGTCTATGGCACCGGCCTCGTGGGAACGGCTGCGCGCGTGGCCCCCTCCGCCGTCGGGGCGCGCAGGCGTCTAAGACCCTGAGACAGAAAAAATGCAGCCGCCGGGATGAATCCCGACCGCCGCGTCGTTGGACCCTGCGAGGGCGACATGCCCGCGATGTTTTTCAGGAGACTGACGATGAAGACGCATCTGATCATGGCGACCGCCGCCTTCGGCCTGGCTCTGGCCGGGGCTGGAGCCTCCGAGGCGCAGGTTCTTGGCGGCTCCGGCGGCCTGACGGGCGGTCTGGGCGGGGGCCTGGGCGGCCAGGTCGGGGGCCTGGGCGGCTCGCTGGGCGGCAACGGCTCGCTCACCGGCGGGCTGACCGGCGGGATCGACGGACCCGGCGTGCGCGACCGGGCCACCGGCGTCACCAGCGGTGCCCTGTCCCGCGCCGAGCGTCGGGCCGAACGGCTGCGCGCCCGATCCGAGGCGGCAGCGGAACGCGCGCGGGGTCGCGTCTCCGGCGTGGCCGTCACGGCGCGTGATCGGGTCGAGAGCACGCGTGATCGAGCCGACGCCCTTGGCGACCGCGCGGGAGGCCTGGCTGGCAGCGCCCGGGGCGAGGCCGGCGGCCTGATCGGCGGCGCTGTTTCTCGCGGAAACGGCACCTTCGAAGGCCAGGGTCAGGCCGAAGGCTCGGGCATGTTGGGCGGCACCCTGTCGGGCCGCGAACTGGATGCGATGGGCTCGGCGGCCGGCTCGGGTTCGGCGTCCGGATCGGCTGGCCGCGATGACGCCCCCGCCTCGTCGGAGCAGCCCGCTCCCCGTCGCCGCGCTCGGGTCGACGCCGACGCTAGCGCGAACGGCTCGGCTTCGGCCGATCGGAACGGCGCGTCGGGGTCCTTCGGCGCCTCGGCCAACGCCGGTGTTCGTCGCGACGACTGATCCCCCCATCGCTGACGAACCGCAGCCCTGCCGCCCCCGGCAGGGCTGCTTTCGCGTCGACTAGAACCCAGCCGAACGGGCAGAGGTCTCGGCCAAGGTCGTGCACTTTCGCAGCATGACCGGGCCGCCGCTGCGATCCAGGTAGGTCAGACTCAGAGTGTCGTCCGTTACCGAGAGCTTCACCCGCTCCTGATAGCTCATCCCCTCCGCGACGCAGGCGAGCGTGGCGACATAGCCATCCGCGACCTGGTCCACCGCGCCGATGGCGCAGCTGTTTTCATAGCCCTCGAAGCGGGTCAGGGTGATCTCGATGGGTCGCTCGGGACCCTGGGTGTTCAGGCACCACGAGACGTCGGCGGCCCAGCGGCCGACGAAACTGGTCGGGCCTCGACCCGGGACCATGGACACCGCGCCCGTATCGGCCGGCACGGCCGGGTTAGGGGCCGTCACCGGAGCGGCCGGCTCAGTCGGTGGATTGACGGGCGCGGCCTCGCCGCAGGCAGCGAGAGCGAGGGCGGCGAGGACGACGACGGGGCTGACGATGTGGAGCTTCATGGCGCGCTAACGCGACACCGCCCCGCTCGGTTCATAATTGCGATTGAATTGCAGAAGCGTTCTCATTATCAATCCCGCCGTCCTCAAGCGGAGCCCTTGTCATGCGTCCCCTTCTCGCCTTGTCGGCGTCCACGCTCGCCCTCGCTCTGGCCCTGCCTGCGTTCGCATCGGACCCGGACACCAACGAGCCAGGCGTGGCGACGCAGCTGCCGCCCGTCACGGTCGTGGCGACCCGCAGCGAGACGCGCGTGGACGAGGCACCGGCCACCGTCACCGTATTCACCGCCGAGCAGATCGAGCGACTGCTGTTCACCGACATCAAGGACCTGGTCCGCTACGAGCCCGGCGTCAGCGTGGTCAGCCAGCCGGCGCGGTTCGGGGCTGCGCTCGGCACCACTGGCCGGGCAGGCAACGAGGGCTTCACCATCCGGGGGCTGGGCGGCGACCGGGTCTTGATCGTCGTGGACGGCGTGCGCAGTCCCGACGGCTTCGTCTTCGGCGCCCAGAGCGTGGGGCGCGGCGGCTATTCGGACCTGGACCTGATGCGCTCGGTCGAGATTCTGCGCGGTCCGGCCTCGGCCCTGTATGGCTCGGACGGGGTGGCAGGCGCGGTCAGCTTCACGACCAAGGACCCGGCCGACCTGCTGACCGGCGGCCGCGACGTCGCCGCCCGGGGGCGCGTGGCCTACAACTCCGCCGACGAGAGCTGGACCGAGGGACTGGCGGTCGCAGGCCGCGCCGGGGCGTGGTCGGGCCTGCTGGCCTATACCCGCCGCGACGCTCAGGAGACCGAGGCGGGCGGCGACAACGACGGGGTCGGTCCGCTGCGGACCACGGCCAACCCCCAGGACATCCAGTCCAACGCCATCCTGAGCAAGATCGTCTGGGACGTCGCACCCGGCCATGCGCTGCGCCTGACCTGGGACCACCATGACAGCGAAGTCTTCGCCGATGTGCTGAGCGGGCGGACAGCGACCGTTCTGAACCTGACGGCGAACGACGAGACGACGCGGGATCGGGTCAGTCTGGACTGGCGCGGGACCGATGTCTTCGGCCTGGAGCGCGCGCACGTCGCCGCCTACTGGCAGGAGGCTCAGACGCGGCAGTTCACCTTCGAGGACCGCACGCCGGCGGTGGACCGCACGCGCGACAACAGCTTCGACAACCAGGTCTATGGCGTCGCCGCCGACGCCCGGACGACGGTGAGCCTGGGCGGCGTCGCTCACCGCCTGACCTTCGGCGGCGACTGGTCCGAGACGCGGCAGCAGGGCGTGCGCGACGGCACGGTGCCACCGTTCGGAGAAACCTTCCCCAGCAGCCCCTTCCCCGTCACCGACTTCACCCTGGCGGGCGTCTTCCTGCAGGACGAGATTGCCCTGCTGGACGACCGGCTGAGGATCATTCCGGCGCTGCGCTATGATGCCTATGAGCTGTCGACAGACGCCGATCCGCTGTACGTCGGCGCGCGGGCGGATCAGTCCGACAGCCGCGTCTCGCCCAAGCTGGGCGTGGTCTGGCAGGCGACGCCGACCTTCCAGCTGTTCGCCAACTGGGCCGAGGGCTTCAAGGCGCCGACGCCCAGCCAGGTGAACAACGGCTTCTCCAACGCCGCCTTCGGCTATGTCTCGGTTCCCAACCCCGACCTGGAGCCCGAGACCAGCCGCAGCATCGAGGCGGGTCTGCGTCTGCGCGACATCGACTTCGCGGGCGGGGCGATGGCGTTGCAGCTGGTGGCCTTCCAGTCGGACTATGAGAACTTCATCAGCCAGCAGGTCGTGTCGGGCGCTTTCACGCCGCAGAACCCGGCGGTGTTCCAGTTCGTCAACTTCACCGACGTGGAGGTCCAGGGGCTGGAGAGCCGCGCCCGCATCGACTGGGACAACGGCTGGCGGCTGAACCTGTCGGGCGCCTGGGCCGACGGCGAGCAGACGACGGCGGGCGCGACCACGGCGCTACCGTCCATCGACCCGATCAAGCTGGTCGGCGGCCTGGGCTGGGACGATCCGCAGGGACGGTTCGGGGCCGAGGTGATCGTCACCTGGTCCGACGCCAAGAAGGCGCGCGACACCGACGGACTGGCCTGTTTCAACGCCGTGCCGGTCAACGGCTGCTATGTCGGCGACAGCTTCCGGCTGGTCGATGTGACCGGCTACTGGAACGTGACCGAGCAGGTCACGGCCCGGATCGGCGTCTTCAACCTGTTCGACGAGACCTACAGCTGGTGGAGCGACGTGCGCGGGGTGGCGAACACCTCGGCGGTGGTCGACGCCTACACCCAGCCGGGCCGCAACGTCGGCCTGTCGCTCAGCTTGCGTCTGTGACGCGCCCCTTCCCCATTCAAACGAGAGAGGTTCCCATGCGCACCCTTCTGATCGCCGCCGTCCTGATAACCGCCGGTACCCTGCCCGCCTATGCCGCCGTGATCGAGCCGGTCGCCGCCCAGGCCGAGGCGGCCGCCTTCGAGCGCGACCGTCAGGCGATCCTGGGCCAGGTCGGCAACTATCGCGTCCGGTTCGACATGCGCGAGACCGTCTCCTTCCTGCCCGGATACTCGCCGCTCGAGCCCAAGACCTCGGGCGGGTTCGAGAACGTGCGGGTGCTGGAGGACGCAGGCGACCGGATCGTGCTGCAGCACACCCTGGTCATGACCCACGAAGGCCAGACGGTAATCGTCAAGCATTGGCGTCAGGACTGGACCTATGAGCCGGAGACGGTCCTGACCTACGCCGGCCCGAACCGCTGGGTCCTGAGCCCGGTCTCGGCCGAGGATCGGGCGGGCGCCTGGTCCCAGACGGTCTGGCAGACCGACGACAGCCCTCGCTACGGCGGCGTCGGGCGATGGAGCCACGACAACGGCCTGGTTCAATGGACCAGCAACGACACGGCCAGGCCGCTGGCTCGCCGCGACGCCATCCGCGAGCGGCCCTACGACCGCTACGTCGGGGTCAACCGCCACGCCCTGATGCCGGGCGGCTGGGTTCACATCCAGGACAATCTGAAGCTGGCGGCGGCTGAAGGCGACGACGCCGGCGTGACGACCGTGGTGCACGAGGACGTGGTCAACACCTATCGTGTCTCGACCGACTATGACCCCGCGCCGGGCGACGCCTACTGGGCCGAGACGGCGGACTACTGGGCGGCGGTGCGGGCGGTCTGGGACGGAGCCATCGCGCGCCACGGCGGCATCGGCCTGGAGGAAGAACCCCAGGCCGGGGCGATCACCGGGCCGGTTCTGATGAACCTCGCCGACCAGATCCGCGAGGGCGCGGTGACCACCCAGGCCGCGATCGAGCAGGCGCGGACCTTGATCACAAACTCCACGACCGCGCCGTGATCAAATCCTCCCCCGCGTCGCGGGGGAGGGGGACCGCTGAAGGCGGTGGTGGGGGCGACCGCGCACACCGTGTCTGGGGCT
>NZ_LJHU01000080.1 GCF_001295975.1 Brevundimonas sp. AAP58 | reverse complement strand
TGGCGGAGCTGCTGGCCCGGCCGGTCTCGGCCGAGGACCGGGCGCGGACCCGCCTGCATCTGCTGGACTGGGTCGGCTGTGCCGTCGCGGGGTCGCGGGAGGCCGACGTGGCGCGCGTCGCGGCGCTGGCGGCGATGGAAGGGTCGGGCCCGTGCCGCATCGTCGGCGGCGGTCGGGTCGGCCCCCAGGCAGCGGCGCTCGCCAACGGTCCGGCCGGCGCGATCCTTGAGATGGACGACGTCGACCGCCGCGCCCTGCTGCATCCGGGCCCCGTGGTCATGCCCGCCGCCCTGGCCCTGGCCGAGCACCTCGGCGCTGCCGACGGCGAGGCCCTGCTGGACGCGATCGTGCGCGGCTATGAGGCCATGATCCGCATCGGCCGGGCGGCGGGGCCGTCGCACTATCGCTTCTTTCATCCGACCGGCACGCTCGGCGGCTTCGGCGCGGCGGCGGCGGGGGCGAGCCTGATGGCGCTGGATGGCGAGCGGACGGCCTGGGCGCTGGGTCTCGCGGGCCAGCAGGGCGCAGGGCTCTGGCGCGCGCGGCACGAGCCCGGCTCGGTCAAGGCGCTGCACGACGGGCGGGCGGCAGCGAACGGGGTCGCGTCCGCGCTGCTCGCCCGCGACGGCTTTCGCGGGCCGCTGAAGGTCCTGGAGGGCGAACAGGGCCTGTTCCCCGCCATGGCCCCCGACGCCGATCCCGAGGCCGTGCTGGCCCCCGCCCACGGCTGGCTCATCCACGAAGTCAGCTTCAAGCCCCACGCCGCCTGCCGCCACGCCCACCCGGCCATCGACGCGGCCCTCGCCCTGCGCGCGCGGATCGACGGACTGCCCGACGCCATCCGGATCGAGACCTACCGCGACAGCGTCCTCTTCTGCGACAAGCCGGCGCCGACGACCGTCCCCGAGGCTAAGTTCTCGCTCCAGCACGGCGTCGCTGTCGCCCTGATCCACGGCGACGCGGGCCTCGAGCGGTTCGAGCCCGCCGCCTTGACCGATCCGGAGATCGCCGCCCTTCGCGCCCGCGTCTCGGTCGCCGTCGCCGACGACCTGACCGCCGCCTATCCCGCCCGCTTCGGCGCCCGCCTGATCGCGACGGCGGGCGGCGTCGATCACCGCATAGAGGCGCTCGATGCGCTCGGCGATCCCGAGAACCCCCTGTCGCCCGAGGCCGTGCGTGACAAGGCCCGAGCCCTCATGGCCTGGGGCGGCATGAGCCCCGACGCCGCCGGAGCGTTGATCGCCGCCGTCGAGGGGCTGGGCCTGACGACTACCGTCGCCGACCTGTCTGCCGCCCTGCCGGGGAGCGGCGCATGACCCTGTCGCGCACCCTGGCCGAACGCGCCCTGGCCCTGACCTGGGCCGACATCGACCCCCCTGCGAAGACGGCCGCCAAGACCTTCCTCCACGACACCTTGTGCGTCGGTGCCGCCGGAGCCCGCGCGCCGCTGGCCGACAATGTGCTCGCCGCCGCCCGTCGCTGGGGCGAGGGGACCACCTGCTCCGTCCTCGGCCGGGCGGGCGTGCGTCTGCCCCAACCCTCGGCCGCCTTCGTCAACGCCTTCCAGATCCACGCCCAGGAGTTCGACTGCGTCCACGAACCCGCCGTGGTCCATCCGATGGCGACCGTAGGCGCCGTGATCCTGTCCGAGGCCGACCGCGCCGCCGCCGAGGGCCGCCCGATCTCCGGCGAGGCCCTGCTGACCGCCCTCGTGGCCGGGGTCGAGGTTGCGGCCTCCCTCGGTCTGGCCGCCACCACGCCCCTGAAGTTCTTCCGCCCGGCCACGGCGGGCATCTTCGGCTGCGTCGCCGCCCTGATCTCGCTGCGCCGCCTGCCTAGCGAACAAGCCGTTTCCGCCTTCGGCTACGCCCTCGCCTTCGCCTCGGGCACCATGCAGGCCCACGCCGAGGGCAAGCCCGCCCTGCCGATCCAGATCGCCAACGCCGCCCGCGCCGCCGTCATGGCCGCCGACCTTGCCGAGGCCGATCTGCCCGGCCCGGAGGCCTCGATCGAGGGCCCCTTCGGCTACCTGAGCCTGTTCGAGACGGCCCACGACCCCGCGCCCCTGACCGACCCGGCCCCCGGCTTTCGCATCGCCGAGGTCAGCTGGAAGCCCTTCCCCACCGGCCGCGCCGCCCACGGCGGCATCGTCGCCCTCCAGACCCTGATGGCCGAGCACGGCCTGACCGCCGCAGATGTGTCCGAGGCCGTCTATCGCGCCCCGCCCCTGATCCACCGCCTCGTCGGCCGCCGTCCCACAACCGACATGGCTCCGGCCTGGGCGCGTCTGTGCCTGCCGTGGCTGGGCGCTGTGGTCCTGACGCGGGGGACCGTCGGCCTCGCCGACTTCACGCCCGACCGTCTGTCCGACCCGACGTTGCTGACTCTCGCCGAGCGCATCCGCGTCAAGGCCGACGACAACCCCGATCCCGCCGCCTTCACGCCCGCCACCCTGACCGTCACCACCACCGACGGCCGCATCCTGACCCACACCGTCATCGCCCAGCTCGGCTCTCCCGCCCAGCCCCTGACCCGCGAACAGCACCTCCTCAAGCAGGCCGCCTGCCTCGACTTCGCGGGTCTCGGCGCGAACGCCGCCGCCGTCGCCGAGGCCATCGACCGGTTCGAGACTCTCGCCGACGCCTCTTCGACCCTCTCCCTCCTCGGAGCCCACACGTGACCGACACCCACCGCACCTACTGGGACGAGATCGACTTCGCCGCCATCGCGCGGGACCACCCCATCGGCGACGCCTTCACCCGGCTCGTGACCTCGATAAGCCGCGACGAGCTCCGCGCCCGGCAGGAGGCGCTGTTCGCCCGCTGCGTCGCCCGCGCCTGGAAGACCGCCTTCTACCGCCGCCTCTGGGGCTCGGCCGGCATCGCGGAGGGCGACATCCGGGGCCTCGACGACCTGCCGAACCTGCCCAGCTTCGACAAGTCCGACATCATGAAGTCGCTGGAGATCGCGCCCCCCTTCGGCGACTTCGCGGGCTTCGACTCCTACCCAGAGGACAAGCGCCCCCCGGTCATCTTCCACACCACCTCGGGCACCACCGGAAAGCCCCAGGTCCTGCTGTTCGGACCCAAGAGCCGCGAGGTCCAGAATCTGCTGCTGGCCCGCCTCTATCGCTGGCAGGGGCTGCGGTCCGGCGACGTGGTCCACTCCGTCTATGGTCACGGCATGATCAACGGCGGCCACTATGTGCGCGAGGCCGTGACCCACTGGACCAGCGCCGTCTTCATGTCGGCGGGCACAGGCGTGGAGACCCGCTCGGCCCAGCAGGTCGAGTTGATGAAGACCTTTGGGGCCACCGCCATCGTGGGCTTCGCCGACTACATCAAGCGCCTGGCCGAGGTGGCGCGGGACGCCGGCCTGACGCCCGGCGTCGACATTCCCGTCCGCATGATCTCGGGCCACATGGGCCGCGAGGACAAGCAGGCCCTGTCCGACGCCTGGGGCGGGGCCGAATGCTTCGACTGGTATGGCGTGGGCGACACCGGCTGTATCGCCGGCGAGGGCCCCGACCGCGACGGCCTCTATGTCATGGAGGACGCCCAGTATCTGGAGGTCTGCGACATCGACACCGGCAAGCCGGTCGTGGACGGTCAGCCGGGCGACATGGTCGTGACCTGCCTCTACAAGGACGACCTCTATCCGATCATCCGCTTCAACACCCACGACGTGACCGAGGTCATCGCCCGGCCCTCGTCGATCGGGGCCAGCTTCCAGCGGATCGAGGGCTTCCTCGGGCGGTCCGACAACATGGTGAAGGTGCGCGGCATCAACATCTTCCCCCAGGCCATCGGCCCCATGCTGGACGAGGCGCCGGAGTTCCTGAAGGAGTTCGTCTGCAAGACCCGCCGCGACGCGGCCGGGCGTGATGCGTTCGTCGTCGTGGCCGAGGCTTCCGCGCCCGGCGACCCCGCGCTGGCGGGCCGCTTCGGCGAAATCCTGAAGCGCAAGATCGGCATCGAGGTCGAGGTCGAACTGGTCGGCCGGGGCGAGACGGCCGCCCTGACCCAGGTCGAGGTGCGCCAGAAGCCCATCCGCCTGATCGACGAGCGGTTCTGATGATCGGCCCGTTCGAGCCCGAGGTCGCGGCCGGGGTTACAGGCCTCGCCGCCGCCTATGCCGAGGGCTCGGCCCGGCCGGACGCGGTGCTGGCGACCTATCTGGCCCGGATAGAGCGGCTGAACCCGACTGTCCACGCCTTCATCGATCTGGACGTCGAAGGCGCGCGCGACGCGGCCAGGGCCTCGGCCCACCGCTGGGCCTCCGGCATGGCGCTGTCGCCGCTGGACGGCTGCGTCGTGGGAATCAAGGCCAACATCGCCGTCGCCGGCCTGCCCTGGACGGCAGGCATCGGCGCCTATCGCGACCGCATCGCCGATCGTGACGCCGCCTGCGTGTCGCGGCTGAGGGCGGCGGGCGCGATCGTCCTCGGCACGCTGAACATGGAGGAGGGGGCGCTCGGCGCCGTCACCGACAATCCGTGGTTCGGGCGGACGCAGAACCCCTGGCGAGAGGGCTACACGGCCGGCGGCTCGTCCGGTGGCTCGGGCGCGGCGGTGGCGGCGGGGCTGTGCGCGGCGGCGCTCGGCACAGACACCATGGGCTCGGTGCGCATCCCCTCGGCCTACTGCGGCGTCTTCGGCATCAAGCCCCGCTATGGCGCGATCCCGGAGGAGGGGGTCACGCCCCTGTCGCCCAGCCTGGATCACGTCGGCGTCCACGCCCGCTCGGCCGAGGACTGCGCCGTCGTCCTCACCCAGATCGCCACGCCAGACCCGGCGTCGCCGAGCGGCCCGCTGGCGGTGCTGGACGTCACAGGCCGTGCGACCCTGTCCGACGACGTCCGTGCCGCCTTCCTCGCGGTCGTCGCCACGGCCGAAGCCCAGGGCCTGCTGGAGGGATCCGTCCCGCTCGACATCGACCTCGGCCGCCTGCGCCGCCGGGGCCTGTTGATCTCCGAGGTCGAGGGCATGGCCGAACACGCCGCCATGCTGGACGCCCGCCCCGACGGCTTCTCCGAGACCTTTGCCGCCATGCTCCGCTGGGGCGCATCCCAGCCCCCGGAAAAGCTGGCCGAGGCCCGCTCCGAGATCGCGGCTGCGAAGGCAACGGTTGAGGCCCTGATCGGCGGCCGCGTCGGCCTCCTGTGCCCCACCACCGGCGGCCCGGCCTTCCGCTTCGGCGATCCCATCCCTGCGGACCAGGCCGACATCACCTGCCTCGCCAACATGGCGGGGTTGCCCGCCGTGGCCTTTCCGATGGGCCTATCGAGCGACGGCCTGCCCTTGTCCGCCCAGATCATCGGCCGAGACAGCCAGGCGATCCTTGGATTGGCCGCCCGTCTCGCCGCCTACAATCCTCCCCTATAGGGGGAGGGGGACCGCGAAGCGGTGGAGGGGGCCGGCCGCGAATGCCGGCGTCCGAACCGG
>NZ_LJHU01000008.1 GCF_001295975.1 Brevundimonas sp. AAP58 | reverse complement strand
GGGCACCTCCAGCCGGTCGACGGCGTCGAGCGCGGTCCACGAGCCGTCGGCCCTGGCCTGCTGGATCTTGGCCAGGCCGGCGGGGTGCATGAGGCCCGCCGCCGTCATCTTGTCGATGCGCGCCTTGTTGACCGCCGACCAGTTGGAGCCGGGCTTCCTCGGCGATATCAGGAGCATGGTGCGCTCGTCGTTGAGCTTCCGGGGCAGGCTGTCGATCCATCCGAAAGCCAGGGCCTCCTCGACCAGAGCGTCATAGGGCACGCGGGGCTGCAACGCGCCCTTCTTGAAGGTGACGACCCAGACGCTCTCGGTTTGGCAGTGGTTGGCGCTCAGCCAGTCGCGCCACTGAGCGCGGGTCGTGACCTCCACGCGCTCGAAACGATCGAGGGGTCGGTCAGCCATCGTCTGGTTCCGGTGGCGGCGTCCAATCGTCCGGCGACGATCCCCGGTCCCTTTTCAGATCCTCGAACAGGTGTCGCCATCCGGGATTTCCGCGCTCGATCAGTTCCAGCCGCCAGTTGCGTTTCCACTCCTTGATCCGCCGTTCGCGAATAAAGGCAGCATCGCGCGTGGGATGGGTCTCAAACCAGACGAGCCTGGAGATGCCATATCGCTTGGTATGGCCGTCGAACGTCCCGTTCCGATGCTGCAGGACGCGGACATACAGGTCGTCGGTTGAGCCGGTGTAGACCGATCCGTTCTTCCGGCTGGCGACGATGTAGGTGAAGAACAACAATCCCCTCCCGCTCATCCCGGCGAAAGCCGGGACCCAGTCCTTTGGGTGAAGGCTGGCGGAGGGTAGGGCTCGGCGTCAATCCCGGCAGGCGTGCCTCACAAAAGCACTGGGTCCCGGCTTTCGCCGGGATGAGCGGAGATTAAGGTCGTCACACCCGCAGCGGCATCAGCACATACTGCACGCCGGGATCGCCCGGATCGAGGACCAGGGTCGGGCTGGCGGGGTCGGCGAACATGAAGGTGGCGTTCTCGCCGGTGATCTGGCCGGCGACGTCCAGCAGGTAGCGGGCGTTGAAGCCGATCTCGAACGGGGCTTCCGAATAGCCGATCTCCAGCTCCTCGACGCCCTGGCCGGCCTCCATGTTGCGGACCGTCAGGGTCACGCGGTCCAGTTCGAAGGCAAGCTTCACCGAGCGGCTCTTCTCGGCCGAGATGGTGGCGACGCGGTCGACGGCGGAGGCGAACAGGCTGTTGTCGATGTCGGCCTGCTTGTCGTTCCCCTTGGGGATGACGCGCATGTAGTCGGGGAAGGCACCGTCGATCACCTTCGACGTCAGGGACGCCTGGCCGAACTCGAAGCGGATCTTCTGGGGGCTGACCTGGATCTCGACCGGGCCTGAGCCGTCATCCAGCAGGCGACGGACCTGATCCACGGTCTTGCGCGGCACGATCACGCCGGGCCCGCCCGCCGCGCCTTCCGGGGCCGGGGTCTCGGCCAGCGCCAGGCGGTGGCCGTCGGTGGCGACGGCGCGCAGCAGGGGAATGCCGGCCTCGGCCACGGTGTGCAGATACAGGCCGTTCAGGTAGTAGCGCGTCTCTTCGGTCGAGACGGCGAAGCGGGTCTTGTCGATCAGACGCGCCAGGTCGTCCTTCATCAGGGTGAAGCGAACGCCGGTGGAGTCCGTCGACATGACCGGGAAGTCGCCGGCGGGCAGGACCGGCAGGTTGAACTTGGACCGGCCCGCCTGGACCGTCAGGCGCGGGTCGTCGCCGTTGTAAGTCAGCGCCACCTCGGCACCGTCCGGCAGCTTGCGGACGATCTCATAGAGAGTGTGGGCCGGCGCCGTGATCTGGCCCTCGACCTGGACGGTGGCCTCGGCCTCGTCGACCATTTCCATGTCGAGGTCGGTGGCGGCGAAGCTCAGCTTGTCGCGGCCCGCCGACAGCAGGACGTTGGACAGGATCGGAATGGTGTTCCGGCGTTCCACAACGCTCTGAACATGGCCGAGGGCCTTCAGCAGGGCGGAGCGTTCGATGGTCAGCTGCATGAGGTCTTCTTGGGCGTCCGGCGGCGACTCAAGAGGGGTCGCGGATAAGGACTTCGGACACTAGCGGATTGAGGCGGCGGGGCAAGGAAGGGCAGGAGGTTCTAGGTTCTAGGTTTGAGGGTCTAGGTTTGAGGGAGAAGACATTGGCCGTTGGGCGATGCCATCCAAACCGCTCGACCTCCCTAGAACCTGAAACCTCGAACCTAGAACCTGGTCCTACCCCCGCAGCTTGCGCGTCAGGGCCTCGACGTCGCGGGCGATCTGGTCGTCGGTGGCCAACAGCTCTTCGATCTTGCGCACGCCGTGCAGCACCGTGGTGTGATCCCGCCCGCCGAAGCGGCGGCCGATGTCGGGGTAGGAGCGGGTCGTGTGCTGCTTGCACAGATACATGGCGATCTGGCGCGGGCGGGCGACGGCGCGGGTGCGGCGCTCGCTCAGCAGGTCCGCCTGCTTCATGGAGAAGTGCTCGGCGACCGTCTTCTG
Source organism: Brevundimonas sp. AAP58 (assembly GCF_001295975.1). GTDB lineage: Bacteria > Pseudomonadota > Alphaproteobacteria > Caulobacterales > Caulobacteraceae > Brevundimonas. The sequence continues at coordinate 6,554 of NZ_LJHU01000008.1, read as the reverse complement.
GATCTCGTCGACGGTGATGCGGCGCTCGGGGCCGCCGCGCAGCGCCGAGCCGAGCAGGGCCACGGCCTCGTCGGCGCCGAGGCTGGACAGGCGCGGACCGGCCGAGGCGGCGAGCGTGTTGATCGCGCCTTCCAGTTCGCGGACCGAACCCGGCGTGCGGTCGACCAGCTGTTCCAGCACCTCGCGCGGGGCCTCGCCGGAGACCAGGCCCATGCGGGCGAAGGCGGCGATGCGGTTCTGGGCCACGGCGATCTTGAGCGCGCGGTCGGCGGGTTCGACCGGGCAGGTCAGGCCGGCGGCGAGGTGGCTGCGCAGGCGCGGCTCGACCTCGGTGAGCGCCATCGGCGGGCGGTCGGCGGACAGGACGATGCGCTTGCCGTCCTCGATCAAGGCGGTGAGCGTCGACAGCAGCTCTTCCTGGGTCGAGGCCTTGCCACCGACGAACTGGACGTCGTCGAGCAGCAGCATGTCGGCGGTGCGCAGGCTCTCCTTGAAGGCGGCGGTGGAGCGGTCCTGCATGGCCTTGACGAAGGTCGACAGGAAGCGCTCGGCGGTCAGGTAGACGACCTTGGCGTCGGGTTTGAGACGCTGGGCCTCCCAGGCGATGGCGTTGAGCAGGTGCGTCTTGCCGTAGCCATAGGGGCCGCAGAAGAAGATCGGGTTGAAGTGGCCCTCGGCCCAGCTGGCCGTCTGGCGCGCGATCGCCAGGGCGAAGGCGTTGCCCTGACCTTCCACGAAGCTGTCGAAGGTCAGCCGCTCCTGCAGGCCCGCCGCGCGGACGGCGCGCGGTCCGTCGGCCACGGGTCCGACCGTGGGTGCCACCGGTGTCTCGGACCCCGCCGACGAAAGTGCCTGGAGGGCGATGGCCGAGGCGGGCGTTACGGCCGGAACCTCGGCGCGGCAGCGGACCTCGAGACGGCGCGACAGGCCGTCCAGACCCAGCCACAGTTCATTGAGGCGACGGAGCGCGTTCTTCCTGACCCAGTCGCGGGCATAGCCGGTGGGGGTGACGAGGATCAGCTGGCCCGAGCCGTCGGCGCGCACCGCGGACGGGGCGATATAGGAGCTGAAGGGGCCTTCGCCGATCTCGGCGCGAAGACGGGTCGCCGCCTCCGTCCAGATGCGATCCGGATCCGTCATGCCACCGCCCGATGCACCCGTCGACGCCACTGCCAGTCCCCCCATGATCTCCTCACCCGCCTCAAAAAAGTCATCGACGCCCGGAACCGTCGCGGTCCCAGGCCCTTCGCCGGGTGTCTGATCGAGGGACGACTTCTCCTGGCCCTCGAAGCGATGGCTTCGAAGGTGGGGCCGACCTGGCGAACAGACTTCTCCCGCCGGGGCAAGGCAGGGCCTCGCTCCGTCTTCATCCGTGAAGGGATGGAAGTGCGTTAGGAGGGAAAACTTACGCCCGGCGGCGTGGGGGTCAACGCTGATTCGTTGACCGAATGGCAACTAAATTCGTTGACAGCGCCAAGTGCAAATCCTGCTTGGGAAAATGCCCGTTTCGCCTGCGTGGCGAGCGGAAATTCCCCTGTGATCACTTATCCGCACACGGCGAAACGGCGAGTAAGCTTGAGCCTACTCGCCGTTGAAAATTCTGGAGTTTGTCATGACGGACCGGTGACAGTCCGTAAAACTACCTAGCTCAGGCCGCCGACATTTTCTTCAGCTGGGCGGCCAGGCGCGAGACCTTGCGCGAGCCGGTGTTCTTGTGAACCACGCCCTTGGAGACGGCGCGCATCAGTTCCGATTGGGCGGTGACGAAGGCGCCCTTGGCGGCTTCGGCGTCGCCACCGGCGACGGCTTCCTGGAACTTCTTCAGGAAGGTGCGCACGCGGGTACGGCGCGACTTGTTCACTTCGGTCCGCGCGGCGATCTTGCGGATCGCTTTCTTGGCGCCGGGGTTGTTGGCCATTCGTCAGAACCTATCAAGGCAAACGCCGCGGACACCCCGTCCACGGCGTGGGGAAACTTCAAGAGGCGCGGCGTATAGCGGAAGGGGGGTGGAGGGGCAAGTAGGTTCGAGGGGTCAGGTTCGAGGGATGAGGTTCTAGGTTTCAGGTTCTAGGGAGAAGACGGTGTGGCTGAGGCGATGCCGTTCAGGTCGCTCGATCCCCCTAGAACCTCGAACCTAGAACCTACCTCCCCTTGAACTCCGGCTTCCGCTTTTCGACGAAGGCCGCCATGCCTTCCTTCTGGTCCTCGAAGGCGAACAGGCTGTGGAACAGGCGGCGTTCGAACTGGACGCCCTGGGTCAGGGTGGTCTCCAGCGCGGCGTTGACCATCTCCTTGTTGGCCATGACGGCGAGCGGGCTCTGGGCGGCGATGCGGGCGGCGATCTTGCGGGCCTCGTCCAGCAGCTGGTCGTGGGGGAAGACGCGCGACGCCAGGCCCGCGCGCTCGGCCTCGGTGGCGTCCATCATGCGGGCGGTCAGGACCATGTCCATGGCCTTGGACTTGCCGACCAGGCGCGTCAGGCGCTGGGAGCCGCCGATGCCCGGCGCGACGCCCAGGTTGATCTCGGGCTGGCCGAATTTCGCCTTCTCACTGGCCACGATGAAGTCGCACAGCATGGCCAGCTCGCACCCGCCGCCGAGCGCGAAGCCGTTGACGGCCGCGATAATGGGCTTCCTAAACCGCGTGATCCGGTCGTGGCCGAGCGCGAAGAAATTGCCTGAATACATCTGGGCATAGGTCTGGTCCGCCATCTCCTTGATGTCGGCGCCGGCGGCGAAGGCCTTGTCGCCCGAGCCGGTCAGGATCAGGCAGCGGACGCTGTCGTCGTGCTCGACGGCGGCCAGGAAGGCCGCGAGGTCGGCGAACAGGGCCGAGTTCAGGGCGTTCAGAGCCTCGGGCCGGTTCAGGGTGACGACCGCATAGCCGTCGGCGTGCCGCTCGATCAGCAGATTGGCGTAGGTGTCGGTCATGGGGGCCTCCTCTGTTCGGGGCGGGCTTACCAAGCCGGTTCGCCCCGCGAAAGGCGGTTCAGGGCGGCGCGGCGGCGCGCTGCAGTCGGGCCAGGCGGCGGCGTTCGGCGCGGTTCAGCGGCGTGGAGGTCGAAACACTGTGCACATCGTCCACATCGTGCACTTTGGCGGACGCCGGTCGGGCGCGGCGGGCGTGGAACAGGGCCGGGTCCAGCGCCAGCCGCTCGGCCACCTCGGTGATGGCGTCGATGCGGGCGTCCTTGGCGTCCTCCTCGGCGCGGCGCAGCCGGGCCTCCTCGCGGGCGGCTTCGCGCTCGCGGGCGCGCTCGGGGGCGGTGAGCTCGGCGTGCAGCTTTTGCCAGCGCAGCGCCTCGGCGATCCGGCCCTGGCCGACCGCTCGCGACAGCCGCTGCCAGGCCAGATCGGCGAGATCGGACCGCTCGAGCCGCGCATCGGGGTCGGGCAGGACGTCGTCAGGCTCCGGGTCGGGCTGATCGGCGCGCCGCCAGCCCTCCTCGCGGGCGCGCTTCCAGAAGGCCGAGAGGCCCAGATCGAAACGGCCGCAGACGGCCTCGGCCGGCTCGCCCGCCAGAAAGGCGTCGCGGGCGGCGGCCCAGGTCTCGGGGGAACGGATGCGGTAGGATGGGCGGGCGTCGGTCATGGCGGGAAGCCTGACATGCGCCTGCGTCAGAATCGGACGTAGGGATCACCTTGGGATCGGGCTCCGCTCCTCCCGTCGGACTTGCGACCCGACAAGGCCCGACCCTGGGTCTCCCGTTCCGAAAACGGCGCAGAGGGCCGAGGCCGGACCAGGTTTTCGGACGGGCGGCCCGCCAGATCAATGACCGCAATCGGTCCAGATCAGAATGGCAGCTATCGACCTGTTGCGGACCTAAGAGACCAATGTCACGCTTCGCCAATGCGCACGTTAGGGACGCCCTGCATTGCACTCGGTATCGCCCTCTGCCTTTTGCCGGTGTCGGCGTATGCCTGCGCGGTTGTCGTAACGGGCGACCCTAGCCCCTCCGAGCAACGACGAGCGGCAGAGGAGTTGATCGAGCGCGCCTCCGTCATTGTCGATGGGGAAGTTGTCCGCCCTTGGAGTGCCTCGGCACCTGCCCTCGTCCGAGTGGAGAGGGTTCTCAAAGGCGAGGATCGTCAGTTCGTTCTGGTTGGGGAGCGACACAGTTGCGATGTGGCCCTTACGCGGTCCGGCGAGCGAAGGAGGCTCATTCTGGAAGGCGGACCAGACCTATTCTACCTGCCGGTAGATTATTCGAACGCGACCGCAGAGGATCGCGTGCTTGGTTCTGATCGACGGAGTGAGTGGCCTTACTACTGGGGCACACAATAGCCGGGCAAGGTCCGCTTTCCACCCCTAGGCGACCCCGAAGATGACGTCGCTCGTGGGGCCTCCCAGGGCACGCAGCGGCCCGCTCCGACACCGCCGCCTCACCGCCTCTGACACGCCGGGCAGTAGAAGGTGGACCGGCCGCCCTGGACGATGCGGCGTGTGACGGGGTGAGCGGGGTCGCGGCGGCAGGGCTGGGCCTCGCGGCCGTAGACGTCGAAGGCGTGCTGGAAATAGCCCTGTCCGCCCTCGGCATTGGCGAAGTCGCGCAGCGTGGAGCCGCCCGCCGCGATGGCCTCGGTCAGGACGTCGCGGATGGCGATGGTCAGGGCCTCCAGACGCGGGCGCGAGACGCGGCCGGCGGGGAGAGTGGGGGAGATCTTCGCCCGCCACAGGGCCTCGCAGACGTAGATATTGCCGAGGCCGGCGACGATGCGCTGGTCCAGCAGCGACACCTTGATGTTCTGGGCCTTGCCCTTGAAAGCCTCAGCCAGGTGGGCGGCGGAGAAGGCGTTGCCGAGGGGTTCGGGTCCGATGGCGGCGAACCAGGGGTGGGCCTCGACCGCGTCCGAGGCGATCAGGCCCATGAAGCCGAAGCGGCGGGCGTCGGCGAAGCCGATGCGGGTGGCGCGGCCCTCGGCGACTGCAGACAGGCTGATGTGCTCGTGCTTGCCGACGCTGGGCGCGGCGGTTTCGAACTCGCCCAGCTGTTCGCCGTCCAGGGTGAAGCGGCCGGTCATGCCGAGATGCGTCACCCAGGTCTGTCCGGTCGACAGGGGCGCCAGCAGGTATTTGGCCCGGCGCTGGACGGCCAGAACGGTCGCGCCCTCCAGCCGCTCGGGGAAACGGTCGGGGAAGGGAAAGCGCAGGTCGGGCCGGTTCTGGCGCACGCGCGTCAGGCGCGCGCCGGTCAGTACGGGCTCCAGTCCGCGCCGGACGGTCTCGACCTCGGGAAGTTCGGGCATGGGGGAAGGTTTGGGCTAGGGGCCAGGGATCCGGTTTCAGGGAGTGCGGCGAGGGCTCGGGCTGGGATTTGCATCAGTTCGAGCCTGATCCCTAGACCCTAGACCCCAATCCCTGGAACCTCTCCTTCCTTCTCCGGTCTCGGACGAGCCGCAACCGAACCGCCGTCGAACCGACACGGGACACCCATGTTTCCGTGACGCGGCCGACGCACGAGTCAGGCATCCGGTCCCCAGACGCCGCTCGGTTTGGGGGAATCGATGACGTTCGTGCAGACGCTGGGGGGCGGCCGGAGGGGCGACCGGTTCGGTGGCATGGGGCGGTCCCTGCGTCGGGCAATGCTGAAGATGCGTCTGTCGCTGGCGGCGGGCATCGACGGCGCCTCACCGGTCACGGTCGCCCTTGTTCTGACGATGGTGTTGTCCGCCTATTTCGTGCTGCTGCCCGGCGTCGATCTGGCGGTGAGCGATCTGTTCCACGATCCCGCGCTCGGCTTCGTGGCCACCACGGACCCGCTGCTGCGCGCCCTGCGCAAGTCGTCGAGCTGGGTCATGGGGCTGATGCTGCTCGGGCTGATCGTCGTGGCCGTGCGCGGCTGGTGGACCGGCTGGCGCGAGGCGAAGAAGGCCCTGTTCCTGATCAGCGGCCTGGCGCTCGCGTCGGGTCTGGTCGTGAATGGCCTCTTCAAGGCGAGCTGGGGCCGGGCGCGGCCGATCCAGATCGAGGCCTTCGGCGGCGAGGCGGAGTTCACGCGGGCCTGGCTGGTGACGGACCAGTGCGCCGCGAACTGCTCCTTCGTGTCGGGCGAGGCGTCGTCGGCGGCCTGGATCGCGGCGGTCGCGGTTGTCATGACGCCGCAACCTTGGCGGGCCATCCTGATCCCGGCGGCCTTCGCCTATGCCGCCGCCCTGTCGTTCAACCGCCTGCTGTTCGGCGGTCATTTCCTGTCGGACATCGTGCTGTCATGGGCCATCACAGCCCTCGTTCTGTGCCTGCTGCATCGCCTCATGCTCCACTGCCCCGTCGCGGCCCGACGGGCGCGTCGCCGCCGTCGCGCGCGGTCGACCCCGGTCCCCGCCCTGGCCTGATCCCCGCCGCCTTGATCGGGGCGGTCGTCGTCCTCACCCTGGTTCGGCTGATCGGCCTGCAGCTCTCGGTGACGGACCTCTACGCCGATGAGGCCCAGTACTGGGTCTGGGCCCAGAGCCCGGCCTGGGGCTATTTCTCCAAGCCGCCGCTGGTCGCCTGGCTGATCGCGGCGGCCGAGCCGATCTGCGGCAGCGGACCGGCCTGCGTGCGAACGCCGTCGG